>JAGRDO010000046.1:3024-42354 GCA_020447005.1 Paracoccaceae bacterium
GCGGATGCGGTCAGCCTGATCAATACGATCAATTCGATCACATCGGTGAACCTGGACACGTTCAGCCCGGAACCCTCGATCGACGGCAAGGGCGCGCATGGCGGCTATTGCGGGCCTGCGGTGAAGCCGATTGCCTTGTCGATGGTGTCGGAGATCAGCCGGAACGAGGCGACGCGGGGTTTGCCGATTTCGGGCATTGGCGGGGTCACGACATGGCGCGACGCGGCTGAATTCATGGCGCTTGGGGCCGGTAATGTGCAGGTCTGCACGGCGGCGATGACCTATGGTTTCAAGGTGGTGCAGGAGATGATTTCCGGCCTTGGGCAATACATGGACGAAAAGGGCATGGCATCGACCGCCGATCTGGTTGGACGCGCGGTGCCGAATGTCACCGATTGGCAGTACCTCAACCTCAACTATGTGACCAAGGCCGAAATCGATCAGGATCTTTGCATCAAATGCGGCCGCTGCTATGCGGCCTGCGAGGACACGAGCCATCAGGCCATCGAGATGGGGGCGGACCGGACGTTTTCGGTCAAGGACGACGAATGTGTCGCCTGCAACCTGTGCATCGACGTCTGCCCGGTCGAGAATTGCATCACCATGCGGCAATTGCCCAAGGGCGCGGTTGACCCGAGGACGGGCCGCACGGTCGGCGACTATGCCAACTGGACGACACATCCGAACAACCCGATGGCGGCGAAGGCGGCGGAATAGGCCTAGCTGAAGCTTTCAAACTGCTGCCGGGTCTCTGCCTCACCGGGATCGCCCTGATAGGCGGCAAGCTCGGGCGGCAGGAAGCGGCCGGACTGTCTTGGCGCGACCTGCTTGTCCGGATTGCGATAGCGCTCGGCCTCGGCCTCAAGAACATTGGCCTCAAACGCCGGGGGTGGTCCGGTCGGCCTGTCGCGATCAGGGGGAGGCTGCAGAACCGCGCCCCTGTGGGATTGCGTGGATGTTTGCGGGCGCTGCCCCAAGCCGTCGTTGCGTGCGCCACCGGCGCCACCCGACGCGGTGATTTTCTGCGGTTCCGGTGCCCTGACTGGCCGTAATAGCACAGGCAATGACAGGGTCGGCTGTAGCCCCATGAACCCGTCTGCCATGGTGTTTTCCCCGAACAAAACACCCCCACGCGGCTGAGCATGCCATGGCCGGGTTAACACGGCATTACCGCCGGATGGCCGAGGTGGCGTTCAGGCGAAGAAACTGCGCAGGACCGCTTCGAATTCGCGTGGCTTGTCGGCATGAAGCCAATGGCCGGCCCCCGGCAGGCGGGCAAACCGCGCCTTTGGGAAAAAGCCGCGGATCGTTTCGCGATGTTCGGGCAGGACATAGTCCGAGTCCGTCCCGGACAGAAAAAGCGTGGGCCCGTCGTACTGCCCCGCCGCCGTGTCCGGCCATCCGGTTATTCCCGCCATCTCGGCTTCCAGAACGTCGAGGTTGAGGCGCCAGCGCACCGGATCGGATTTCAGATCCAGCGATTGCAGCAGGAAGGCCCGCAGGCCGGGGGCGTCGATCGTTTGCGACAGGCGGCGGTCGGCCTCGGTCCGGGTGTCAAGCCCGGTAAGGTCGAGCCCGCGCATGGCGTGGATCAGATGCACAAGGCTGTGGCCATAGGCCACGGGCGCGATATCGGCCACAAGCAGGCGGTTCACCAGATCCGGATGTTCGAGCGCAAGCATCATCGCGGCCTTGCCGCCCATGGAATGGCCCATCACGTCGGCAGGCGCCCCGATCGCGGTGATCACCTCGGCAAGGTCCCCGGCCATGTCGGCATAGCTTTGTGTCCCCGCATGAAAGCTTTCACCGTGGTTGCGCATATCGACCGCAACCACCTGCCCGCGATCGGCCAGCCGCCGCTGGACCGCGCCCCAGTTGCGCGCAGAGCCAAACAGCCCGTGAACGATGAGAAGCGGGGGAAGCGAGGAGGGATCGCCATGGGTGACAAGATGCAGCATGACAATTACCTAGCCCAGCCGCACGAAGGCTTCCAGCCCCGTTGCGACAGTTCGCGCGGGCCGATAGTCTGCCCTGTGGCGGAGGGTGGTTTATGAGTGAACGCACGGTTGAGGAAATGGCCGAAGACGTTTCGGCGCTTATGGCGCGGCGTCTGGGGATGCGAAATGGCAGGCTCGACGAAAAACTGCGCAGGGCGGGCCGTCTCCTGCCACGGAAAGTGCGGCGCGAAGTGGCCTATCTGGCGCGCGCGGCGGAACTGGCGCAGATCCCCAAACTTCGCGCGCAGCTTGATTACGGCAGGCTGAACCGGGCCCATGCGGCCTGTATCGCGCATCTGAAACCGCTTGGCGGTGCGGAGCGCCGAAAGAAGATCGCGCTGGATATCGCCACCTCGGCGGCGGTGGCGGTCTTTGTGGTCGCGGGCCTTGTCGTGGTCTATTTCGGCTGGCAGAGCGCCGGATGATCAGGACATCCGGCGGGGCGCGCGGCCCAGATTGCCGCGGTGGACCAGCGTCACGGTCACGAAGCTGACATAGAGCAGCAGGTACCAGGACCCCATCTTGGCGAAGGACACCCGTTCCAGCGGGTTTTGCCCGGCGTAAAGCCAGGTTCCGGTGCCGGTGCCGATATTTTCGGCCAGCCACAGAAAGAAGCTGGTCAGGATCGCGGCCAGCGGCAACGGCATCCAGTAATAGCGACGGGCGATCCGGAACCAGACGCGTGTGCGCAGATAAAGCAGGATCGTCGCGGCGAAGAGCGCAAGGCGAATATCCGGCAGGAAATGATGCGCGAAGAAATTCACATAGATCGCGGCCGCAAGCAGCAGCGTGGCCCAGAACGGCGGATAGGGCGCGAAGGCCATGTCGAATATGCGGATGACCCGCGCCATGTAGCTGCCGACCGAGGCGTACATGAAGCCGGAAAAAAGCGGAACACCGAACAGCTTGAACAATCCGGGCTCGGGATAGGTCCAGGATCCTGCGCCGGTCTTGAAAACCTCCATCGCCGTTCCGGTCAGGTGAAACAGCAAGATGACCTTGGCTTCCGTCCATGTCTCCAGTCGCGCCCAGAGAAAGACGGCTTGCGTCGCCAGCGCAAATATCAACAGGGCGTCATAGCGGTGCAGGGGCCAGGAGGCCTGCCAGATGGCCTTGGTGAAAAGCAGCGCTGCCAGAAGCAGGCCGCCGAAAAGGCATGCCCACCCCTGTTTCAGCACGAACATCACGAATTCCGCCGCCGCGTCGGGCAGGCGCGCGCGCATCCAGTCGCCAAGGGCGCGCTCGGTTTGCCGCGTTTCCGGCAAGCTCATCCTGCGCACCCTTTATTGTCGTATCGCGGTTATGCTTGCGTCCGCACTTACATGCCGGGATAAAGCGGGTAGCGCGCGCAAAGTGCGGCCACGTCGGCACGTACCTTCGCCTCGACGCCTGCGTTGCCTTCTTCCCCATTCGCCGCCAGCCCGTCGACCACCTCGACGATCAGCCGGGCGATCTGGCGGAAATCGGCCTCGTCAAAACCGCGCGTGGTGCCTGCCGGGCTGCCAAGCCGGATGCCCGAGGTCACAAAGGGTTTTTCAGGGTCGAAGGGCACGCCGTTCTTGTTGCAGGTGATATGGGCGCGGCCCAATGCGGCCTCGGCGGCCTTGCCGGTGACTTTCTTGGGGCGCAGGTCCGCAAGGCAGAGGTGATTGTCGGTGCCGCCCGATACGATGTCGATGCCGCCCTTCATCAGTTCGTCCGCCATGGCGGCGGCGTTTTTCTTGACCTGCGCGGCATAGGCCTTGAACGACGGGTCGAGCGCCTCGCCAAAGGCCACGGCCTTGGCGGCGATGACATGCATCAGGGGCCCGCCCTGAAGGCCGGGGAACACCGCCGAGTTGATCTTTTTGGCGATATCCTCGTCATTCATCAGGATCATGCCGCCGCGCGGCCCGCGCAGCGATTTATGTGTCGTCGTGGTGACGACATGGGCATGCGGGATGGGCGAGGCGTGAACGCCGCCGGCCACGAGACCCGCAATATGGGCCATGTCGACGTGCAGGTAGGCGCCGATCTCGTCCGCGATGGCGCGGAAGGCCGCCCAATCCCATTCGCGGCTATAGGCGGTGCCGCCGGCAAGGATCAGTTTCGGACGGTGTTCCAGCGCCTTGGCGCGCACTTCGTCCATGTCCAGACGCTGATCCTGCTGGCGCACGCCGTAAGAGACGACGTTGAACCATTTGCCCGACATGTTGACGGGCGAGCCGTGGGTCAGGTGCCCGCCGGAGTTGAGGTCAAGCCCCATGAACGTGTCGCCGGGCTTCAGAAGGGCGAGAAACACGGCCTGGTTCATCTGGCTGCCCGAGTTTGGCTGGACGTTGGCATAGTTGCAGTTGAACAGCTTTTTCGCCCGTTCGATCGCCAGCGTTTCGGCGACATCGACGAACTGGCAGCCACCGTAATAGCGTTTGCCCGGATATCCTTCGGCATATTTGTTGGTCAGGACCGACCCCTGAGCCTCAAGCACGGCAAGGCTGACGATGTTTTCCGACGCGATCAGTTCGATCTCGTCGCGCTGACGGCCAAGCTCATCCCGGATCGAGCCATAAAGCTCGGGGTCGCGGCTCGAAAGCGGAGCGGTGAAAAATCCGGCGTCACGGTGTTGGGCGGTCATACATGATCTCCATTGGCGAAGTTGCAGGCTCTATAGCCGAGCTGGCGCCGACCGGAAAGTTTCAAAACCGACATCTTGCTGCGATGGCGCGAATGTCGGTCCCTTGCGGGTGATTTTGTCGCCAGCCGAACGGGCCCCGGGGCCGCGCCGCCAGCGCGGTCGCCGCAAGAGACTTCAGAAACAGGCGTCGGGAAGGTGCTGTTTTGTTGAGCATTTGGATCACAGGATGTCTGAATTGCGCTGATGCCGGTCCGGGGGGTTGTGTTCACCTGATGGCCAGTGAATCAATACATGGAAAACAGGACGGAGCCAGAGGTGCCAAAGCCCGCGAATATCGCGTTTGTGGCAAGCGAGACGCCCGCCGCCAGGGATGCGCTGGCGCGCCTCTCGGCGCGCTATGGAAGCGCGCCCGTGGAAAGGGCCGATGTCATCGTTGCCCTGGGCGGGGACGGGTTCATGCTTCAGACGCTTCATTCCACCGAAAGGATGGATGTGCCCGTCTATGGCATGAATTGCGGGACCATCGGTTTTCTGATGAACGAATTCGGCGAGGACAATCTGCCCGAGCGGCTGGCGGATGCCATCGAGGAAGTGATCAACCCGCTTGCGATGCGCGCCGAGGGGGCCGACGGGCGCGTGCACCAGGCCCTTGCCATCAATGAGGTGTCGCTGCTGCGCGCCGGCCCTCAGGCCGCGAGGCTGCGTATCACCGTCGATGGCAAGGTGCGCATGGAGGAACTGGTGTGCGACGGCGCGCTTGTCAGCACGCCGGCCGGATCGACCGCCTATAACTATTCCGCACATGGGCCGATCCTGCCCATCGGCGCCGAGGTTCTGGCGCTGACCGCGATGGCCGCCTTTCGCCCCCGGCGCTGGCGCGGCGCCTTGCTGCCAAAATCGGCCAAGGTCCGTTTCGACGTGCTCGACCCGAAGAAAAGGCCCGTCATGGCCGATGCTGACGGGCGTTCGGCCGCGAATGTCATCTCGGTCGAGGTGCGTTCGGAACCCGGGATCCGCCACCGGATTCTTTTTGACCCGGGTCACGGGCTGGAAGAACGGCTGACCCGCGAACAGTTCGTCTAGGCCGTTCAGGCCCCGGCTTTCCAGGCGTCGATCTTGCGGTAGAGCGTCGAAGGCGACACGTCGAGCACACGCGCGGCTTTCGGAACCGATCCCCCGTGCGCGGCGATGGTTTCCTCGATGACCATCCGTTCGATTTCGCCAAGGGTCTTGCCGTGGAACGCCTCCAGGGGAAAGCTGTTGCGGCGATGGGCCGGGGATTGGTCGACCGCGGCCAGTTCGGCCTCGTGGTGCATCTCGATCGGCAGCATCGCCCGGGTGACGACCGGCCCATCGTTCAACACGACGACATGGCGAATGGCGTTCAGCAATTGGCGGACGTTGCCCGGCCAGGTCAGCGTCCGGAACAGCGACTTGACGTCATCGTCCAGGGCACCGAATGAACGCCCTTCTTCGGCGGAAAAGCGGCTTAGCGCGGCTTCGGCAATCGCCACGACATCTTCGCCACGCTCGCGCAGGGGCGGAAGATTGATGGGCACGACATGCAGCCGATAATAAAGATCTTCGCGAAAACGCCCGCGCCGGACCTCTTCCAGCGGATCGCGGTTGGTTGCGCACAGGATCCGCGCGTTCACCTTGCGCGTGCGGCTTGCGCCTACCGGCTGGATCGTCGAGGTCTGAAGAAAGCGCAGAAGCTTGGTCTGAAGGTTGAGATCAAGCTCGCAAATCTCATCAAGAAACAGCGTGCCGCCGTCTGCGGTGGCGGCGGCGCCCGGCTTGTCGGCGATTGCGCCCGTGAACGACCCCTTCACGTGGCCGAAGACCTCGGATTCGAGCAGTTCGGACGGGATCGCTCCGCAGTTGAGGGGCACGAAGGGGCCCTTCGCCCGGGTGGACAGATCATGCAACGCCTGGGCACAAAGTTCCTTGCCGGTGCCGCTTTCCCCGGTGATGAAGACCGTCGCCATCGAGCGCGCGACCGAGTGGATCTTTGAATAAACCTGCGTCATGGCGGGCGATACACCGATGAAATCGCCCGGCGGAATGTGCGGATGCTTCGCGTCCCGCCCGTCGTGAAGCCGGCCTGAATCGGCTTTTGCATTTTCGACCGCGTTCAGAAAACGTCTTTCATCGAAAGGCTTTACAAGAAATTCATAGGCGCCGGCCCGCATCGCATCGACGGCCTTGTTGATCGAGCCGTTGGCCGTGATGACAATGACCGATGTCGAAGGCCGCAACGCAAGGATTTCACGCATGAAATCAAGCCCGTCGCGGTCCGGCAGGACAAGGTCGAGAATGACGACGCCGGGTTTTCTGGCCCGGAAAAAACCAAGCGCGGCGGCCGCATCGCCTGCGACGATGACCTCGTGCCCCGCCGAGCGCAGGACCGCTTCATAGACGAGTTGCAGGGACGGCGTATCTTCCACAAGCAAAAGCGGCGCCTGTGTCATGTCGCATCTCCGCGACGGGCGACCTCGCGCTCGACGAAATGGATCAGCCGGTCGGTCTGCAACAGCGTATCGGGCCCGAGCGCGCCGATTTCGCTGCGTTCACGCCGATGCGAAGCGGCGTTCAGCGCGGTCGCGAGCGCTTGCAACCGCGATGCGCCAACCGCGCCGGCGAGGGCGATCAGCACATGGGTGTCGGACCGGATGGCCGCGAAGTCCAGATTGCCCAGGCCCGATACCAGCCCGCGTTCGGTGCGCCTCAGATCGGCGCAAAGCCGGCCCAGCAGTTCCTGCCGCCCATCGGGGCCCGCAATGGCCAGAAGCCGGTCAAAGACAGCCTTGTCAAACTCGGCCAGTTCGCCCACCGCGGTGTCGTTTTCGGTGTGGGTCTGACCGGTGCGGTTCAAGACATTCGCAATGGCCTGGCCGAATGTGTCCAGCCCGCCAAGGGGTTTGGACAGGATCGCGTCCGCCCCCGCCGCGTAAATCGCGTTTCGGTTCGCGCGCAGAACGTAGGCCGTGATCGCGACAACGGGGACATCGGAGTTCTTGCAATGATGTTCGCGAAGGGTGCGGATCACCTCGATCCCGTTCAGCCGGGGCATCTCGATATCGATCAGGAGAAGATCGAATTCATGCGAGCGTAGAAGTTTCATCGCTTCCAGCCCGTCGCTGGCAAGCTCGTGCTGGGCGCCCAGACGATCCAGCATTCTTGTAATCACCAACTGGTTGGTTTCGCTGTCCTCGGCCACAAGAACGCGCATGCCGCCAAGATCGGGCAAGGGCGCAGGCGTATAGGCCGGCGCGTCTTCCCATGTCTCTTTCGGCAGTTCCAGCGAAACCATCGCCCCGCCGCCATCGATGTTTTCGACCTGGATCATTCCCCCGATCCGCCCGGTCATGCTTTTCGTGATATGCATCCCAAGCCCCTGACCGGCCTTGTGGCTGCGCTCGGGGCGGCCCTTGTATTCGAAAAGGCGGGCAAGCGCATCCGCGGAAAAGCCCGGTCCCTGATCGGTCACCGTTATCCGGATATTTCCGGTTTCGGTCTTTGTCAGGCTGAGCTTGATTTCCCCCCGGTCGGTATATTTGAACGCATTGGAAAGGATGTTCGACAGGATCCGCTCCAGTGCCGTCCGGTCGGTCACAAGGACCGGCGGCAGGTCGGACGACGCATTCATGGTGAATTTCAGACCCTTTTCCGTCGCCCGGCCCGACCAGCGCACTCTCAGGTCAAAGATGAAGCGGGAAAGGTAGACCCGGTCAAAGCGCGGCGAGCCCAGATCCTGTTCGTCGACAAGTTGCGAAAGACCTTCTTCCAGCAGCAGTGCGAGCACTTCCGAAGATGCGCGAACACGTTCCAGCTGCAACCTTTCCGTTTCACCGATCGCGCTGTGATCGATCAGGCGCAGCCCGCCGATGATATCTGAAACCGCGGCACGCAAATCATGGCCCAGAAGAGCCATGTTTCCCGCTTCCGCAGGCACGGGGCTGACCGGACCCGTCTTAACCGTAGAACTGTTCATGCAACAATGCCCGATACTCGAAGACTACCAGATAGCTATCCAACACAAGTGATGGTTGCATAGTTACGTTGTATGTCGTCTTGCCGCATAGGCCAAGCTGTCTGAAACGACAGGTTGGGTCACTATTTGATCAACGGTCGATGAATCGCGCCGAGATTGTATTTTGCTTGAGGGCTCTTCGTTAAGAAGTAGGGTATCCGATCCCGGCAAGCGCGACGCGGATCTCGTCGAGAATCGCGGGGTCGTCGATTGTCGCGGGCATCTTGTAGTCTTCGCCATCGGCAATCTTCACCATGGTGGCGCGCAATATCTTGCCAGACCGCGTCTTGGGCAGCCGGTCCACCACGCAAGCCAGCTTGAACGCGGCAACCGGGCCGATCCGGTCGCGCACCAGTTTCACGCATTCGGCGACGACATCCGCGTGATCGCGCGCGGCGCCCTTGTTCAGGCACAGGAAGCCGACGGGCATCTGACCCTTGAGCTGGTCCGCGACACCGATGACCGCGCATTCGGCGACATCGGGATGCGATGCCAGAACCTCTTCCATCGCACCTGTCGACAGGCGGTGACCGGCGACGTTGATCACGTCATCCGTCCGCGCCATGATGTAAAGGTAGCCGTCTTCATCGACATAGCCCGCGTCGCCGGTCTCATAATAACCGGGAAAGTGGTTCAGATAGGATTTGCGGAACCGGTCCTCGGCGTTCCACAGTGTCGGCAGCGTGCCCGGGGGCAGGGGCAGTTTCACCGCGATGGCGCCAAGCGTGCCAGCCTTGACCGGATGGCCGCCTTCATCAAGGACCCGCACGTCGTAACCGGGCATCGGAACCGAGGGCGAGCCGATCTTGACCGGCAATTCCTCGATCCCCAGCGGGTTGGCGGCAATGGCCCAGCCGGTTTCCGTCTGCCACCAGTGATCGATGACCGGAATGCCAAGATGGGCCTTCGCCCATTCGATGGTGTCGGGGTCGGCGCGCTCGCCTGCAAGGAACAATGCCTTCAGGCCGGACAGGTCCTGCGCCTTGATGAACGCCCCCTCCCGGTCTTCACGCTTGATCGCCCGCAGGGCGGTGGGGGCGGTGAAGAAGCTTTTCACCCCGTGTTCGGCGATCACGCGCCAGAAGGTGCCGGCATCGGGTGTGCCGACGGGCTTGCCCTCGAAAACGATCGTCGTGCAGCCCGCGATCAGCGGCGCGTAGCAGATATAGCTGTGCCCGACGACCCAGCCCACGTCGGAGGCCGCCCAGAAAACGTCGCCGGCCTCGACATTGTAGACGGCCTTCATGGACCAGTTGAGCGCGACAAGATGCCCCGCGGTCGCGCGCACGACGCCCTTCGGGGCGCCGGTGGTCCCGGATGTATAAAGGATATAGGCCGGGTGGTTGCCCTCGACGGCGACGCAATCGACCGGTTCGACATCCGCCTGCGCTTCGTGCCAGTCGAAATCGCGCCCGGCGATCAGCTTTGAAGGCGCGTGCTCTCGCTGAAGGATCAGGGTGAAATCCACCTTGTGCCGGGCCTGTTCGATCGCGGCATCGACGAGTGGCTTGTAGTTGACGATCCGCCCCGGTTCGAGCCCGCAGGACGCGGCGATGATGGCCTTCGGCTGCGCGTCATCGATACGAACCGCCAGTTCGTTGGCGGCAAACCCCCCGAAAACGACCGAGTGGATCGCGCCGATCCGCGCGCAGGCCAGCATGGCTTCCAGCGCCTCGGGGACCATGGGCATGTAGATGATGACCCGGTCGCCTTTCCCGACGCCCCTGGCACGCAGCGCGCCCGCCAGTCGTGCGACCCTGTCCAGCAGTTCGGCATAGGTGATCTTGTGCTTGGTTCCGGTGATCGGGCTGTCATGGATGATCGCGGTCTGTGCGCCACGACCCGCCGCGACATGCCGGTCCACCGCGTTCCAGCATGTATTGACCAATCCGTCGGAAAACCATTCGTAAATCGGTGCCTTGTCGGCAAAGAGCGCCTGCGTGGGCTTGCGCTTCCAGTCGATCGCATCCGCCAAGCCCATCCAGAACCCTTCCGGATCGGCTTTCCAGCCGTCATAGGTCGATCTGTATCCCATGGTCTTCCCTCCTCCCGTGGCACTTGGCGTTGTTACGCCACGTCGCTCGGTTGACGCAACGGCGTTACCGATCACAGGGTCCGGGGGGGCGGCAAGAATTTGCTAATGCGCGGCGATAACCGCCAAATTCTTTGCAAACCCGGGCTCAGGGCAAATGCGGCAGCAAAACAACCCGCAGTTTGCAAATATTTGCAACGGCGGTTTGCGAAGTGCCCTGCGCTGATTCGCGCCCCGTCAGCTGTAAAGGGCGACGGGCGTTCCGGCGATGGCCGACATGTTCAGCAGCCCGCGCGCCGTGATCGACGGGGTCACGATATGTGCCCGGTTGCCCATCCCCATCAGAATCGGCCCGACCTCCAGCCCGCCCGCCTTCATCTTCAACATGTTGCGCGCGGTGTTCGCCGCGTCGGCATAGGCGAAGACAAGGATATTGGCCGCCCCTTCCAGCCGGTTCCCCGGGAAAATCCGGCCACGCAATTCGGGGTCAAGGGCCGCATCGGCCGACATTTCGCCTTCATACGAAAAGTCGACGCCTTTCGCGTCAAGGATCGCCAGTGCCGCGCGCATCCGCAGCCCGCTGTCGGTATCCTGATTGCCGAAGTTGGAGTGAGAGCAGAGCGCCACTTTCGGCGTGACGCCAAATCGGCGCGCATGCCGCGCCGCGCCGATGATCGTTTTTGCGATCTCTTCCGGCGTCGGGGTGGCGTTCACGTGGGTATCCGCGACGAAGAGCGGCCCGTCTTCCTGAATCATGAGGCTGAGCGCGCCGGCCGGCGACAGTTTTTCCCGCGCCAGGATTTGCTGGATGTAGTTCAGGTGCCAGCGGTATTGACCAAAGGTGCCGCAGATCATGCTGTCGGCATCGCCGCGATGCACGGCAATGCTGGCGATCGCGGTCGTATTCGTCCGCAGGATCGCCCGGGCGAGGTCGGGTGTGACCCCCTGGCGGGCCATCAGCTCATGATAGGTGCCCCAATAATCGCGATAGCGGTGATCGTTTTCGGGGTTCACCAGTTCGAAATCGCGGCCGGGCCGGATCGGCAGACCCGCCCTTTCGCAGCGCCGTTCGACAACATCGGGCCGTCCGATCAGGATCGGGCGATCGGTCATCTCCTCAAGCATCGCATTGGCGCAGCGCAGGACGCGCTCATCCTCGCCCTCGGCAAAGATGATCTTGCGCTGGGCGGTGCGCGCCGCCTCGAAGACCGGACGCATGATCAGCGCGGATTTGAAGACCGACCCGTCGAGCTTGCGCCGGTAGGCATCGAAGTCCGCAATCGGACGGCTCGCCACGCCGGTATCCATCGCAGCCTTGGCGACCGCGCTTGCAACCGTTCCGATCAGCCGCGGGTCAAACGGCTTCGGAATCAGGTAATCGGGTCCGAATGTCAGCTTTTCCCCCCGATAGGCGGCCGCGGCCTCGGCGCTGGTCGTCGCGCGGGCAAGGGCGGCGATGCCTTCGATGCAGGCCAGCTCCATCTCGTCATTGATCGTCGTCGCGCCGACATCCAGCGCGCCGCGGAATATGAACGGAAAACAAAGGACGTTGTTGACCTGGTTGGGAAAATCCGACCGCCCGGTTGCGATGATCGCATCCGGCGCTGCCCCGCGCGCGATATCGGGCAGGATTTCGGGCGTGGGGTTGGCCAACGCGAAGACGATCGGCCGCGAAGCCATCTTGCGGACCATGTCCGCCGTCAGGACACCGGGCCCCGACAGGCCAAGGAAAAGGTCCGCCCCGCCGATCACGTCATCAAGCGTTGCCGGCTTGTTTCCCTGCGCATAGGCGGCCTTTTGCGGCGTCATCTGCGCCTCGCGCCCGTGATAGACCAGCCCTTCGATGTCGCAAAGCCAGACATTCTCGCGCCGGACGCCAAGCTTCAAAAGCATGTCGAGACAGGCGATCCCGGCCGCGCCGCCGCCGGTCGAGACGACCTTGATCTGATCGAAGGACTTGCCCGCGACATGCAGCGCATTGGTCGCGGCCGCGCCGACGACGATGGCGGTACCGTGCTGATCGTCATGAAACACCGGAATGTTCATGCGTGACCGGCAGATCTGTTCGACGATGAAGCAGTCGGGCGCCTTGATGTCTTCAAGGTTGATCGCGCCGAAGGTCGGTTCCAGCGCGCAGACGATATCGGCCAGCTTTTCGGGATCGGGTTCGTTCAGTTCGATATCGAAACAGTCGATATTGGCGAATTTCTTGAACAGAACCGCCTTGCCTTCCATGACCGGCTTTGACGCCAGCGCGCCGATATTGCCAAGGCCGAGCACCGCGGTCCCGTTCGAGACGACCGCGACAAGGTTGCCGCGCGCGGTATAGCGCGAGGCGGTCGTCGGATCGTCCTTGATCTCAAGGCAGGCTTCGGCGACGCCGGGCGAATAGGCGCGGGCAAGATCACGACCGTTGGCCATCGGCTTGGTCGCGCGGACTTCCAGCTTACCGGGCTTGGGAAATTCGTGATAGTCGAGTGCTGCCTGCCTTGTGTTTTCCTGCCTCGTTTCGTCCACTTCTACCCTCCCGGAAAAAACAATTTAGTATTAAACTAATTCGGCAGATCGGGGAAGCCCCTATGCCATGATCGCGGGGCGCTTGCAAAGCGCGGCGCCCGCGCACAGTGTCTGTCTAGCATGAGAGGAGCGGAACATGTCCGAAATTCGCGCCGAGGCACTGTTGCCGACCGGGAACCTCGCCGCCGATCTTCCGTTCTTCACCAAGACCCTGAAGATGCGGCTGGACGCGATATGGCCGGCCGACAACCCGGCGGTGGCGATCCTGTCGGGCCACGGGCTGCGGATCAGGCTGGACGCGGAGGCCCCGGGCGAAGGCGGACGTCTTCGCATACTCGCACCCGATCCCGATGGGTTCGCCGATGGCCAGCGGCGCTTGACGGCCCCCGGCGGCACCATCGTCGACATTGATGCGCTCGATCCGCCGGTACATAAGCCGCAGACCGATCACGCGTTTGTCGTTCGAAGGCTGGCGGACAAGGCGCCCTGGGTCATAGGGCGGGCGGGGATGCGCTATCGCGACCTTATACCCACAAGGCTTGGCGGGGCGATCATCGCCAGCCACATCCGTGTGCCCGATGGCAAGGTGCCCGACATGGTGCATTTTCACAAGGTCGGGTTCCAGTTGATCTTCTGCTACCGGGGCTGGGTCGATGTGCTTTACGAGGATCAGGGCGATGTGCGCAGGCTTCATGCCGGCGACTGTTTCATCCAGCCGCCCCGTATCCGCCACCGTGTGCTGGAATCGGGCGACAATATCGAGGTGATCGAAATCGGCGTTCCGGCCGAACATGTGACCGAGATCGACCACGACATGCACTTGCCGACCGCCCGGTACCGGCCCGAGCGTGAATGGGACGGTCAGCGATTTGTTCACAACATCGGCAAAGACGCCCGGTGGCAGGCCTTCCGGTTGCCCGGGTTTGACTGCCGCGACACCACCATCAACGCCAATACCAAGGGCGTGGCGGGGGTTCAGGTTGTCCGGCGCGGCCGCGGCGCGCCTGTCTGGGCGGTGCATGACAGCGACATCCTGTTCGGTTTTGTCATGGACGGGGCGCTGACGCTTGAAGGCGAGGGCGAGGAGCCGCGCAGGCTTGGCCCCGGGGATGCCTTCGTCATTCCACCGGGCATGCGTACCCGCTGGTCGGCGCCGACCGAGGATATCGAGATACTGGAAGTGTCCCTTCCCGGGGCGTTCGAGACAAGGCTGATGCCCTAGGCTTGCCGCTTGCATCGCCGCGCGGGGCGGCGCAGTCTCGCTTCAGTGTCAGGAGAATACGATGTCACTCATAGATGAGGCCCGCGCCGTGCGGGAAAATGCCTATGCTCCCTATTCGCGCTTCAAGGTGGGCGCTGCCCTGCGCGCCGGTTCCGGCGCTGTCTTTCGCGGATGCAATGTGGAAAACGTCGCCTATCCCGAAGGGACCTGTGCCGAGGCGGGGGCGATCGCGGCCATGATCGCGGCAGGAGAGACCGAACTGACCGAGCTTGCCGTCATCGCCGACAGCCCGACCCCGGTGTCCCCATGCGGCGGATGCCGCCAGAAACTGGCCGAATTCGGCCGCCACGACGTGAAGGTCACGCTGGCCACCACCGACGGGCAAAGGTTTGAGACCACCATTGGCGCATTGCTGCCCGGTGTGTTCTCGACCGAACACATGAACAGGGTCTGAGATGGATGCACGTCGGATCATCGCGGCCTTGCGGGATGGCGGGGGCCTTGGGCCCGACGCGGCCGAATGGTTCGCGAGAGGTCTCGCCTCGGGCGAGGTGACCGATGCCCAGGCGGGCGCCTTTGCCATGGCGGTTCTGCTCAGGGGGCTGTCCGCCAAGGACCGCGTCGGCTGGACAATCGCAATGCGCGACAGCGGGCAGGTGCTGGATTGGGCCCTGCCGGGCCCGGTTGTCGACAAGCATTCGACCGGCGGGATCGGCGACGGCACGTCGCTGCTGCTGGCGCCGGCGCTGGCCGCCTGTGGCGCCTATGTCCCGATGATTTCGGGGCGCGGGCTTGGCCATACCGGCGGCACGCTGGACAAGCTTGAGGCCATTCCGGGCTATCGCAGCGATGTTTCGGTCGATGAGTTGCATGGCCTTGTCGCCGATATCGGCTGCGCCATCGTCGGGGCGACGGCAGATATCGCGCCGGCTGACCGCAGGCTTTACGCCATCCGCGACGTGACCGGCACGGTGGAGAGCATCGATCTGATCACGGCGTCGATCCTGTCGAAGAAGCTCGGGGCGGGGCTTGAGGCGCTGGTTCTCGACGTGAAGGTCGGCTCTGGCGCCTTCATGAAATCCCTCAAGGATGCGCGGGCGCTGGCGCGGTCGCTGGTCGATACGGCCAATGGCGCGGGGTGCAGGACAGCGGCCCTGATCACCGATATGGATCAACCGCTTGCGGCTTCGGCAGGCAACGCTCTGGAAGTGCTGGAAGTGATGGAGACATTGACCGGCATGGCGGTGAACCAGGCCCTTTGGGATGTCACGGTTGCACTCGGGGGGGAAGCGCTGGCGCTTGCCGGGCTGGCCGAAGACGGTGGTGAGGGTGCCGATCAGATCGAGGAGGCACTGGAATCGGGCCGCGCGGCCGAAACCTTCGGGCGCATGGTTGCGGCCCTTGGCGGGCCGGTCGATTTTGTCGAACGCTATCCGGACAGATTGCCTGCCGCGCCGGTCCAGCGCGACGTTCCGGCACCTTCGGACGGTTTCGTCGCCACCATCGACGCAGAGGCGCTGGGCCATGCCGTTGTCCATCTGGGCGGCGGACGCTTGCGCGGGGGCGACCGGATCAACCCGTCCGTTGGTCTGGCCGACATCATGCCCATCGGCGAACCGGTCGAGCGCGGCGAAAGCCTTGCGATCGTGCATGCGGCAAACGATGCCGATGCCGACCGGGCGGTGGCGGCGGTCCTTGCCGCCGTGACGATCAGCGATGAAGAGCCGGTGGAACCGGTCCTCATTCATGAAAGGATCACCTGATGCCCCGGGCTTTTCTGATCGTGATGGACAGTGTGGGCGCCGGCGGCGGCACGGATGCCGACACGTTCTTCAATGGCGATCTGCCCGATACGGGCGCCAACACGCTTGGCCATATCGCCGATGCCTGCGCGGGGGGGCGGGCAGATGTCGGAAGGTCCGGCCTTCTCCGCATGCCCAATCTCGACCGGTTGGGCCTTGGGGCTGCGGTCCGGCTGGCTTCGGGCGCCGGAATGCCGGGCTTCGATGCGGTGCCCGAGGGGATGTGGGGGGCGGCCAACGAGGTCTCGAAGGGAAAGGACACGCCTTCGGGGCATTGGGAACTGGCCGGGGTGCCTGTGCCGTGGGACTGGCACTATTTCCCCGATACCCGGCCCGCCTTTCCCCGGGACCTGATGGCAAAGGTCGCCCGGCTTGCCGGTACGGACGGCACGCTTGGCAATTGCCATGCCTCGGGCGTGCCGATCATCGAGGAGCATTGCGAGGAACATCTGCGCACGGGCTGGCCGATCTGCTACACCTCGGCCGACAGCGTCTTTCAGATTGCGGCGCATGAGGAAGCCTTTGGCCTTGAGCGATTGCTGAAGCTTTG
This sequence comes from Paracoccaceae bacterium, assembly GCA_020447005.1. Taxonomy (GTDB): domain Bacteria; phylum Pseudomonadota; class Alphaproteobacteria; order Rhodobacterales; family Rhodobacteraceae; genus Albidovulum. The sequence continues at coordinate 19,792 of JAGRDO010000046.1, forward strand.
CAGTGACTTGGCGCCGGAACTTCATGCGATGAAGGTCGGACGGGTGATCGCGCGGCCCTTCACCGGGGATTGCGGAAACTTTCGCCGCACCGCGAACCGGCATGACTATGCCATCGATCCGCCGTCCCCCACGCTTTGCGATTGGGTGCAGGGGGCGGGACGTGCGGTTCACGCCATCGGCAAGATCGGCGACATCTTCTCGATGCGCGGCATAGACGATGTCAGGAAAGGCAATGATTCCCAACTGTTCGACCACCTTCTGAATGCGGTTGACGGCGCCCGGGACGGGTCGCTGACCTTCGCGAATTTTGTCGAGTTCGACAGCCTTTTCGGCCACCGGCGCGACATCGCGGGCTATGCCCGCGCGCTGGAATGGTTCGACGCGAAGGCGGGTGAATTCCTGGCGCGGCTGCGGCCCGGCGATCTGGCGATCTTCACCGCCGATCACGGCAACGATCCGACCTGGCCGGGAACCGATCACACCCGCGAAAGGGTGCCGGTGGTGGCCGCCGGGCTGGGGGCGCGGGCTGTCGGGCAGGTTGGCTTTGTCGATGTCGGGGCCTCGGTGGCGGCCCATCTGGGCGTGCCGTCGATGGGGCCGGGGTGCAGTTTCCTGTGACCTGCGGGGCGTCGGAACCGCGTAGGAACCCTGTAGGAACCGCGTAGTTTTCCTGTAGCTACAGCAAAAGCGCGGATCGGTCCGGGCCTTGCGGTCGGGCACGCATCCCAGATACTAGGGCCGAAGCGGAAACGGGGGGCGGCACGGATGACCAAAGACCATCCAAAGGTGGAGCTTCACCTGCACCTCGAGGGTGCGGCGCCCCCGGCTTTCATCCGAGGGCTGGCGGCCGAAAAGCATATCGACATCCGCGGGATCTTCGATGAGGCCGGGAACTACCGCTTCTCCGATTTCGGGGATTTCCTGAAAGTCTATGAGGCGGCGACCGAGGTCCTGAAGTCGCCCGAGGATTTCCACCGCCTGACGCTGGCGGTTCTGGAAGAAAGCGCCAGATCGGGCGTGATCTATTCGGAAACCTTCCTGTCGCCGGATTTCTGCGGCGGGCGCGATGTTGTCGCGTGGCGCGACTATGTGGACGCCATAAGGGAGGCGGCCGATCTGGCCGAGCGGCGCGACGGGATCGTGCTGCGCGGCATCGTGACGCCGATCCGCCATTTCGGCCCCGATAAAGCGCGCGAGACCGCCCTTTGCGCCGCCGAGACAGCGGGCGACTGGATCGTGGGGTTCGGGATCGGCGGAGATGAAAAATCGGGCAAGCTCAGGGATTTCCGCTGGTCTTTTGATGCGGCGCGCGAGGCCGGGCTGCGCCTGACGGCCCATGCCGGCGAATGGGGCGGGCCAGACAGCGTGCGCGACGCGATGCGCGATCTTGATGTCGAAAGGATCGGCCACGGCGTGCGCGCGATCGAGGACCTCGCGCTGGTCGATGAGATCGCGGAAAAGGGGATCGTGCTGGAGACCTGTCCGGGGTCCAACATCGCCCTTGGCATCTATCCGAACTGGCGCGCCCATCCTGTCCACCGGCTTCGCGAGCGGGGCGTGAAGGTGACCGTTTCAACCGACGACCCACCGTTCTTTCACACCACGATGGCACGCGAATACCAGATGCTGGCCGAAGCCTTCGACTGGGATGACGGCGTGTTTCACGATATTGCCCTGACCTCGGCCCGGGCGGCGTTCTGCGATCAGGGAACGCGAGACAAGATATTGAAAATACTGGAGAAAGCATATGCATGAGCATCTGACCGTGGTGACGCATCCTCTGGTTCAGCACAAGCTGACGCTGATGCGCGACAAGGACACCTCGACCAAATCCTTCCGTCAGCTTCTGCGCGAGATCAGCCAGCTTCTGGCCTATGAGATCACGCGCGAGATGGAGATGACGACGCGCCGGATCGAGACGCCGCTGCGCGAGATGGACGCGCCGGTCATTGACGGCAAGAAGCTGGCGCTGATTTCCATCCTGCGGGCCGGCAACGGCCTTCTGGACGGGGTGCTGGAACTGATCCCGGCCGCAAGGGTCGGCTTTGTCGGGCTTTACCGCGACGAAAAGACGCTGCAACCGGTCCAGTATTACTACAAGGTGCCGTCCGAACTGGAAAACCGGCTGACCATCGCGCTTGATCCGATGCTGGCGACGGGAAATTCATCGGCCGCGGCCATAGATTTGCTAAAGAAATCAGGGGCGAAGAACATTCGCTTCATGTGTCTGCTGGCCGCGCCCGAAGGCATTGCGCGGATGAGGCAGGCCCATCCCGATGTTCCGATCGTCACAGCGGCTGTGGATGAGCGGCTGAACGAGCATGGATATATTGTACCGGGGCTAGGGGATGCGGGCGACCGCATGTTCGGCACCAAATAAGCCATGCTTCTTTACTCGCCGTGCCGAATTTGGCACTCTGCCGCGAAACGGTGAACGGGGCGGATGATGCGGGTGTTTTGCAAGGTTCAGGTATTGGTGCTGGGGGCCGCGCTTTTCGCGGTTCCGGCCGGCGCGCAATCTCTGGCCGATATCGCGGGGCCGAAGGAACTGCCACCGGCGGGTTTTTCGGGGCGGCAATATGTCGACAGCACCGGCTGCGTCTTTGTGCGCGCCGGCATCGGGACGCGGGTTCTCTGGGTGCCGCGGGTCACGCGCGATCGCAAGCAGGTGTGCGGCTATGCGCCGAGCATTTCCGGGGGCAAGGCCGCGGAGGCCGGGGTGCCCGCCGCCGAGCCTGTGGCAAAGCCCGCCGCAAAGCCTGCCGCGAAACCTGTCGCGAAGCCTGTCGTGGCGGCAAGACCGAAGGCGGGTCCGGTCATCATCGAGGATGACGCCGTGGCCCTGCCGACCGTGATCGAGGATGTGCCCGCGGCGGTGCGCCTTGTCGAGACCCGCCCCATCGACGGTGCGGCCACGCTCTGCGACGAACCGGCCGGACCGGCGCTGCGCTATCTTTTGTCGGACGGCCGGCGCGTGACGCGCTGCGGCGGCGCCGGGGCCGATCCCGTCAGCTTCATCAACGATCTGTCGGTGCCGGGGCTGGTGGTCGGCGTGGCCGCGGCGGGCCGGGCGGAATCGGCGCGGGCAAGGGCGCTTGATCAGGCGGGAAGCTACCGGGTTGTCTGGTCGAAGGGCAAGCTGCGCGACGGGGCCATGGCGGAAGGGATGCCGGCGGGGACGGGGGCGCTTTATCTGCAGGTCGGCGCCTTCGCCGAGGCCGCGAATGCCGAACGCGCGCTGGCGCGGCTGGCGGGTCTGGGCCTGCCGGCGCGGACGCAGAGCCAGCTTGTCGCCGGGCGCCCGTTGCAGGTGGTGCTGGCCGGGCCTTTCGCGACGGTCGGCGAACGCGCGGCGGCGCTGCGCGCGCTGCGGGGGGCCGGGTATCGCGACGCCTTTCCGCGCGGCTGAGCGCCGGGGTCAGTTGGCGCAGATGCCCTGAAGGGCGACCCATTCGGTGTCGGTCAGAACCGGGGGCGGGGCGGGTTTGCCACGGAACGGATCGGCTTCGATCAGGCCCAGCACCGTTTCGCCGCCCGGATCGATCGCCCAGGCATAGGGCGCCGAGGACAGGCCAGCCTTGGCGAAACGCGCCAGAAGCGGCGCGTCGGGTGCGCGCAGGGTGCCGGCCGAGAGCCGCTTTTCCCCATAGCCCCTCAGCGCGTCCTGCGGCAGGGCTCCGGTGGTCAGCAGCCTTGCATTGGCCATGAACCCGGCATGTGTCAGGATCGGCAGCAGGGGGTCGTCGGCATCGGCACTGGCGGCGGCCGCCAGCACGTCGCCCGCAACGATTTCGGGCGAATCGGCGGTTTCGACCAGCGCGCGCGACAAGAGCACGATGCCACCCGGCAGGGCGAGCGACCGGTCCACGCCATCCGGCACGACATAAAGCAGCGCCTCGGGGCCGAGGGTCCGCAGCCCGAGAAGCGCGAGCGCCGAGAGCCCTTCGGGCGACTGGCAGGGCTGGCCGGTCAGGCGCGTGAGTTCGGCAAGTGCCGCCGTGCCGATATCAAGCCGGTTGGCCGGGGGCAGGGCGGCGGCGGTATGGCGCACGAGTGCCGCGGGCAGCCAGAAGAAGCCGAGCCCCGCCAGCCCCGCAAAGAGAGCGGCCACGATCCCGGTGCGCAGACGGCCGGGATGAGGCCGGCGTGCCTCGATCAGGCGGTGGGTCTTGGCGAGGGCGTCGATCATCGCCGCGTCGTCGATCTCAAGCTCTTCGCCCGAATCCTCGGCGGGCGCGAAGCGGGCCGGGCGTTGGCCGGGGTTCAGCCGGATGATCGCGGGCAATGACCAGTGGGTCAGCGCCCGGACCGAGCGGACATCGGAAATCACCAAAGTCGCGTCGCCAAAGGACACGATGACCTCGACGCGCTGGCCGTCGGCCGCATCGCGCCAAAGGCCGGTACATTCCAGCCGCTGATATTCCTTGAGCGCCGTCATCGGCGGGAGGGCCTGCTCATTGCCTCTGTTGGGGCAAGGATAGACGATCGGGCGGGGGCGGACAATCCGCTTGCCCGCGCGCGGCTATTCCTTTGGCCGGTGGTCGAGTGCGACGCCGTTGATGCAATAGCGCAGGCCGGTGGGTTTCGGGCCGTCGGGAAAGACATGGCCAAGATGCGCGTCACAGGCCGAACAATGAACCTCGGTGCGTTTCATGAACCAGCTTCGATCCTCGCTCTCGCCCACGGAATCGGCATCGAGCGGCCGGTAGAAGCTGGGCCAGCCGGTGCCGGAATTGAATTTCGCATCGCTGTCGAACAGCGCCTGGCCACAGCAGATGCAGTGATAGGTTGCGGGCGATTTCGGAAAATCGTCATGGGTAAAGGCGCGTTCGGTCGCATGTTTGCGGGTGACCTTGTAGGCAAGCTCGGAAAGCTGGGCGCGCCATTCATCGTCGGTTTTCTCGATCTTCGCTGTCATATCCTGTCTCCGCGGCGGCTGGCCCCCCGAAGGCGGCGAGGGTAGGATTTCAACGGCACAAGTCTAGGATGCGGCGTGGCGCCTGCCAAGCCATTGGAAGGGAAGGACGCGATGAAACTCGGGCGGTATCGTTTCGGCGATGCGGAAACCCCCGCCGAGCTTGCGGCGGCGATGGCGCTGCGCGACGCGGCCTTCGGGGCCGGGCAGCGCGACGGATTCGATGCGGCCAGCCGCCATTCGATTGTCCGCGAGAGCGATGGCGGGCGCGTTGTCGCCGCGCTGAGATACAGTCTTCATGCCGACGGGCCGGGGTTGCTGCGGGGCTATGCGGCCCAGTTCTACGATCTGGCCGGGCTGGCCGGACAGCCGGGAAAATTCCTTGAAATCGGGCGGTTATGCCTGTCGCCGGAAGGGGGCGGAGATGGAGAGGTCCTGCGGCTGATCTGGGCCGGGCTGACGCGTATCGTCGACGAGGGCGGGGTGCGCGTTCTTCTGGGCTGCGCGAGTTTTCCGGCGCGCGATCTTGGCGCCTTGCGGGCGAGCCTTGCGCTGGCGGCGCGCCATCTTGGCCCCTGCGCCTTCGCGCCCCGGGCGCGGTCCGGGCGGGTGGCCGTGCTTTCAGACGAACCGGTGAAGGGCGAGGATCAGGCGGAAGGGCTGCGCCGCATGCCGCCGCTGCTGCGCTTCTATCTGACGATGGGGGGATGGGTCGGGCCCGATCTGGTGGCCGATCCGGCGCTGGGCAGCGTGCTTTTGTTCACGGCGCTGGAAACCGGCGCGGTGCCGCCTGCACGGGCCAGGGCCCTGCGCCTGCTGGCCGGAGCGGGCGCGCGCAATGCGCAGGTCTGACCGTCAGCGCCGCAAGAGCCGCGCTTCGGCGGCATCGGCGACGGCCCATTTTTCCAGCGCGGATTCGATCGCCGATTGCAGGGCGGCCCGCCAGACCGGATCGTTAAGCCGCTCGCGGTCCTTCCTTGACGACAGAAACCCGGTTTCGATCAGAAGCGACGGGATGTCGGGCGATTTCAGCACCGAAAATGCCGCCTGCTGGATCGGGTGGCGATGGGTCTTGATCCCCGCCGCCCCAAGTGCCGCCACGATTTCGCTGGCCAGCCGGTTGCCGCGCGGCCGGGTTTCGGTCCGCGCGAGATCCATCATGACACCGGCCAGAACATCGTCCTGCCCGGCCAGATCGACCCCGGCCAGAAGGTCTGCCCGGTCATGCCGTTCGGCCAGACGGGCGGAGGCGGTATCGCTGGCGGTTTCGTCCATCCGGTAGATGGTGGCGCCTGTCGCCTCGCCCTCGGGCAGGGAATCGGCGTGCAGGGACAGGAAGACGTCGGCGCCCGCGTCCCGCGCGAGGGAGATCCGGGTTTCGAGGGGCACGAATTCGTCGCGCTCGCGCGTCAGGACCGCCGTCATCCCGGCGCGGCGCAATGATTCGGCAAGTTCGCGCGCGAAGGTCAGCATGATGTCGGCCTCGACCATGTCGCCGGCTTCGGCGCCCGGATCGATCCCGCCATGACCGGGATCGATCACCACGACAAGCGGCGCCTCGCCGGTCTGGCGGCGCTTGGCCTCGGTCACGGCGGCGGCGGCGGGGAAGGACCAGCGGCCGGTATCGGCGGGGGCGTTCGCGGCGAGCGCGGCGAAATCCGTTGCGCTTGCCGGATCGAGCGTGACGTTCAGCGCCGCCTCGCCCGTGGCAGAGGTTTGCATCCCGGCAAGGCGGATGCGGTAGGGGCCGTCGAGTTCGGCGACAAGCCGCGACCAGCCGGGGCGGATCAGCCCCCAGCCGAACCGGGTGACGGCGGCGGAACGGTCAAGCGCCTCGGCCCGGGACGGCCCGAAATCAAGCTCGGAAAAATCGATCACGAGGCGGGGCGGATCGGCCAGAAGGAAGACGCGGAAGGGGACCGGCTGGGACAGCGCGAGATCGAGCGTGACGCCGCCCGACGCGGTGTCGGCCAGGCCCGAGGCGGCGGGATCGAGCCGGGCGAGGGCGGTCAGATCATCGCCCGCGCGAAGAGGCGACGCGCAGGCGGCGGCCATCGTGGCGATGGCGAGGATACGTGCGATTGCCCTGACTGCTCTCATGCCTGCGGGTCTGCCTTTTGTGCCAAGCATAGCGCCGGATGCGCGATCAGGAAACCGCTATCGGCGGGCGGACATGAAGGCGCGAAGCCGGGCCAGCCCCTCGCGGATATCGGTACTGGAGCGGGCATAGGAAAAACGCAGGGTCCGCGCGCCGCGACGGGGGTCGAAATCCAGACCCGGTGTCACCGCCACCCCGGCCTTGTCGAGGATTTCGGCGGCAAAAGCCCGGCTGTCATCGGTGAAGTCGCTGACATCGGCATAGATGTAGAAGGCGCCATCGGGGGGCGCGATCCGGGTGAAGCCGGCCCTGGGCAGCCCGTCGAGCATCAGGGCGCGGTTTTCGGCATAGACGGCGCGGTTTGCCTCGGTCTCGTCCACGCAATCGAGGGCGGCAAGGGCGGCGATCTGGCTGGCATGGGGCGGGCAGATGAACATGTTCTGTGCCAGCCTTTCGATGGTGCGGATGTGATCCTTTGGCACGACCATCCAGCCGATGCGCCAGCCGGTCATGGAGAAATACTTGGAAAACGAGTTGATCACATAGACATCGTCGGAGATTTCGAGCGCCGAGACGGCGCGGTCGCCATAGTGCAGGCCGTGATAGATCTCGTCCGAGACGAAGGCGATCTTGCGGTCGGCCGCCGCGCCGATCAGGCCGGCGAGGGCCGCGCGGTCGAGCATGGTGCCCGAGGGATTGGCGGGCGAGGCGACGATGAGGCCGGCGATGTCCGGCGGCAGGTCCGCGGGGCGCGGCTGAAAGCGGTCCTCGGGGCGGGTGGGGATGCCGACGGGGGTCAGCGACAGGGCCCGCAGGATCTGGCGGTAGGACGGATAGCCCGGTTCCCCGAGCCCGACGCGGTCGCCCGCGTCGAAAAGCGCGGTGAAGGCCAGAAGGAAGGCGGCCGAGGAGCCGGCTGTCACGACGACACGGCCGGGGTCGAGCGTCAGCCCGTACCAGCGCCGGTAAAGATCGGCGATGCCCCGGCGGAGTTCCGGCAGGCCAAGGGCCACGGTATAGCCGAGCGCGTCGGTCTGCATAGCGCGGGCAAGGGCGGCGCGGGCGCCGGACGGGGCGGGGGTCGAGGGCTGGCCGACCTCCATGTGGATGATGTGGCGGCCGGCGGCCTCGGCGCGGCGGGCGGCCTCCATCACATCCATCACAATGAAGGGATCGACATCTGCGCGGCTTGAACTTAGCACCAAATCCTCCCATCCTGCGGGGTGAACCGCGTTCGTTCATTTCAGCCCGCCGGGCGAAGGTCAATGCCATGTGCCCCGCGCGGCGGAGCGCAGAACCGTTGGCCTTGGGGGACGCGACATGAATGGCCGACCGGGGGCGCGACCCGGCAGAACGGGAAAGACACATGAATTTCAAGCTGACAAAGCATCTGGCGGCGGCGACAGGCGCGCTGGCCCTGGGCGCAAGCGCGGCGCTGGCCTTTGATCCGGCCGCGATGACGGATGCCGAACGCGAGGCGTTCCGCGCCGAAATCCGCGCCTATCTGCTGGAAAACCCCGAGGTTCTGGCCGAAGCCATCGACGTTTTGCAGACGCGGCAGGCCGAAGCGGAGGCCAAGGGCGATGCCGCGCTGGTTGTGGCCAATGCCGATGACCTTTTCCGCGACGGCTACAGCTATGTCGGCGGCAATCCCGATGGCGCCATAACGGTGGTGGAATTCATCGACTACCGCTGCGGCTATTGCCGCAAGGCCCATGCCGAGGTGGCGGCGCTGGTCTCGGGCGACCCGGATATCCGCTATGTCGTCAAGGAATTCCCCATTCTCGGCGATCAGTCGGTCATCGCGTCGCGCTTTGCGATCGCGGCGCTGCAACTGTTCGGGCCCGAGGCCTATGCGAAGATCAATGCCGGCTTTTATGAGACCTTCCGGGGCGATGTGACGGCCGAGACGCTGACCGCCTTTGCCGGAGAGCTTGGGCTGGACAGCGCGGCGATCATGGCGCGGATGGATGCGCCCGAGGTCACAAGGATCATCGCGGACAATCACCTTCTGGCGCAGCGGATGAAGATTTCCGGCACGCCGACATTCGTTCTGGGCGGGCAGATGTTGCGGGGCTATGCGCCGCTGGCCGCCTTGCAGAGCATCGTCGAGGACGAACGCGGCTGAGGCGGACGGCAGGGATCGGCGGCAATCCCGGCGGGCGGGGGCACGTGACCTTTTGACCGCGCGCCGGTGACAGGCTATAGACGGCGCGTTCAAGCTGGAGTGACTGGTGCTGCGTTTCATCCTTTCCTTTTTCGGCGGCATTTTCAGCTGGATCGTGACCGGGCTGGCCTTTGCGGTGCTGACCGTCGGGGCCGTGTTCTGGATGTATGGCCGCGATCTGCCCGATCACGAATATCTGGCCAGCTACACGCCGAAGACGATCAGCCGCATCTATTCGGGCGAAGGCCGGCTGATGGATGAATTCGCGACCGAGCGGCGCATGTTCGCCCCGATCGAGGATATTCCCGATATCGTCAAATGGGCCTTCATTTCCGCCGAGGACAAGAATTTCTATTCCCATCACGGCTATGACGCGCGCGGGATGGCGGGCGCCCTTTGGGACGCGATCAAATCGCGGGGCAAGAACCTGCGCGGCGCCTCGACCATCCCGCAACAGGTGGCCAAGAACTTTCTTCTGGGGGGCGACCGCACCGCGGAGCGCAAGATCAAGGAACTGATCCTGTCCACCCGGCTGGTCGACACGCTGCCCAAGGACAAGATCCTTGAGCTTTACCTTAACGAGATCGATCTTGGCTTTCTGTCCTTCGGTGTCGCTTCGGCGGCGCAGACCTATTTCAACAAGACCCTTTCGGAATTGTCGGTAGAGGAAGCGGCCTATCTGGCGGCGCTGCCGAAGGCGCCCTACAGCTATCACCCGGTCAAGAACCGCGAGGCCGCCATCGACCGGCGGAACTATGTGCTGCGCGAGATGTTCCAGAACGGATATATCGACAAGGCGACCGAAGAGGCGGCACTGGCCGCGCCGCTGAAGACGGTGCAGGGCGGCGATTATCCGTCGTTCAAAAGCCAGCTTCCGCCGCGCGACTACTTTACCGACGAGATCCGCCGTCAGCTGTCCAAGAGCTTTGGCGAGGCGGAATTCTTTGGCGGCGGGTTGACGATCCGCGCCACCGAGGACCCGGAAATGCAGGTCTCGGCCGCCGCGGCGCTGCAGGAGGCGCTGGAGGATTATGACCGCAGGCAGGGTGTCTGGCGCGGCACGGGGCAGGTCATCGATGCGGCAAGGCTGGGCAGCGAAGCCGACTGGCGCGCCGCGCTGGCCGAGGCCGAAGTGCCGCGCGACGTGCCGGGATGGCTTGCGGCGGTTGTGACCGAGGTCGGCGACAAGGCCGCGCGGATCGGCATCGAAGGCGTGTCGGATGACGAGGACGGCCACTGGATCGTGGCCGAGGACGTGACCTGGGCGCGCAAGCGCGGCGCCGACGGCAAGCTTGGCCCCAAGGCCAGGCGCGCGGGCGATCTTGTGTCGGTCGGCGACGTTGTTCTGGTCGCGGCGCTGGCCAAGAAGGACGGCAGTTTTGACCGCTGGTCGCTGCGGCAGGTCCCCGAGGTCGAGGGCGGTTTCATGGCGATGGACGTCAATACCGGACGGGTCATCGCGATGCAGGGCGGCTTTTCCTACCAATCCTCGGTCTTCAACCGGGCCACGCAGGCGCAGCGCCAGCCGGGATCGTCGTTCAAGCCCTTCGTCTATGCGGCGGCACTCGACAGCGGGTTTTCGCCCGCCACCATCGTCGTCGATGCGCCGATCGAGGTGGACACGCCGCAGGGGCTGTGGCGGCCCAAGAACGCATCGAACAAGTTCTACGGCCCCACCCCCCTGCGCACCGGGATCGAACAGTCGCGCAACCTGATGACGGTGCGGGTGGCGCAGGAGATCGGCATGGACACCGTGGCGGGTTACGCCGAACGGTTCGGTGTCTATGACCATCTTGATCCGTTTCTGGCCAATGCGCTGGGCGCGCAGGAAACCACGCTGTTCAAGATGGTCGCCGCCTATGCGATGTTCGCCAATGGCGGCGAGCGGGTGGAGCCGACGCTGGTGGACCGCGTGCAGGACCGCTGGGGCAAGACGGTGTATCGGCACGATCAGCGCGACTGCGTCGATTGCAAGCTGGCCAGCCTTGATCCCGGTGCCGCGCCGCGCATCACCTCGAACCGCGAACGGGTGATGGACCCGGTCACGGCCTATCAGCTGACCTCGATGCTGCAGGGCGTGGTGCAGCGCGGATCGGGGTCCGGCGTGCGCCTGCCGGTGCCGGTGGGCGGCAAGACCGGCACCACGAATGACGCCAAGGATGTCTGGTTCATCGNNTCATCGGCTTCACCTCGAACATCGTCGCGGGCTGCTACATGGGGTTTGACCAGCCCCGATCGCTGGGCGCGGGGGCCTATGGCGGCACGCTTTGCGTTCCGGTCTTCAACGCCTTCATGAAGGATGCGGTCGCCAAATATGGCGGCACCGATTTCAAGGTTCCCGAGGGCGGGCATTTCATCAAGATCAACCGCTTTACCGGCGAGCGGCTGCCCGATGACGTGGCGGGGGATTTCGTGCAGTCAGAGTTCTTCCGCGATGGCGAGATCCCGATCTTCGGCATCGGCGCGATGGTCGATGGCGGTTTCGGCATGGGCCAGAACCTGCCGCTGTTCGCTTATGGCGAGCTTGGCGGCGACGAGGGCGACACGCAGGTCACGACCACGACCGGGCAGACCAAGATCATCCCGAAGAAGGCCGATTTCGGAACGCTGAGTTCGGGCGGGCTTTATTAGCGCGGGCGCGAAGGATCAGTCGCAGGACCAGCCCGCGACCGTTTCCGCCGTGTACGGATAGCGCGTCGCTTCCATGACCTCGGGCACATGCGTGGCGTCATAGCGTTCGATCGCCCATTCCCGGACCGGCAACCCGTCAGCGGTGACTTCCAGCGCGTGCCCCTTGCGGGCCTGCGGCATCAACAGGCCGGGTACGCCGAACATGGCCCTGGTCCGCTGCCACGCCCGGGTGACATACGGGTAAGGCGGCCGGTGCAGGTATCAGACGCCGACCCCTCAAGCCAAGTCAGGGCCACGGCGGTCGCGATACCTTGCCCCTGCCGGGACGCATTGGTATCAGGTGGCCGGTAGTGTTGAGGTCGGATGAACATGCGCGCCGAAATGGAAAACGTCACCGCGGCGATCGCGAAGTCGCTGAAGCTGCTTGGCCAGCGGTTGGATTGGGAAACCGCGCCGCACCGGCTGGAAGAATTCAACGCGATGATCGAGGATGGCGATCTGTGGTCCGATCCGGCGCGCGCGCAAAAGCTGATGCGCGACCGGCAGGTGCTGATGGACGCGGTCGAGACCTATCGGCGGATCGAGCGCGAACTGGCCGACAATGTCGAACTGATCGAACTGGGCGAGATGGAGGGCGACAAGGATATCGTCGCCGAGGCCGAGGCAAGCCTGAAGGCGTTGCAGGAATTCGCCGCCGCGAAGGAGCTTGAGGCGCTGCTGGACGGCGAGGCCGATGGCAATGACACGTTCCTTGAGATCAATGCAGGGGCGGGGGGCACGGAAAGCTGCGACTGGGCGTCGATGCTGGCGCGGATGTATGTGCGCTGGGCCGAAAAGAAGGGCTACAAGGTCGAGCTTGTCGCCGAAAGTGCCGGCGAAGAGGCGGGCATCCGGTCGGCCGCCTACAAGGTTTCGGGCCCCAATGCCTACGGTTGGCTGAAATCGGAATCGGGCGTGCACCGGCTGGTGCGAATCTCGCCCTATGACAGCGCGGCGCGGCGCCACACGTCGTTTTCATCGGTCTGGGTCTATCCGGTGGTGGATGACAATATCGAGATCGTGGTGCCGGACAATGAAATCCGCATCGATACCTACCGGTCATCGGGCGCGGGCGGGCAGCATGTGAACACGACGGATTCGGCGGTGCGGATCACGCATATCCCGACCGGGATCGTGGTGACGAGTTCGGAAAAATCGCAGCACCAGAACCGCGCCAATGCGATGGCCGCGCTGAAATCGCGGCTTTACCAGCTGGAGCTGGACCGGCGCAACGCCGAGGTGAACGCCCAGCATGACGCCAAGGGCGATGCCGGCTGGGGCAACCAGATCCGGTCTTACGTGTTGCAGCCCTATCAGATGGTCAAGGACCTGCGCACCGGGCATGAAACCTCGGACACGCAGGGCGTGCTGGACGGCGATCTGGATGCCTTCATGGCCGCGACGCTGGCCAAGGACGTATCGGGCAAGAGCCGGTCCGAGGCGCAGGGCGACGACTGACGCCTAGCCGCGCCGGCGCCGGCGCCCGCCCTCGCCACCCGAGCCTGCGGTGTTGAAGCTGACATCGGGCAGGGTGACGATCCGTGACAATTCGGGGAAATCCGCCGTCGCATGCGGGATCGCGTTCGCGGCGACGAAATGTTCCTGAAAACGCGGCTCGATCGCGGTTTCGACCTTGTGGATGCGGCCGACCTCGGCCTCGATCGCGGCGCGGGACGCGATGTTGGACAGGGCGATGCGCGCGCCCGTGCCGGCCGCGTTGCCGGCGGATGTCACCTTGTCGAGCGGGCAATCGGGGATCATGCCCAGAACCATCGCGTGTTTGGGCGAGATATGCGCGCCGAAGGCCCCGGCAAGGGTGACGCGGTCGACCTTGTCGATGGCAAGTTCGTCCATCAAAAGCCGCGCCCCGGCGTAAAGCGCCGATTTCGCCAGCTGGATGGCGCGGATATCGCCCTGCGTGACGGTGATCAGCGGACCGCCGCCAAGGGTGCCGTCATAAAGCACATAGGCATGGGTGCGCCCGGTCGGGACGCTGCGGTTGGTGCCCACCTGTTCGGCCGATCCGATCAGCCCGCTGGCGTCCAGAATTCCGGCCATGCGCATTTCGGCCACAACCTCGATGATCCCCGATCCGCAGATGCCGGTGATCCCGGTCCGGGCGGTGGCGGCGGCGAAGCCTTCGTCATCGGACCAGAGATCCGAGCCGATGACGGTAAAGCGCGGTTCCTTCGTCACCGGATCGATGCGCACGCGGTCGATGGCGCCGGGGGCGGCGCGCTGGCCCGCGCTGATCTGCGCGCCCTCGAAGGCCGGGCCGGTCGGCGAGGAGCAGGCCAGAACACGGTCCTTGTTGCCCAGAAGGATCTCGGCATTGGTGCCGACATCGACGATAAGCACGATGTCCTCGGACTTGTCCGGTTCTTCCGAAAGCGCGACGGCGGCGGCATCGGCGCCGACATGGCCCGCGATGCAGGGCAGGATATAAACCCGCGCCTCGGGGTGGATCGCGGCAAGCTCAAGATCGCGGGCGGCGAGCGAGAGGCTTTCGGAGGTTGCCAGCGCGAAGGGCGCCTGACCCAGTTCCACCGGGTCGATCCCGAGCAGGAGGTGGTGCATCACCGGGTTGCAGACAAAGACCGTCTCGACGATCTGGCCGGGGTCGATCTCGGCCTCGGTCGCGATGGCCTGCGCCAGACCGTTGATGGCGGTGCGGACGGCGGCGGTCATTTCCCTGTCGCCGCCGGGGTTCATCATCGCGTAGCTCACCCGGCTCATCAGGTCTTCGCCAAAGCGGATCTGCGGGTTCATGAGGCCGGAGGAGGCAAGCACGTTGCCATTGCGCAGGTCGCACAGATGCGCGGCGATCGTGGTCGAGCCGAGGTCGATGGCAAGGCCGTAAAGGCGGCCTTCGTGAAAGCCCGGCCAGATGTCGATGACCCGGGGCCTGTCGCGGTGATCGCGGTGGATGGCCACGGTGACCTTCCATTCGCCCTTGCGCAGCGCCTGTTGCAGGCGGCCAAGCAGGGGAACGTCGGCCTCCAGCCCCTCGATCTGCCACTGATCGCGCAAGGCGGCGGCGAGGCGCTGAAAATCGCCCGAAGGTTCGTGCATGTCGGGTTCGGCCACCTCGACGTAATAGGTATGGGTGGCCGGGTCCATGATGATGTCGCGCTGGGTGGCCGACTTGCGGATCACCTGACGGTGGACCTGGCTTTCGGGCGGCACGTCGATGACCACATCGCCCATGACCCTGGCCTGACAGCCAAGGCGGCGGCCCTCTTTCAGCCCGCGGATGCGGTCATAGCGGGCCTCGACCTCGTTCCATTCGGAAAGCGCGGTTTCGCTGACGGTGACCCCGTGCTTGGGAAATTCGCCGAAGCCGGGTGTGATCTGACATTTGGAACAGATGCCGCGGCCGCCGCAGACCGAATCGAGATCGACCCCAAGCTGGCGCGCGGCGGTAAGCACGGGGGTGCCGGCGGGAAAGCGGCCCCGCTTGCCCGAAGGCGTGAAAATCACAAGCGGATCGGCGGTTTCGGCGGTCATTGGGGTCTCCGGGTGGTCTGTCGCATTCTTGTTCTAGCCGCTTTCGCGCGCCGGGCAGGGTACGGAAGCGTCAGCTTCCGGTCGGGTTCCGTCAGGCCGGGGCCTTGCCATGCGGCGCGCGCCAGGCCGCGGTGGCCAGCGAGAGCGCGGCAAAATCCCAGACCTCCAGCCCGGCAAAACCCGCCAGCGCAAAGCCCGCCGACATCACCGGCAGGGCAATGGCCAGACGGGGAGGCAGCGCCAGCGCGCGGTCGCGCACGAGCCAGAGCGCCATATAGGCAGCGGCGAGTGCGCCGCCAAGGTAGTGCGAGACGTCCGGCTGCGCGGTATGGGCCTGATGGCCCGCGACATCGATAGAGGCGGCGAGGGCCGCCCCCAGCGCGGCGGTGGCCATATAGACAAAGACATGGCCGTAACCCCAGATAAAGACAGCGTTGAATTCGCGTGTGGGCAGGGGTTCGGCCTCGCAGAAATAGACCCACCAGAGGGCAAAGACGATGACGAGCGCCGAGAGCGAGACCACGGCGACGGTAAGCTGGGAGTGGTCGCCGTAAAGCAGGCCGAAGCCATGGGCGACCGAGAGCACCACCTCGCCCAGGGCGATGATCATCAAAAGGCCATAGCGTTCGATGATGTGGTGGCGGTGAAAGGGGGTGTTGCCGGCGCGTTCGGCATAGGGCGGCACCGACCATTCGATCAGGAAACAAAGCGCGCCAGCGGCGAAAAAGGCCGGTGAGCCGGGATCGGTCAGAAAATACATCGCACACCAGCAGACTTGCGCCCCCGCGATGCCAAGGGCATAGCGAAAGGCGGTGCGGCGATAGTCGGGGTTGCCCGCGCCCGCCCGCAGCCACAGGCCGATCATGCCGATGCGCATGACGACCCAGCCCAGAAGGCCGATGCCGAAATCGAGGGTCTGGAAAATCCCCTCGGCCCCGCCGGCGAAGATCAGCGCGCCGGTCATGATCACCATGACAAGGATGCGGTAGAGCCTGTCGTCATTGTCGAAGGCCGAGGCGAACCATGTGAAATTCATCCAGGCCCACCAGATGGCAAGGAAAAGAAAGACGAAGCGCGGCAGGTATTCCAGCCCGTGGCCTTCGGCGATGGCGTGATGAAAGCCCGCGGTGACGGCGGCGATGGCGATGACGCTGACCAGATCGAAGAAAAGCTCGAGCGTTGTGGCGGCGCGGTGGGGTTCGGACGCATCGCGGGCCGGGATCGGATGAAGGTTCATGCGGCCTGTCTTCCCTTGTCGCTGGATGCAGGCACTGTGCCGCAGCGCGCAGGGCGCCGCAAGGCGCGGGGCACGGGGAGCTTTTGGCGGGCGCGGGCCGGGGCGCGCAGGCCGGGGGGGGCGGGCCGGAAGGCGCGGGCCGGGGCGGTCAGGCCAGCCCCATCAGCCTTTCGTCAAAGGGATATTTCGTCAGGTTTTCATACCCTGTCTCGGTGATCAGCACCTGATCTTCGAGCTTGATCGAGAAATTGCCGCCATCGGGCGAGACAAGCGCCTCGACGCAGAGGACCATGCCGGGTTCGACCTGATAGTCAAAGGCGCCGTCTTCCCAATGGTCGGGATAGACGATCGAGGGCCATTCGTCGCAAAGCCCGACGCCATGCATCTTGACGCCGTATTTCAGCCGGTCGAATTCGGGGTCGAGCCGGTGGCCGCCCATGACAAGGTCACGGAACGAGACGCCCGGCTTCAGCATCGCCATGTTGGTCATGACATGCTCATGCGCGTGGCGCATGGCGTAGATCATCGCATTCGAGGGCTTTTCGTCGCCCACCCACCATGTGCGCGAGATGTCGACGCAGATGCCGTAGCAGCCGATCAGGTCGGTGTCGAAGGCCACGATCTCATTCGGCCGGATCAGACGCGGCCCGCATTCCTGAAACCACGGGTTGGTGCGCGGGCCAGAGGCCAGAAGGCGCGTTTCGATCCATTCCCCGCCGCGCTTGATATTCTCGGCGTGAAGGACGGCCCAGACGTCATCCTCGCTCATATTGCCCATCGGCACGCCGGCGCGGCAGGCGGTCTCCATCGCCGCCACCGCCGCTTCGCAGGCGTGATGGGCGCAGCGCATGGCAAGGATTTCGTCCGGCCCCTTGATGGCGCGGGCCTTTTCGGTGCATTCCTCGCCTTCCTCGACGGTGAAGCCCGCCGCTTCCAGCGCGCGCAGCCCGTGGACCATGATCTTGTCCACACCAAGCCGGCGGTTGGCGCCGGCATGGGCGCGCATCACTTCGGCCAGATCCCGGGCGAACAGCCGCGATGCCGCCTCGGTCCGGTCGCCCGTCGCCATGTAGAACATCGAGGCGCCCGAGCGGACCTCGCGCACGAGGGGGTTGTGTTCGGCCAGAAAGGGCGAGTTCTTGTATTCCCAGAGCACCATATGCCCGTCGGCGCAAAGCAGGAGCGCGCGAAACGGGTTATGGGTGTTCCAAAGCTGCATGTTGGTGGCATCGGTCGCGTAGCGGATGTTCAGGGGATCGAAGAGAAGAATGCCGCCCCAGCCGCGCGCCACGACATGATCGGTCAGCCGCCGCCAGCGGAATTCGCGCATCCTGCCAAGATCGGGTGGCGTCAGGCCCGCCGCCTGCCATTCGCGAAAGGCAAGCTGGGTCGGCCCGATCTCGATCCGGTTGTTGTCGTTCGGGCTGCCATCGGGCAGGGCGGTTCCCCGGGTCGGGTCGATCTTGCGACTGTCGGAATAATGGCCGTGCATGTGATGCCCCCTTGATGACGTGCCGTGCCAGAGTGTTGCCGGCCCGGATTGAAAGCTTGAGGGTTTGCGACACGCGGCAGGGGTGTTTGCGGCATGATCCGGCCTGAACGCGCGGAAGCCATCGGCGCTTTTCCGCGCTTTTTGGCAATATTTACAGGGGGCTTGCGCTTGCCCCTTGCGCCTTTCGGGGTCAGCGCGCAGATAAGGGGCGGTGACGCTGATGTCATCGAATCCCGGGGCAATAGCCCCTTCCGGAGTGAAATGAAGATGAAGAAGTTCGTTCTTGCGCTTGGCACGATTTCGGCGATGGCTGTCGCCGCTCATGCGCAGACGGTCGTGACCGACACCGACGGCAATGGCACCTACTCGATCGAAGAGATGACGGCTGCCTACCCCGACATGACGCAAGAGCTGTTCACCTCGATCGACGCCAATGCAGATGGCCAGATCGACGCGGACGAGCTTGCGGCTGCCCGCGAAGCTGGCACGATCGGCGCCTGATCACGGCCGGGCGGACCCGTTTCGGCGATGTGCCGGGCGGAACCGCCAAGCCGGGTTTCTTTGACGAAAAAGCCGCGCAAGACATTGCGCGGCTTTGTTGTTTTGCGATTTCGCCGAGGCGTTCAGAAGGCCGAAGCCGCCGTTGCCGCGATCGAGAAGGTCAGCGACAAGAGGCCGATGCCGAACACGGTCCAATGCGCGGCGCGCGTCAGTCTGTCATTGGTGGCGATTCTGATGATACGGTCAGCCATTGCTACACACCTTCTCCACAATACCCGTTGGATTGAAGATCACGCCGAAATACGGCAGGAATGCGGTGTGGAAGGGACCGGCACAGGGCATTTCCGGACCCATTTCAAGGACGGTTTCAGGGATGGGCAGGATGGCGGACATGACGGGTGGGAATTCGGGTGACCTTTCGGGCTGGACATCCCCGCCGAGGCCGGGCTGGAACCGGATCGACGGGCGATATGTCGTGCTGGAGCGCAGCGACGCGTCCCGGCATGGCGATGAGCTTTTTGCCGCGAACCGCGAAAGCGACGCGATCTGGGATTATCTTCCCTATGGACCTTTCGGCGAGGCGGCGGCCTATCGCGACTGGCTGGCCGACATGGCCGCCAGGGACGATCCGCATTTCTACACGCTGATCGACAAGGCCCGCGGCAAGGCGGGCGGTGTGGCGAGCTATCTTCGCATCGACACGCCGAACGGTGTCATCGAGGTGGGCCATATCAACCTTGCGCCCGTTCTGCAGCGCAGCCGGGCGGCGACCGAGGCGATGTTTCTGATGATGCGCTGGGCCTTTGACGCCGGGTATCGGCGCTATGAATGGAAATGCGATTCGCGCAACATCCCGTCGCGCCGCGCCGCCGAGCGTTTCGGCTTCAGCTATGAAGGGATTTTCCGGCAGGCCGCGGTTGTGAAGGGCCGCAACCGGGATACGGCGTGGTTTGCCGTGACCGACAAGGACTGGCCGGCCCTGCGCGCCGCCTATGAACGCTGGCTCGATCCTGAAAACTTCGACGCGGCGGGCCGGCAGAAGCTGTCTCTGGCCGCACTGACCCATCCGCTTCTTGTGGCGCGGGATCCGGGGGTCTGACGGCCGCCGCGGGGCCGTTCGCGCGCGCGTCCCGCTCAAAACACCGCGCCGGCGGCGAGGCGGGCGCGCACCAGACCGCTGACGCGAGAGGCCGGGGCGGCCGTGGACAGGCCGGCGCTGTTGTCTTTCGCCAGCGCCTCGGCCGCGGCCTGCAGGGGGGCGTCATGGGCCGAGCGTGCGATCCCGGCGAGGAACCGCGCGACATAGTCGAGCGCGGCCGCATCCGGCCCGTCACCCAAAAGACCCGCGGCAAGCTGCAGATCGTCGCGCAGGGCAAGGGGATCGGGGACGATGTGATCGTCGCCCGCGCGGACCGTGCCGATGGCCGGCCCGGCAACCGAGGGCAGGGCGGCCAGCACGGCGCGCTGGAATTCCAGAAGGCTTTCGCAGGGCTTGGCAAGGAAGCCGTTGGCCCCGGCGAAGAGCGCCGCATCCGCGGCGGCGCAATCGCCGCTGGTGGCCAGAAGCGCGGGCACGCGGGGCCGCGCCCCGGCAATCTCGGCGATCAGGTCAAGACCGGAGCCGTCCGGCAGGCCAAGATCGACGATGACGACGGTCGGCCGGTAGCATTGCAGATGGCGGCGGGCCGAGCGGATGCAATCGGCCCTGCGAATGCGCGCGCCCGAACGCAGGCACATCAGGCGGACGGCCTCACAGGCGAATCGACTGTCTTCGACCAGAAGCACGGTCAGCCCCAGAAGCGGCCGCTGGGCGGTGGGTTCACGGGTTGCGAGGAAATCGGCGAGCGGATCGGCCATTTCTTCCTCCTGCAAAAAAAGGTTGCGGTTAACGCAGAGTAAGACAGGCATTGCCTAACGAAGCGTAAAGCCGCCTGAGACCTCCCGCCGTGCTTGAACCCCGGGGCACGACACCCCATAAAAGGGCAAAGACGCCACGCAAGGACCGCCAGATGATCGGACGCCTGAACCATGTCGCCATCGCGGTGCCCGACCTTGCGGCCGCCGCCGCGCAATATCGCGACACGCTGGGCGCGCGGGTCGGGGCGCCGCAGGATGAGCCGGACCACGGCGTGACGGTTGTGTTCATCGAGCTTGCGAATACCAAGATCGAGCTGCTCTACCCTCTGGGCGAAGGCTCGCCCATTCAGGGGTTTCTCGACAAGAACCCGGCGGGCGGCATTCACCACATCTGCTATGAGGTGGACGATATCCTTGCCGCGCGCGACCGGCTGAAAGCGCAGGGCGCGCGTGTGCTGGGCAGCGGAGAGCCGAAGACCGGCGCCCATGGAAAGCCTGTCCTTTTCCTTCACCCGAAGGACTTCAACGGCTGTCTGGTGGAACTGGAGCAGGTGTGATGAACCTAACCGGCGGGATAGTCCTTTTCGCGGTGATCTGGTTTCTGGTCTTCTTCATCGCCCTGCAGATTCGCCCGAACAGCCAGGCCGATGCGGGAACGGTCGTGCCCGGCACGCCCCCCGGCGCGCCCGCCGCGTTTCAGATGAAGCGCAAGGTGATCGCGACGACCATGATCACGGTGATCCTGTGGTCGGTGATCGCCAGCGTGATCCTGTCGGGCGCGATTGGCCTGCGCGACATCGACTGGTTCAACCGCATGCCCGCGGAGACGACGGGGCAGTAGGGCCCGCATTTCCACATTTCGCCGGGCGCGAAGGCCCGATCGGCGCCGAAACGCGCTTGACCGGATCGCCGGCTTGCCGCGAAGCTGGGGCAGGGCGGCAGGAAGGGGGCGGCGATGGCGACGGGGCTTTTCTTTGACGAATGGTGCCTGTGGCACAGTGCGGGCGAACTGGTGATGTACCTGCCGGTCGAGGGGTATCTGCAACCCCCCGCCAGTCCGGCTTCGGAAGGGCCCGAGACGAAACGGCGGATCAAGAACCTTGTCGAGGTTTCGGGGTTGGGCAGGCATCTGAACTGGTCTTCGGCCCCGCGCGCGAGCCGCGAGGATCTGTTGCGCGTTCACCCGGCCAGCTATCTTGACCGGTTCAAGGCGATGTCGGACGACCGGGGCGGCGCGATGGAGCCGGGGACGGGCTTTGCCAAGGGCGGCTATGAGATCGCGACCCTGTCGGCCGGCCTTGCCAAGGCCGGGATCGCCGAGGTCATGGCGGGCCGGCTGGCCAATGCCTATGTCCTGTCGCGCCCGCCGGGGCATCACTGCCTGCCCGATCAGGGCATGGGGTTCTGCCTTCTGGCCAATATCCCCGTGGCGCTTGAGGCGCTGCGGGCCGAAATGGGGCCGGTGCGGGTGGCGGTGGTCGACTGGGACGTGCATCACGGCAACGGGACCGAGGCCATCTTTTACGACCGGGCGGATACGCTGACGATCTCGCTGCATCAGGAAGGGCTTTACCCGAACAATTCGGGCCATGCCGGGGACCGTGGCCGGGGTGCGGGGACAGGGTATAACCTGAACATCCCGCTTCTGCCCGGTTCGGGCCATCAGGCCTATCTGGATGCGTTCGAGGTGCTGGTGATCCCGGCATTGCGGGGCTTTCGCCCGGATCTGATCGTCATCGCCTCGGGTCTGGATGCCAGCGCCTTCGATCCTCTGGCGCGGATGCAGGCGCATTCCGGGACCTACCGCGCGATGACGCAGGCACTGATGGGCGAGGCGGCCGCGTTGTGCGGCGGGCGGCTGGTGGCGATCCATGAGGGCGGCTATGCCGATGCCTATGTGCCGTTCTGCGGGCTTGCCGTGATCGAGGAACTGTCGGGCCACCGGACCCCGGTCATGGACCCGTGGCTTGATGTCCTGATGGCCCAGCAACCGCCACAGGACATGCAGGCGCTGCAACGCGCCCGGCTGGAGGCGCAGGCGCGCGCGGTCTTTGGTTAGGCGGTTTCTGCCGGGTCAGAGGCCCAGCTTTTTCGCCACCAGTTCGTTCACCGTGGCCG
>JAGRDO010000047.1 GCA_020447005.1 Paracoccaceae bacterium
CTGGCCGCCCTCGCCGGGCTTGGCCCCCTGCGCGACCTTGATTTCCAGCTCTTCGCAGGCGTTCAGGTATTCCGCCGTCACGCCGAACCGGCCCGAGGCGACCTGCTTGATCTTGGCCGACGGGTTGTCGCCATTCGCTTCGGGCAGGAAATGCGCCGGGTCCTCGCCGCCCTCGCCGCTGTCGGATTTGGCGCCGATGCGGTTCATCGCGATGTTCAGGGTCTTGTGCGCCTCGGGCGACAGCGCGCCAAGGCTCATCCCCGGCGTCACGAAACGCTTGCGGATCGAGGTGATGCTTTCCACTTCCTCGATCGGCACCGGCTTGCCCAAGGGCTTGATGTCCAGAAGATCGCGCAGATGGATCGGCGGGTTGGCCCGCATCGCGGCCGAATACCGTTTCCACAGGTCATAGCTCGCCCGGTCGCAGGCCGATTGAAGCATATGCATCGTGGTCGCTTCCCACGCATGCTTTTCGCCCGAGCGCCGCGCCTTGTAGAACCCGCCGATGGGCAGGATATCGGTGCCCGACAGCCAGCCCCGTGCATGGACATCCTCGCATTTGTGCTGGATGCCGCTGGTGCCGATGCCGGAAATCCGGCTTTGCATGCCGGGGAAATATTCCGCCACCATGGCGCGGCTCAGGCCCACGGCCTCGAAATTCAGCCCGCCGCGATAGGACGAGATGACCGAAATCCCCATCTTCGACATGATTTTCAGCAAACCGGCATCGATGGCGTCGCGATAGCGGCGCATCGCGTCGATCAGCGAACCTTCGATCAGCCCGCGCCGCACCCGGTCGGCAATCGTATCCTGCGCCAGATAGGCGTTCACCGTCGTCGCGCCACAGCCGATCAGCACGGCGAAATAATGCGGATCGATGCATTCCGCCGACCGCACGTTGACCGAGGTGAAGGTACGCAAACCCTTCCGCGTCAGCCAGCTGTGGACGGCCGAAGTGGCAAGGATCATCGGCATCGCCACCTTGTCGGCACTCTGGCGCTCGTCGCTCAGCACCAGATGCGCGGCCCCGGAACGCACCGCGTCCTCGGCCTCGGCACGGATCCGCTCCAGCCCCTTGCGCAGGGCGTCATGCTGGTTCCCGGCCGGGAAGGTGCAGTCGATCACCGCCACGCTGTCGCCGAACTGGCGCGCCATTTCCTCGAACTCGGCATTGGCGACGAAGGGGCTTTCCAGCACCAGAATCTCGGTCTGGCTGCTGTCTTCGTCCAACACGTTCTTCAGGTTGCCGAACCGGGTTTTCAGGCTCATCACCCGGCTTTCGCGAAGGCTGTCGATCGGCGGGTTGGTGACCTGGCTGAAGTTCTGGCGGAAGAAGTGGCTCAGCGGCCGGTACTGCTTGGACAGGACCGCCGCCGGCGTGTCATCGCCCATCGAGGCGATCATCTCCTTGCCGTCCTCGGCCATCGGGGCCAGAACCTGCTCGATCTCTTCCAGCGAATAGCCCGCCGCGATCTGGCGGCGGCGCAGATCGGCACCTTCGAACAGCGCCTTTTCCGGTACGTCGCGCATCATGGCGTTCAGGTCCACGACCTTTTCGACCCAGTCGCCAAAGGGTTGGCTGGCCGCCAGCCTGTCCTTGATCTCGCTGTCGTGGTAAAGCTTGCCCTCGGCCATATCGACGGCGATCATCTGCCCTGGGCCCAGCGCGCCTTTTTCGCGCACGGTCATCTCATCGACCGGCACCATCCCCGCCTCGGACCCCGCGATCAGCAGCCCGTCGCCCGTCAGCACATAGCGCATCGGGCGCAGCCCGTTGCGGTCAAGCCCGCCGCAGACCCAGCGGCCGTCGGTCATGGCCAGCGCGGCCGGCCCGTCCCACGGCTCCATCACCGCGTTGCAATAGGAATACATGTCGGTCCACGGCTTCGGCAGCTCGATGGTGGATTTCGACCATGCTTCCGGCACCAGCATCGTCTTGGCCATCGGCGCGGAACGGCCCGCCCGGACCAGGGCCTCGAAGACCGCGTCCAACGCGCCGGAATCCGACGTGCCCGCCGGGATGATCGGCTTGATATCCTCGGCCATGTCGCCGAACGCATTCGATGCCATGCGGATTTCATGGCTCTTCATCCAGTTGACATTGCCCTTGAGCGTGTTGATCTCGCCGTTATGNNTGGGCCAGCATGCGGAAGGGCTGGGCCAGCGCCCATTGCGGGAAGGTGTTGGTCGAATAGCGCTGGTGATAGATCGCAAAGGCGCTTTCGAACCGGTCGTCGAGAAGGTCGGGATAGAACTCCGAACAGTCCTGCGCCAGATACATGCCCTTGTAGATGACCGACCGGCAGGAAAGCGAACAGACATACATCCCGGCGATATTGGCGGCCAGCGCCGCCTTTTCGATCCGCCGCCGGATGATGTAAAGCTCGCGTTCGAACTGGACCTGGTCGATTTCCTTTTCGCAGCGGATCAGGATCTGCTCGATCTCGGGGCGGGTGGCGTTCGCCTTTTCGCCCAGCACCTCGGTATTCACCGGCACATGGCGCCAGCCATAGATGTAATGGCCCATGCGCAGCACTTCCGTCTCCACGATCGTGCGGCACCGCTCCTGCGCGCCGAAATCGGTGCGGGGAAGGAAGATCTGGCCAACCGCGATCAGCTTGCTGAAATCGGGTTCATGGCCGGTGCGGCGCACCTGATCGTAGAAGAACTTGACCGGGATCTGCACATGGATGCCCGCGCCGTCGCCGGTCTTGCCATCGGCATCGACCGCGCCACGGTGCCAGACCGCCTTCAAGGCGTCGATACCGTTCAACACAACCTTGCGTGACGGTTTGCCGTTGATCGCGACGACAAGGCCCACACCGCAAGAGGAATGTTCATCCTCGGCACGGTAGAGACTGTTTTCAGCCATCCATTGCCGCTTGGCTTCCTCGGCTTCGGCCCAGTTCTGGTTATCGACGGTCATGACATGTCTCCCTCAAGATGGGCGTGCTTGGCTTCATATTCGGCGCGGGTGGCGCGGCGGTGATCGCCGGCCAGCGCCAGTCCGGGCAGCGCCCGGTCGGTATAGATCTCGCTTTTCAGCGGGATGCCGCGGGCGGCGTCGAACAGCCCCGGCATCAGGTCATAGGGTGCATCTTCCCTGTCGGTGTCGCGCATCCAGAGATGCGATCCGCAGACCGGGCAAAAGGCGCGCTCGGCAAAGCTGGTCGAGGCGTGGCGCGTGGCCTCGCCCGTCACCGTCACCGCATCGGCCGGGGCGTCGAAGCTGACGAACAGCCCGCCCGTCCAGCGCTGGCACATCCGGCAATGGCAGGCGCCGGTATATCCGGCATGCCGGAGAACCGTCACCGTCACCGCGCCGCACAGGCAATGCCCTTCGATCATGGCCGCACCCATCGGATCATGCCTTCTTCCCGGCAAGGAAGGCATCCATCTTCGCCATCTCCTCCGCCTCGGTCGACTGTTCCGCCCCCTCGAAGGGCGGCATCCAGTCTGGCCGGCGGTCCACGAAAATCTCGGTCGTCACCCGAAGGCCCGACTGATCGTTCAGAAGGCCCACCGCCACGTTGGAATAGTCCCGGCCCCGCATCCGCCAAAAGAGCGTTGAACCGCAGGTCCCGCAGACGCCGCGTTCCCCCCATTCGCTGGCGTGATAGGCCAGAACGCGCTCTTCGCCCGAAATCTCCAGATTGCGGACCTGTACCGACAGATACGGCCCTCCGCCCGTCCAGCGCTGGCACTGGATGCAATGGCAGGCATTGATCCCGGTGCTGCACTCGGCGCGAAATGTCACCGCACCGCACAGGCATTGCCCCTCTTTCATGGCCGCCACCCCGTCATCATCATGTCGCAATCGTATTGCGGCTTGGTCGCAAGATATCCGGGCTGGCCCGGCCCCGAGATCGTGACCGGCGAGGCCACCGTGTCGAAAACCTCGCCATCGGCGTTTTCGAACCGCTCCGTATCGCCCCAGAACAGCCGCCAGTCGCGATGGATCAACTGGTTGCCGCTGCGGCGGAACAGGACCGCCCCCGCCCCGTCGCGCGCCGTCAGGTCAAAGCGGGTCCGCTCCAGACTGATACCGTCGATCGTCACCCGCTCTCCGGTCAGTTGGTCCCATCCCGAATAGCGGCGCGTTCCGTTGACCGGATCCGTCGTCGTAAAATCGAAATCGTCGCGCCCCGTGGTGGTCAATGTGGTGAACGAGGCCGGATCGGTTTCCTGCGCCAGCGTTTCATGTGAACCGTCGTAAAGGCCGAAGCTTTCCACCCAGCGGGTCTCATAATCGGTGCGGCCGACATAATAGGGCCCTTCGCTGTCGGCATAAAGCGCCCATTGATCGCCCTCGGGGTCGAAATCGCAGCGGTAATGTTGTGAAAGCTGGCAGTCGCGCATCTGGACGGTGGCGAAAACCGTGCACCCGTCCGGCAGGGTGAACGATCCGGCCGCCGCAACCGGCAGCGCGGGCAAAACCGCGATGAGGGCGCTGATGAGGCTGATGCCTTGCCGGATCACGTTCAGACTTCCTTCATTCACCGGGTCAGATGGTCTGACCCATTAACTTCTGGTGGTGCTTCACGTGTAGCTACAGAAAAACTACACTGTTCCTACGTCGAACCTACCGTCTTGCGCTGCCCGGAAACCGCCGCGGGAACGGGGTTAACGCCTTATTCCGCCGCCATGTTCTGCGCCTCGGACAGATAGTTCAGAACCGTTTCGCCGGCCTCGCGCCCGTCGCGGATCGCCCAGACAACCAGCGACGCGCCCCGCACGATATCGCCAACGGCATAGACCCCGGGCAGGCTGGTGGCATGGGTCTGGAAATTGGCCTTGATGGTCCCCCAGCGGGTCACGTCAAGCCCGTCCACCCCCCAAAGCTTCGGCAGGTCTTCCGGCTCGAAGCCCAGCGCCTTGATCACCAGATCGGCCTCTTCCAGATAATCCGCGCCTTCGATCACCTCGGGGCTTTGACGGCCCGACGCATCGGGCGCGCCAAGTCGCATCTTCTCGACCAGAACGCCTTCCACCGCCTCGCCGGCCGCAAAGCCGCGCGGGGCTGCCAGCCAGACAAACTCGACGCCCTCTTCCTCGGCATTGGCCACTTCGCGCTGGCTGCCCGGCATGTTCGCACGGTCGCGGCGATAAAGGCATTTGACCGATTGCGCGCCCTGCCGGATCGCGGTGCGCACGCAGTCCATCGCCGTATCGCCGCCGCCGATCACGACGACGCGCTTGCCCTTCGCGTCCAATTCGCCCGAGTCGAACTCGGGCACCTCGTCGCCGAAACTCTTGCGGCTCGACGCGGTCAGATAGTCGATCGCGCGCACGATCCCCTGTGCTCCGGCGTTCGGCCCGGCAAGGTCGCGGCTCTTGTAGACACCGGTTGCGATGATCACCGCGTCATGTTTGCCGCGGATCGCGTCAAAGGCGATGTCCTCGCCGACATTGCAGTTCAGCACGAACTGCACCCCGCCTTCCTCAAGCTGCCGGATGCGGTTCATCACCACGTCCTTTTCCAGCTTGAAGCCGGGAATGCCATAGGTCATCAGCCCGCCCGCGCGGTCATAGCGGTCATAGACCGTCACCTGCACGCCGGCGCGCCGCAGCACGTCGGCCGCGGCCAGCCCGCCCGGTCCCGCGCCGATGATCGCCACGCTTTCGCTGCGCTCGGCGGCCGGCCTGACCGGCTTGACCCAGCCCATGTCCCAGGCCGTATCGGTGATGTGCTTTTCGACGGCGCCGATCGTCACCGTGCCGTGGCCGGCCTGTTCGATCACGCAATTGCCTTCGCAAAGCCGGTCTTGCGGGCAGATGCGGCCGCAGATCTCGGGGAAGGTATTCGTGGCCTGGCTCAGCTCATAGGCCTCCTGCAACCGGCCCTCGGCGGTCAGGCGCAGCCAGTCGGGGATGTTGTTGTGCAGGGGGCAATGCGTCTGGCAATAGGGCACGCCGCACTGGCTGCACCGCGCGGCCTGTTCGGCGGCCTTGCGATCGGCGAACGCGCGGTAAATCTCGTTGAAATCCATGGCGCGAACACTGGCATCGCGCTTTTCAGGCATTTCCCTGGAAAGCGAAACGAACTGCAGCATACGGTTCTGGGCCATGACGGGTCCTCCGGGGCAACATAGGCAGGCCCGCGCATAGGTACCGCTGCGTCACGACAAATAAAAGTCAGAAATGCTGACCTAAATTGCGGTTTTTTGTTCGCCACCTCAGAATAGACGGCATTTTTTCGGAAAAATAGGTTATAATTGCTGACCTAAACCCTAGAAACCCATTCCAAGCGCGGCAAGAGCGACGCAGCCGACGACGATTCGCCACCAGCCGAACAGCGTGTATCCGTGGCGGCTGACGTAACCGAGCAGCCAGCGTACGACCAGAATGGCGGTCACGAAGGCGGCGGCGAACCCGATCGCAATCTCGCCCATGGCGCTCATGTCAAGAACGTCGCGGTTCTTGTAAAGATCGTAGCCAAAGGCACCGGCCATCGTCGGCATGGACAGAAAGAACGAAAACTCGGCGGCGGACCGTTTGTCGGCGCCAAGTGCCAGCGCCCCGACGATGGTGGCGCCCGAACGCGAGACCCCGGGGATCATCGCAAGGCATTGGATAATCCCGATCCCCAGCGCCATCCCAAGGGGAAAACGCTCGGCATCATGGTATCGCGGCGTCAGCGGCAGCCGATCCACGACCAGAAGAACGATTCCCCCGATGATCAGCATGGAGGCGATGAGCCTCGGGCTTTCGAACAGGATGGACTTGATGACATCATGGGCCAGAACGCCCACAACCGCCGCCGGAAGAAAGGCGATCAGGATCGAGGCCGCAAAACGCCGGGCCTGCGGATCATTCGGCAAGCCGACGACAGTCTTCGTGATCTTGGCCGCGTAAACCCCAAGAATAGCCAGCACCGCCCCAAGCTGAATGACAACTTCAAAGGTCTTTCCGGCGCTTTCAAACCCCAGAAAATGCGCCGCAAGAAGAAGATGCCCCGTCGAGGAAACCGGAATGAACTCGGTAAGACCTTCGAGGATGCCCAAACCAAGGGCCTCGATCATCGTGCTGGTCATGATGGGGATCCTGATTGCCGTTTCGCGCCACTGGCTTAGTTCTTTGGCAGGGCGGGCTCAAGGCCCTTCACCCGGTCCCGGTGCGCTTGGTCCGGCTGGCCGTGGCAGGCTGATCGTCCCGCGGGACCGCACGCAATGCGATGCCATAATCCGTCAGGTCAAGATAGGCGCCGGCAAGTTCGGCCAGCTTGCGATTGCTGTCGTCAAAGCGGCCCGTGAACATGCGGTCAACAGTATCGGATACCGGATGAAGGCGCCCCAACAGCCACGAAAATGGCGGCCGGCGCAAGACATAGCCGAACCCGCGATAGAACCCGAACGGCGTGGTGCCGATGCGGATCGTCGGGGCAGGGGTCAGCACACTTTTCTGGAACTTGTTGATCCGCCGCAAAACGGGCACCGCGTATTCCGGATAGCTCGGCGCATAGGCCTTGCGTTGGCTGGGCAGCACACCGTCGAACGTCTCGTTCCCGGCAAAATGCGCCAGCCGCCGCGTGGCCGCATCCATATCGTTCTTCAGGCTTTCCTGAGTGATGACATGAACATTCGCGGCCCCGAACAGGTCCTGATAAAGCGCGATCAGCCGGTGATATTCGAAATGCTCGGCGCGGAACCCGTGAAAGCCCAGCTCGGGGTCGCCGGCGAAGAAAAGTTCCGGTTTCATCGTGCCGCCGCGCAGCAGATACTGCATGTAGACCGATGTAAGGATGCGTTTCTGCGAGCGGATCGAAATCAGGATCCTGGCATCCGGTGCGATCGCCTTCAAACGCCTGGCATAGTCGTCGCTTCCCATGCCGCCAAAGAACGGATGCCCCGACAGAATCTCGGACGAGATCACCGGGACAAGCCCATCCGGACAAGATGCCATGGCCAGGTCGATCTTGCCGCGCATCACGGCCGGATCGAACATCAGCCCATGCGGCGCGACGATATGATCCCAGACCTCGGCATGGCGGGCAATCTGATGGTACCCGTGATCGGGAACGAAAAGACGCTGCTGCATCCACGAGGTGGCCGTCTTGTGATAGCCGATATGCAGCAAAAGCCGCGAACCCATACCAACACCCTTCCCGAAATCCGGGCTGCTTCCCGCCGATAGTGTCGCCCCGTCCGACCCTAAGGTCAAACAATTCCGCTTTCCGCAGCGCGACGGAAACAGTCACGCCAAAGGTCTCGTGTTGGGTCGGTGCAGTGGACAGAAGCCGGGCTTAGCCGTCGGTCCGCAGATTGCGCGCAGAGTCCTTGATCGCCTGATACTGCCCCGAGGGGCGATATCGCCACAGATATTCCGGCAAAACCACATGCATCGGCGTCGGCGTCACGCCAAGCGCCCCAAGCCCGTCGGACTTCGCGACATTGTCATGGCGCAGCATCTTCACCTGATCGCGTGTCAGAACGGCGTTGGTGATCAGGCCGCCCGTCACGAACGAAACGAAATCGAAGACCCCGCCGATCATCCTTGCCTTCCAGAACGGCATGGCAACGACAAGGCGGCGCCGGTCGATGACGGTCAGCATGTCTTTCACCAGATCGCCAAGCGTAGCGACTTCCGGCCCGCCAAGTTCGAAGACCCCTTTCTTGCCACCCTCTATCGCGGTGACGGCGGCACTGGCCACATCGTCCACGAAGACTGGCTGAAAACGCGTGCCCTTGCCGACCAAAGGCAATATCGGCCCGAACCGCGACAGTGACGCGAAGCGGTTGAAAAGGCCATCCTCGGCGCCGAACATCACCGAAGGCCGCAGGATCGCCGCGCCGGGAAAGGCTGCCGAGACCGCCTTTTCGCCTTCAGCCTTGCTCTTGTAATAGCCGCTGTCACTTTCGCTATCGGCGCCAAGGGCCGATACATGCACAAGTGCGCCCACTCCGGCCGCAGCGGCAGCACGCGCGATCCGGCCCGAAGCCTCGACATGCACGGCCTGGAAATTGTTCTTCCCGCCCTTGTCGAACGTGCCGACGCAATTGACCACGGCATCCGCACCTTTCATCGCCAGCGCAACCGAAGCGTCATCGCGGACATTGCAGAATACCGGCTCAACCTGCCCGACAGCCCCGTAGGTTTTGACGAAAAGGGCCTCATTCGGTCGCCGGCTGGCCACGCGCACACGCCAGCCCTGCTGCGCCATCCTGCGAGCGACATACCGCCCGAGAAAACCCGAACCGCCGTAAATCGTGACAAGCTTGCCCATCCGCCAGCCTCCGGACTGTTTGTGAACTCTTGCCCTGATTAGCGGTCGAAAGCGCTGCGAACAAGGCAGAATGGAAGCGCCGCAAGAATTGCATGCGCCCCGTTGACAGTGCCGTGCGGCCTCGCTACATCGCCGCTATCGACACCTGCCCAGGTGGCGGAATTGGTAGACGCGCACGGTTCAGGTCCGTGTGCCGCAAGGCGTGGAGGTTCGAGTCCTCTCCTGGGCACCATTTGATCTCGTAGAGCCGTTCTGACCCTAGGGGTTGGGCGGCTTTTGCTTTTTCAATCCAGACTGCGTCCGGTCCACCCTTCGTTCCGCCACCGGCCTGCCCATCGTGTCCGCAGGCTTCGCCAGCCAATTCATCCCGGGGGCAATGCGGCTTGCTCATGTTGCGGGCCCAACCCGACGGAATCGCCTTGTGAATCCCGAGACACCGCAACATTGCAACAGCGTCGGTAACGCCTGACCATCCGCCATGTGTTTGATTTTAGTGGTGCCCAGAGCCGGAATCGAACCAGCGACACGCGGATTTTCAATCCGCTGCTCTACCAACTGAGCTATCTGGGCACCGGG
>JAGRDO010000048.1 GCA_020447005.1 Paracoccaceae bacterium
GATTGACCACATCATCAACTCCGCCGCCAAGACGCGCTATATGTCCGGCGGCCAGATGGGCTCGCCCATCGTGTTTCGCGGGCCGAATGCGGCCGCTAGCCGCGTCGCCGCCCAGCACAGCCAGGACTATGCCGCGTGGTATGCCCAGATCCCCGGCCTGAAGGTGGTGCAGCCCTATTCGGCGGCCGATGCCAAGGGGTTGCTGAAAACCGCGATCCGCGATGCGAACCCCGTGATTTTCCTTGAAAACGAAATCCTCTATGGCCGGTCCTTCGAGGTACCCGACCTTGAAGATTTCACCATCCCCTTCGGCAAGGCGCGGATCTGGCGCGAGGGCACCGATGTGACGCTTGTATCCTTCGGGATTGGCATGTCCCATACGCTCGACGCGGCTGACAAGCTGGCAGCCGAAGGCATCAGCGCCGAGGTGATCGACCTTCGCACATTGCGCCCCATCGACTATGACACGGTCATCGCCTCGGTCATGAAGACCAACCGTTGCGTGACGGTCGAGGAAGGCTGGCCGGTCGCCTCGATCGGCAACCACCTGTCGGCAACCATCATGGAACGCGCATTCGACTATCTCGACGCCCCGGTCATCAACTGTACGGGCAAGGATGTGCCGATGCCCTATGCGGCCAACCTTGAAAAGCACGCGCTGATCACGTCGGACGAAGTCGTCGCGGCGGTCAAGCAAGTCACCTACCGGTAAGGAGCAAGAGACATGGCAACCGAAATCCTGATGCCCGCGCTCTCTCCGACGATGGAGGAAGGCACACTGGCGAAATGGCTGGTGAAAGAGGGCGACACGGTATCGTCCGGCGACATTCTGGCCGAGATCGAGACCGACAAGGCAACGATGGAATTTGAGGCCGTCGATGAAGGGATCGTCGGAAAAATCCTTGTCGCCGCCGGCAGCTCGGGCGTGAAGGTCAACACGCCGATCGCGGTGCTGGTCGAAGAGGGTGAAAGCGCCGATGCGGCACCCGCCGCCAAAGCCGCTGCCCCCGCGACCGCCGCCCCTGCGCCCGCGCCCGCGCCCGCCGCCTCGGCAGCAGCGCCGGCCGCGGCCAAGGCACCCGCCGCGCCAGTATCTGGCGGTGCGCGGGTCATTGCCTCGCCCTTGGCGCGGCGCCTCGCCGCAGAGAAGGGCATCGATATCGCGACGCTTTCCGGATCGGGCCCCCATGGCCGGATCGTCAAGGCCGACGTGGAGGCCGCCTCGGCGTCTGCGAAGGCGGCGCCTGCAGCGACCGCGCCGGCGCCATCCGCCGCAGTGGCCCCCGCGGCGTCCCCGGCGATGTCGTCCGGTCCGTCCCCGGATCTGGTAAAGCGAATGTACGAAGGCCGCGCGTATGAGGAAATCCCGCTCGACGGGATGCGGAAGACCATCGCATCCCGTTTGACCGAGGCCAAGCAGACCATCCCGCATTTCTACCTCCGCCGCGAGGTGCAGATCGACACGCTGATGAAATTCCGTGGCGAGCTGAACGCCCAGCTGGAAGGGCGCGGGATCAAGCTTTCGGTCAACGATTTCATCATCAAGGCCTGCGCTTTGGCCCTTCAGGACGTACCCGATGCCAATGCCGTCTGGGCGGGTGACCGGATTTTGAAACTGAAGCCATCGGATGTCGCGGTGGCCGTGGCGATCGAGGGCGGCCTTTTCACTCCGGTTCTGAAAGACGCTCATCAAAAGACGATCTCGGCCCTCTCTGCCGAAATGAAAGACCTCGCCTCGCGTGCCCGCAACCGCAAGCTCGCCCCGCACGAATATGTGGGCGGCAGTTTTGCGATCTCGAACCTCGGGATGATGGGGATCGAGAACTTCGACGCCGTCATCAACCCGCCGCATGGCGCAATTCTTGCCGTGGGCGCCGGAATCAAGAAACCGGTCGTGAAGGCCGATGGAGAGATCGGGGTTGCAACGGTGATGTCGATGACGCTTTCGGTCGATCACCGGGTCATCGATGGCGCGCTTGGCGCGGTCGTCCTCAATGCGATCGTCGGATACCTCGAAAATCCGATGTCGATGCTGGCCTGATCCTGCGGCGGGGGATGCCGTCAGCACCCCTGCCGGCAACCGCTTTCGCGCGATGAAGCAGATCCTGGTTCTTCATACTGGCGGCACGATCGGCATGGCCATGGGCCCGCGGGGCCTCGCCCCCCGGCCCGGGCTGGTCGAGGGCGCGCTTTTACGACTGACACCGCCCGGGCTTGAACTGACGGTCGAGAGCTTTGATCCGCTGATCGACAGCGCCGAAATGGGCCCGGCGGTCTGGAACCGGATCATCGATCGGATTGTGGGCTGGTCAGGCGACGGGGTCATGATCACGCACGGAACCGATACCATGGCCTTCACGGGGGCCGCGCTGGCCGCCGCATTGCCCGGATTGCCTGTCCCCGTGATCCTGACCGGCGCGATGAAACCGCTTGGAATGCCAGGCGATGCCGAGACGAACCTGATCCTCGCGCTCGACGCGGCTACAAGGTGCGGGCCGGGGGTCTGGCTGGCCTTCGCGGGCCGGGTCATGGCGGGTGCTTCGGTCGTAAAACATCATTCGACGGCAGCCGACGCTTTTCGCGAAACCCACCCCGCTGCTCCGCCACGGGGCGCATTTCTGCCGCGGCGGTTCGCTGAACGGCGCCTGGCAATTCTGACGCTTGCGCCGGGCTTGGGCACGTCCGCCGAAGCCGTGGGCGCGGCGCTCGACCGTCTGGACGGTGCGGTTCTGCGCGTCTTCGGCGCCGGAACCGTGATGCAGGATGACCGCCTCTTGTCGGTCTTGTCCTCGGCAATCCGGCGCGGCTGCCGCATCGTCGCGGTCAGCCAGTGCGAACAGGGCGGACTAAGCCCGGGCGCTTATGCGGCCGGCGAAGCTCTCTGGGCGCTAGGCGTGGAAAACGGCGGCACGATGACGGCCGAACGCGCGCTCGCCGAACTGTGGCTGGAAACATAGGCCAACGCCCGGATCGCGCGTATCAGACCCCGCCGCCGATAATCTGATCCATCGTCAAAGCCGGCTGATCGCAGCCTGCCTCTCCGACGATCCGGGCGGGCACCCCGGCCACGGTCTTGCAACCCGGAACATCGTTCAGAACAACCGATCCGGCCGCGATGCGCGAACAATCTCCGACATGGATATTGCCAAGGATCTTCGCCCCTGCACCGATCAGGACACCATTGCCGATCTTGGGATGCCGATCGCCATCTTCCTTGCCTGTTCCACCCAGCGTCACCGAATGCAGCATGGACACATTGTCGCCCACCACCGCCGTCTCACCGATGACGATCGAATGCGCGTGGTCGATCATGATCCCTTTGCCGATCTGCGCACCGGGGTGGATATCGACACCAAAAACCTCGCTGACGCGCGTCTGCACGAAATAGGCAAGGTCGCGCCGACCGGTCACCCACAAATGATGGCCAATGCGATAGGCTTGAACCGCCTGAAACCCTTTGTAGAACAACAGCGGCTGCACGAAACGGTGGCAGGCCGGATCACGGTCATAGACCGCCACGACATCCGCCCGCGCCGATTGGCCAAGATTGGCATCGGCGGAAAACGCCTCATCGGCGATCTCGCGCAGGATCTGCTCACTCATCTCGGGCGATGCGAGCTTGAGCGAAAAGCGATAGGCCAGCGCCTTTTCAAAACTTGCGTGATGAAGGATGCCCGAATGGAAATAACCGCCAAGCAGGGGCTCATCGCGAACCGCCGCCTTCGCCTCTTCGCAGATATGGGTCCAGACCGGATCGATCTTGGCGAGGTTCTGCTTCAGTTCGGCCATGGTTGGCGCCTCCTGTCTTTGCCCATCCAGAATAGCAGATAGGCAAAGGGCAGAAAACCGAAAGAGCAATCGGAAAAAATTCTTTTATTCGGCTCGATCCCGCCAATCGAGAACCGCCTCGATGACGCTGGCGATCGCCCGTAGATAGGCAGGAGAGGACAGGGAATGCTCCATGCATCCGGCGGGAAGGTGCGGCACCGCGCCCCCAAGGCTGCCGTTCCCCCAGAACGGATGGATCCTGCCGAACCTTTTTCGATAAAGATCGGCCGCGTGCGCCTGCGCCAAATACCGCGATATCTCTGCGCGAACGCAGGGTTCGGGCACGCGCATCACCGAACGCGCCACCCGCACCACATCCGCATGCGTGATCGTACGCATCCCTTACTGATCCGGCAGCGCGATCTGCAGGTAATGCACCGCGACACGCACTGTCCCCGAAGCGAACGACCCGCCTTCAGCATCCAGCTGCAACGGCTCTGGCGTATAGAAGGCCGTCGGTTGCCCCAGCACACCCCGCGCGAATGATCCCGCGGACAGGCCAAGCCCGCTGCCATAGCGGCCGACCGCGCCCGGATTGCCCAGCGACCAGCCGGTCAATGTCCCAGTGATATCAACCGTAACCCGGGCCGTGACGCCGATCACGACTGCGTTCGACGGGATCAGCGTCGCGGTTGTGGACACCGTGCCGGCAGAGACAACGTGATCGAGTTCGGCGACCTCCACCGAAAGGCCGGCATTGAAGGGCGAAAGCGTCAGCATTCCCTCGCGCCAGACGGCTCCGTCATGGATGGCAGGCATCCCCTCATCAAGGATCTGGGCGCGCCATCCGCGTTTCGGGGATACGAAACTCCATCCGCCATTCGCGCCGATCGCGACCTTTCCGTCCTGACCGGACCAGTCGTTCACGCCCCCGATCGGCACGGCATAGCAAACGCCATCGGTCACGGCGACGGGTGGTGTCGCCAGCGTCCGTGAGACGAGCGTCAGCTGTACCAACCCGTCAAGCATGCCAAGTGCTTCGTTCACCGTGATATGCTTCTGGGCCTGGGCGGGCTGAAGCAAAGGCAATTCAAGCTGGTTGGTGCTAGTCATCAATCGTGATCCTTGCAAACGGGCCCGGACCGTATTGGTCTGAAATCTGGGCCACATGAACATCGAACGGGGCCGAAACTCCGTCTGTGGTCTGCATCGATGCAGAATAAGTCAGGGAGGCCAGCGGAACCATCAGCTCACGCAGAAGGGACGTCCCCTGGTAGATACGAACCATGTAAAGCTCGATCGCCTCGCCAAGCGGCACATCCAGACCGGACCAGCTGTCGCCGCCAACCCTTGTCCGGCGGGTCCAGCTTAGGTCCAGCGCCCCGCCGGGCTGCCGCCTTGCCCGCAGATGCACCGGGGCATATGGCC
Organism: Paracoccaceae bacterium; assembly: GCA_020447005.1. Lineage (GTDB taxonomy): Bacteria > Pseudomonadota > Alphaproteobacteria > Rhodobacterales > Rhodobacteraceae > Albidovulum. The sequence goes on from JAGRDO010000048.1 coordinate 5,197, forward strand.
TCAACCCGATTCCGGAAAAGGCCTCGACCGAATGGGTGTATGACGGATCATCGTATCCGCGCTGCGACGGCCCGACACGATAGTGCCGCGCCAGATCGCGCTCGGCCTCCGCCAGGGCGATTTGCCTGGGCGCGCCGTCCATCAGCACGACATATGAACCGACAGGCCAGACCGAAGGCTGCAGCGCATCCGTGCCGCCCTGCCCCCTCAACCGCAATGAAAGATCATAGGTGTCCGGCGCGACCAGAACCGCCTCGGAAAACTGGAAAAGCTCCCACGCGTCCGAGGTTCCGTTGCCAATTGCCATCAGGTTGGCGCCATTCAGCAATTGGTCCGGTGAGACCGAGCTCAGATCGCCGCCGGTCACCTGAACCCGCAAGGGCGCCCCGCGGTCCCAACGATCGGATGCGGCCGGTCCCAGTGCCGACAGGGTTTGCCCCATCACCGAACGCGCGGCGATCAGCCGGTTCAGTGAATATCCCGCATCCATGTCCGACGAATAAACCGCAACCGAACCCGGCCAAGGGGTCGCACTTGCCGCAAGGTGGGGCTGGTGCGGCACTTCCTGTCCGCTCATCAGCGGCAAGTCCAAGAACAGCGAGAAGACCGGCACAGGCGGCGCGAAAGACCGCGGCACGACCCGTTCTTCGGATTCGTCCGACGCTTCGTAGACGCCGGGCTCGACCCTGACCGCCTCTACCGAAATCGCGCCGGCCTGCTCCACGCGGTCGATCCGGTATGATGAGCCTTCGCCACCGGCCAGCGCAATCACATCGCCGGCGCCGAGATAGCCCATCGAAGGCGGCAGCGCGAAACGCACCCCGTCACGCGCAACCCGCGCCTCGCTCAACCACCTTTCCACCGTTCGCTGGGCGTCGGACCGGGTCAGCGCCAGGGAAAACTCCGATTGGGCGACCCCGCGCATTTCCTCATCGGGGAATATCGCCTCGACGGACCGCGCCTCATAATCTCCCTCGGCCTCGACATAGGTCAGCCGTACCCGTCCTGCCAGCTCCGCCTCCGGGCCCCGCGCCGTCTCGATCCAGCCATCGGTCGCCTCCGCAACCGCCAGCCTTTCGGGTCCGATCGCTTCGCTGACGATGCCGTTGCGCATCCGGTAGGTCAGAAGGCCGTCGCGTTCGAGCGCTTCGAAACCATAGCTCAGCATCAAAGGTTGCAACGCCCCCCGCGCCGAGCCGACCCCATCGAACGAATAGCCGCGCACAAGGCCGAAAAGCCCCGACACATCAATAGCGTCGACCCCGGAGCGCTGGTTGATTTCCGCCACGACGCTCGACAAGGGCTGGGCGGTTGCCCGTCCGTTCAGCCAATGGCCCTTGGCATAGTTCGCGCCATCCGCCCAGACATCGGCATTCGCCGGGAAATAGGGAAAGGGGCGCGCGTCCCAAGCCCAGACATGGGTGCGGGCGACATCGATCATCGCACCGCCATAAGAGGACGAGATGGGGTTACGGGCGGGATCGGCCCAGTAATCCAGCACGGCGCGCAGATACTGCATCTGGATCAGGTCGTCCCGGCGGCCGTTTGAAAACGCGGGCAGACCGGACTCGGACGATTTCGGATCGAGAAACCGGTTGGGCTCGTTTGTTCCCTTGTCGACCGCCGCACAGCCGATTTCTGTAAACCAGATCGGTTTCGACTGCGGTTGCCAGACGCTCTGGGCAGCCTTCACCCCGCCGATGCGCTCGAAATGCGCGTTCTCCCACCAGGCCCGGATATCCTTGTAGCGAAAAACCCAAGGTTCGTTATAGGCGCCATCGGTGATCGGTGTGCGGATCTGCGCCTCGCGATGCGCCGGGCTGGAATAGTACCAGTCGAACCCCTCGCCGCCTTCGATATTCGATTGCAGATACCCAAGATCGTGAATGGCACCCCAATGCGCATCCGCATGATCCTGTCCGTCCCGCCAGTCCGAAAGGGGCATGTAGTTGTCGATCCCGATAAAATCGATATCGGGATCTGACCAGAGCGCGTCGAGGTGATAGTAAAGATCGCCCTCGGGCGATGTATAGCTCGAATACTCGCTCCAGTCCGCCGCATAGCCGATCTTGACCGCCGGGCCGAGGACCGAACGGACATCCGCCGCAAGTACGCGCAGCGCCTCAACCGCCGGAAAGCTGTCTCCGCCGCCCCGGATCTGCGTCAAGCCACGCATCTCGGACCCGATGCAAAAGGCATCGACGCCACCGGCCGCCGCGCAAAGATGCGCGTAATGAAGGATAAAGCGCCGATACGACCACTCTGCCGGGCCGGAATAGCTGATCACGCCGCCATTACTGGCAAAGTCAGAAACCTGCGCCGACCCGAAAAAGGACGCCACCTCGGCATCCGCCGCGGTGCTTCGGTCCGGCGAACCGGGGGTGCCGGGCGCCGACGAAAGGGTGATGCGTCCGCGCCACGGCAGCTCGGGCTGGTCAGCCGCGCCGCTCCAAGGGTCGGCCAACCCGTTTGCCGCAAGCTGTTCCATCAAGATGAACGGATAGAAGACGACCGATTTTCCGGCGGTTGCCAGCGCCTCGATCGCCTCGACAATGGCCGCATCGGCCGGTGTGCCGCCGTAGACGGGCCGACCGGCACCGTCCCGCACGACTTCCTCGGCACCGGCCCGTCCAATCCCGCCCGAGCGCCAGGGCATGCCGACACCGTCATTGGCCCCGTCTTCCACCTTCGGCTTCAGGCTGCACGTCCCGCAGCGCAGGTCATCGCCGAACCATGCCGCCACCAGCGAAACGGAATTGCAGTTCGGCAATTCCTCGTTCAGCGCGTCAAGCGATACCGAAAAGTCGGTCTTGCCGCCGGGGGAATGAATATTGGCGGACCGGTTGGAGCCAATCCCCGCAGAGTAATGAACGGGCGTCGTCGCCAGCGAATATTCGCCAGTGCCGGGTATCAGGGCGACGCCACCGATCCCGTGCGTCAGATCCGGTGCGGCATCGATCGCCGGGCCCTGCGCGGGGCGCGTCACTTCAAAGGAAAATTGCGGCACGCGGTTGCCGAATTGCCCCAGTTCCAGATCCTCGAACACCACATAGGCAACGCCGCGATAGGCCGGGACCAGCCCGGTCCCTTCAACCGCTTCGATCTTGGGGTCCGGCAACTGGTCTTCCGAGCCGGTATAGACGCGCATCGTCACATCATCGGCCGATATCTCGACGCCATCGGCCCAGATACGGCCCACGCGGATGATCTCGCCCTCGCAAAGCGCCACGGCCAGGCTGACCGAGTAGGAATATTCGGTGACGCGCGGGCTGGGCGCCGCCCCCTTCCCTCCGCCGCCGCTCTTCTTGGTGGTTTCAAGAAAACGCGACGCCCAGATGACTTGCCCGGCAACACGCATACGCCCCCAGACCGCGCCGATCGGCGCGCCTTCCGAAGCGCCCGAAAGACGAAACCGGTCGATCTTTCCGGTCTCGATCGCCTGGGACCCCGATCCCAACAGGCGCTGATCGATGACCTGACCGATGGTTGCACCGACCGCACGCCCGATCACAGCCCCTGAAAGGCCCAGCAGCGATCCGCCAAAACCGGCGCCAACCGCTGAACCAGCGGCTGCAAGCAAAATGGTCGCCATACCGACCCTCCTTCAGGGAAATTCGAACCTCGCCACGACCCGGCGCCGCCACGGCAACGAAAGCGGACTTTCGATCACTCCGTGGCCGGAATAGGCGTGAATGAACGTCATCTGCTGCCCCTGCCCGGCGGCAAGGCCCAGATGCTTCGCAACCGAACGATCGCGCATGCGGAACAGAAGAACTTGACCGGCACGGACCGGGGCACGGCGGTCGCAGGAAACCAGATGCCGCGTCGCGGCCAGCCAAAGTGTCTCTTCGCTCGCCGGTTCGGACCAGTCGCGCGTATATGCAGGCAGTTTTTCCGGCTCGGCGCCGTACAGCTCTCGCCAGACACCACGCAAAAGCCCAAGACAGTCGCTGCCCGCACCGCGGGCAGAGGCCTGATGACGATAGGGCGTTCCGATCCAACTCTGCGCGATCTCGACCGCGCGAAGCCCCCGCTCTGTCATCCGTTCAGGCTCCCGCCATCATTGACACCGGAAGACAGCGGATAAGACATAAGCCAGTCTTCACCCGGAATGTCCGGAAACCCCCTGAAATTCGCGAGATTGGCGAATTTCAGCCGGCAGGTATCGCTGCGCCGGTCGCAACCGGCCTCGATCCGGACCATATCGCCCGCAACCGGCATCGCCCCAAGCGATTGCCACAACTCGATCTCTCTCATGGAGCCTTTGCGGATCCGGTCGCCCTTGACCACACCGACAAGGCCCTGCGCCGCCCCCGACAAGACGCGAAAACGCCCCTTTTCGAACCATCGGTCATCGAAACCCGCGAAATTCGCGAACCTGAAAACCCTTGCGTTTTCAACCTCTTCCAGAGGGCGCTCATCAAAATAGCCGATTTGCCCAAAGTCGAACCGGCATTTGCCGTCGCCCAGGATCGCCGAGCATCGTGAATGATAGATCCGTCCCTGCGGCTGGTTCAGCCCTTCGGAAAGCCCCCGAAGCTCGGCATTGAACGCCCCGCCCGACCGCACCACCTCGCCCAGCGTTCCGCGAAACTGCAACGCGCGCGTGGTCACGTCCTTCCAGTTGACCAGCCAACCCCGCACCTCGGCACCGTCATAGCGCCCCGCAAGCAGATCATCTTCACTGATCGCAGCCGAACTCAGCGCACCGAATGCCTCGGTATTGTCGACGGACAACCCGGTGCCCTGCTGGATCGCCTTCGCGGTCATCCCCGAACCGGCAAGAAACGTGAGACCATCGAAAACAAGATCGCGGTCGTGGTCGGTAAAGCCCAGCACGACGCCATCGCGGCGGGTCACCGAAAAACAGCGGGCAAGCGTCGTGACACCCCCCGCAAGATGGTCTTTCAGTGTCTGCGGATAGCTCACAGCCGCACCTCCACGACAGGAACCTGGGGAACATCGCCGGCCTTGAACGACGCGACCGATACCTGGATACGGTCGGTGTCAAACCGCACGGGGACATCGAACTCGTACCCCGCCGTCACCTGCTCGCCGATGGCCGGAGGGCTGGCGAAGCTGACGATACCGGTCGTCACATCGACGTCGTAATGCACCCCTTCCTGCAACTCATCGCCCTGCAGACCGATGCGCACGGTCCCGGCCACCGGCTTCCGGATCAGCCGGGCCTGGGTTTCATTCCCCGAAGCATAGGTCTTGATCAGTTGAAACGCTGTCCGGGTTTCGTCCCCTACCGCAATCAGCTGATCGTCATAGGCGGGCGACGCCGACGCCGGGCAGGATTTGAAATCCGCCCAGTCCTTCCAGCGAAATCCATAAAGCTGACCCTGCCGCGCTTCAAAGAACGCGATCAGGTCGCCGATGTCATCAAGGCTTCGAAGACTGACGCCCGCGTCATAGCGCCTGCGCGCCTCGGCCCAGGGCGTGTTGCGCTCTTCAAAGCCGTTGGTCAGCGCCACCACCTCGGTGCGCCGCTCCGGCCCCCCGACGGAACCGAAACTCAGGTTTGCCGGGAACCTCACTTCATGAAATGCCATTGGCTGCTCCTCACCGGTTCCTGTCGCCGCGCGACAAGGCGCGCGCCATCTGCGCCGCGATCTGACTTTGGCTGCGGGCAAAGCCCTGTACGTCGGGCGTCGTGATATTCATCACGACGCTTACCGGCCGTGCATTTCCCTGGCTGCGTATGCCCAGCCGGCCATCCGCGCCGCGTGACAGCGGCATGATCGCTTCGGGCCCGGCTTCCCCCATCAGCCCCGTGGCGCCCCGCATCGGAAAGGCCGTGGGCGACGTGACGATACCGCCCCGCGCGAAGGGCATCACCCGGCCCTGCGTGAAGGCCCCGCCCTTTTCAAAGGGGAAAAGCCCGCTCACCAGGCCGTTCACACCATTGGCAATCGCCCCGCCGACGGCATCGTAGATCGGCTTGACGGCGATGCTGTAGACGCTTTCAACCATGGTCTGCGCGACCTGCTTCAAGGCATCCGAAAGCTTCAGACCGTCAAACACCAATCCGTCGAACGCATTTCGCAAACCGCCGCTGATGCTTTTCGAAAGGGTGTTCACCTCGCGCCCCGTGAACACCATGCTCTCCCGCATCCGCGACAGCTCGGCATCGAATGCGGCAGCCATCGCCTGCGCCCCGCCAAGGCTCGACTCGAGCGCGGCGGCCTGCGCGGCCAAACCGTCAAAACCGTCCAATCCATCCGTCGCCGGCATTTCAATCTTCCTTTGTCTCTTGGCGCGGTTCCGGACCAGCGTCGGGCCAGGCCCGCGCCAGTTCCTCGAGCCGCGCCCGGTTCAACGGCGAAGCCGCTGCCGGGTCGCCCAGCATCAGGGCCAGTTCGGCAGGTGTCAGCCGCCAGAATTCGCCCGGTGTCAGCCGCAACCTGCCCAACCCGGCGCGCATCAAACCGGGCCAGTCCAGCCCGGTCATGTGCTGGCCGGCACGTTGAATGCGCGCGCCAGCAACTCGGCCGCGACCCGGGCCGCCTCTACCGGACCGCCTCCGATCTCGACCTGCAAAAGGTCTGACGCCGTCCCTTGCCAGCCACCGCCCCTAAGGCCGGCGACGATCAGCATCAGGACATCGCGCGTCGAAAACCGGCCGGCCTCGAACCGTTCCACCAGTTCGATCAGCGTCCCGGTCTGCAATCCGGCTTCCAGCTCGGCCAGGGCGCCAAGGGTCAGCTTGGCAACATGGCACTTGCCGTCCAGAAGGATGGCGACCTCCCCCGTCCAGGGATTGACCATCAGATTGCCGTGAAGCTCAGCGCACCGGCAGAGGCCAGTGCAAGTTCATAGGTCGCCTCGCCGTTATAGCTGCCCGCATATTCGATCGACGTGATCTGGAACGGGCCCTCGACGATGCCGAAATCCGGGATGATCACCTGAAACTGCTCGACGGTGCCCGCGAAAAAGATCTGCCGTGCCCGGTCGTCCGTCGACGAATCGACAAACACGCCCGACCCGGAAACCGAGGCAGACCGCACACCGGCGCCCCCAAGAAGCTCGCGCCAGCCACCCTGGCTTTCCAGACTGGTCACATCGACGGTCTCGGCGTTGAAGCTGATCCGCGTTGCACGCAGCCCCGCGATCGTCGTGAACAGCCCGCCCCCTGTCAGGTCGAGCTTGATCAGAAGGTCCTTACCATTCTGGGCAGCCATGTCGATTCTCCGATTAGTGAAAGAAACGGGCAATCAGAACCGCGCTGACACCCAAAATTGCAGATATTCTTCAAGTTCAGGCAGCAGGGCGCCAAGCCCCGCAACCTTGGGATCAGTCTTCGATCCGCGCGCGAAACGTCAGGTCGATCCGCCGGATATCGGCTTTCTCGACCCGCCTCGCCCGCGCCTTCAGGAACCACAGCCCCACAAGATGCCCGCGCGCCATCGCAAGCGTCGCACCCGTCAGGGCGTCTGAAACCGCCGCCGCAACCGCCTTGGCCTGCTGAAAGCCGGCCTGATCGGTCACGACCGAAACGGTGAATTCGTGAAACGCGCCGCGCCCGGTCTGGTCCGAGGCATCGCGCACATCCTCGGGCCCGATCGAGACATAGGTACCGGTCACGGTCCCCGGAGGGATCGAATCGTAGATCGCACCCGAGACCAGCGCATCGAGCGCCGTGTCCGCCACGAGCTGTTGATAGATCGCCGCCTGCAGGGCGGCCGCCGCTCCATAGCTCATGCGGGCACCTCCTCTTGCGCGAAACAGGTCAGATAATGACCTGCCGCATCCTCCTCGGTCACCGCCGTGATCCGAAACACACGCCCGCCCTCGCGCAGCCGCTGCTCGGGCTTGGGGCGCGAAGGCGCGCCCTCGGGCGCCGCGCGCACGGTGATCCGGTAGGGTACGGTCGAAACCGTCACGAACTCACCCGCCCGTTCGCGCCCCGAACCCGGATCGATACGCGCCCAGAGAACCCCAAGCGCCACCCAGGTCAGCGTGGATCCCCCCGCGCCATCCGGTGTGCGCTGCGCCTCCTCCAGAACCAGTTTGCGGTTCAACCTTGGCGCCGTCATGCCGCGCCTCCCCCCAGAACGCGAACGGTTCGCCAGCGTTCGATCAATGCCATGACGCCGAAAGGCAGCGCCCGCTGCGTGCCGGCCTCATGCCGGTTTTCGTGATATTCCGCCGCCAGCAGGAAAACCGCCTGCCCGAGATCCGGCGGAACATCCGACCAGACCGGCCCGAACCCGGCGGTAAAGACGACCTCAACCGCGCCTCCCGACGGGATCCCCGGCAACAATGCACCGGACGCCACGATCTTTGGCCGATGAAGATCACGCTCAAGGCCATAGCGCGCGCTGTCGATCACATCGGGTGTTCCGTCACGATCCTTGACCGTAACCGAAAGGATCGAATTGACCGGCGCCACGGGAAAGGCCTGACAATCCGGCCAGCGCCAGTCGTTCAGCTCAAGCAGAAAGTCGCGCTCGATCAGTGCCTTGCCGATGCGCCCCTCAACCGCCCCGATTGCCGCGCGCAGATAGCTTTCAACCAGCGCATCCTGCGCCCCGTCATCGGCAAACCCGGTGCCGAGCCGCAAATGATCCTTGAATTCCGCCACCGGCAGCGCTGCCTGCGGCACCGGTGTCACTTCGCTCAGCATCATGGGAAATCTCCGATATTCAGCCTCACCCCGATGGGATCGGACGCGGACCAGCCCCGTATTGCTCGGACGGAGGGAGCAGCTAGACAACACGGATGGCTTTAGGCGGCCCGCGCCCGAACGGCCGGGCCTGACGGCCCGACCGATCCGCGCCTCTTACGAGACGGCGAATTTCAAAAGCTTGATCGCGGCGAAATCGCTGACATCGCCGCCAACGCGCTTGGAGGCGTAGAACAGCACATGCGGCTTGGCCGAGAACGGATCACGCAGGACGCGCATGTCAGGACGTTCCGCAACGGTATAGCCGCTGTGGAAATCGCCAAAGGCGATCGCGTAAGTGTCGGCGCCGATATCCGGCATGTCCTCGGCGATCAGCACCGGATAGCCCATCAGCCGCGCCGGTTCCCCGGCCGCCAGACCGTCAGACCACAGGAAGCGGCCATCGGCATCCTTCATCTTGCGCACCGCGCCCGCGGTCTTGGAGTTCATGACGAAGCTCGCATTCGCGCGATATTCGGCGTTCAGCGCATAGACAAGATCGATGATCGCGTCCGAGGCGTTCGTCGCGGCAAAGTCGCCCGCCGCGCCGGTCGGGACATAGCCAAGCGACCCCCAGGCCCAGGACCCGTTGTCAACGGTCGCATGGGTCAGAAAACCGGTGGGCTTGTCGATGCCGTCGCCCGAAATGAAGGCCTGCGCCTCGGCGCGGCTGAACTTGTCGGCAATCCGCTCGGCCAGCCAGCCCTCGACGTCAAAGGCGCTGTCATCCAGAAGCCGCTGGCTGGCTTTCGGCATCGCGGCCAGCTCGTGCAGCGGGATCGAGATACGGTCGATCTGCGGCGTTCCGGTCTCGCTCAGGGTGCCGGTCTCGGTCGCCCAGCCAGAGCCGAGATCGGTGTGATCGACCAGCACATCGAAGGATGTCGCCTCGACGCTGACAACATTGGCAATACCGCGCAAGGACGATGTCGCCCGAAGCACCCCGCGGATCCGGTCCGAGGTTTCGGGATCGACAAGGAACCCGCCCTCGGCATTCACCTGCGTGTTCAACGCCTTGCCTTCCAGCGCAAGGCCACGCAGCCCGTCATCGTCGCCCGAACGCAGATAGGCCGCGAAGGCCTTCTTGTGCGGCGCATCGATGTCGATTGCGGTGGACAGAACCGGACGGCCCGGCACGTGAGATTTGCGATCCAGCATGGTCAGTCGCTCTTCCTGTTGTTGCATCTTCGATTTCATGTCGTCCTGAAAGCCCTTGAATTCGCGCAGGAAACCCTGAAGCGCGGACTTTACCTCCTCGGCCGGCGCGTCGGACACGCCTTCCCCGGCCCGAGCCTTCGTCTCGGTCTTCTTCATACCCATCACCTCAAGTCAGGGGTTGCGTTCGGCGGGGCTGTCATCCTGCCCCGCCAGTCTCCGGCGCGCCTCGTCAAACAGCACCGCCAGTTCGCGCAGGTCATCCGCGCCAAGGGCATCGCCCTTGGCACCAACCCGCGCCTCGGGAAGCATGGGAAAGGTCACAAGCGACACTTCCCACAGTTCCACCTCACGAAGAAGCCGCTGCCCCTTCGCATCCTTTTCGGCGACGATGGTCCGATAACCGATCGACAGCCCGTCAATCGCCCCCGCGGCAATCAGCGCGGCTGCCTCGCGGCCTTTCTCGACCTCGGGCAGAATGCGCCCGCGCACCCGCAGGCCGCGCCCGTCCTCGACGATCTCGTCCCAGACGCCGATCGGCTGCGCCGGGTCGTGCTGCCACAGCATCTTGACCGCCCGTCCCTGCGCCTTCAGCCGGGCGAGCGATTTGGCATAGGCGCCCGCCGTGACCACATCCCCGCCCTGATCGACGATGCCAAAGAACGAGGCATAGCCCTCGATCCGGCATCCATCGGTCAGCGCGATATCCTCGCCCAGGCGGCAGAACTTCGTCTCCAACCCGTAATCGCTTGTTATCATGTGATGTTTCCTATTTCGGCCCGAATTCGATCAGCGATTGCACCGCCTGGCTCAGGATTACGCCGACCACCCCGAAAACCGTCATCCACAACCGTTTTTCCACGCCGAGGATCATGGACTCGATCCGCTCAAGCCGTTTCTCGACAGTCTCGAACTGCAAGGCCATGATCTTCTCGGTCGCTTCAAAGCGGTGTTCATAAGGTTCTTTCAGGTAGCGCGACCCCGGTCCCGCCATCATCAATCCTCATCCGCAAGTTTTGGCAGGCCAAGGATCGCGCGCTTCTCGGCATCGGTCAGAAAGCTTGCCTCGCCGACCCGCTTCCATTGCTGGTCGCGCTCGGCCGCCAGCGCCGGCACCTGATCAAGGTCCGGCCGCAATTCGACCGCCTCGCCAAGATGGGTCGACAGCCAGTGCCCGACCGCCGCCGTCACCCGCGTCGCCAATGGCAGCACGGTCAGACGGTAAAAGGCGCGGTTGGCCTCCTGATAGTTGGCATAGGTCGCATCGCCCGGAATACCCAGAAGCATCGGCGGCACGCCGAAGGCCACCGCGATCTCGCGCGCGGCCGCCTCCTTGGTCTTCTGAAACTCCATGTCCGAGGGCGAAAAGCCCATCGGCTTCCAGTCAAGCCCGCCTTCCAGCAGCATCGGCCGGCCGGCATTGCGCGCGCCCTGATGATGCATCTCCATCTCGTGGATCAGCCGGTCATACTGGTCGCCCGAAAGCTGCGCCTGCCCGTCGGCGCCCTTGTAGACGATCGCCCCCGACGGCCGCGCGGCATTGTCCAGAAGCGCCTTCGACCAGGCCGAGGCGCTGTTATGCACATCGACCGCGACCGCCGCCGCCTGCATCGGCGACAGGCCATAGTGATCGTCCTGCGGATGGAAGGCCTTGATATGGCAGACCGGATCGACCGGCCCGGTCATGTCGAACCGGTGCTTGCGCCCGCTCACGGTATAGTCATAGGCCACCGGCCAGCCATCCGCACCGGGCACAAGGCTCATCCGGTCCGACCGCAGGACATAAAGCTCGGCCGGAACACCTTCCGCCCCGACAGCCTCGACATAGCCGTTCCCGCTCAGCAAAAGCTGGCCGTAAAGCGCCTCGAAAAGCTCTGCGCGCCCCTGCCCGGGATTGGGCCGACGGATCAGATCGACGACCGGATGCACGTCATAGCGCCGCTCTCGGTCCTGGCAGACAAGGGGCAGCGCGGCCGCGGCCTCGGCGATCAGCTTGACCGCGCGAAACCCGACCGGGTTCCCGGTAAAGCCGGTCCGCGTCAGGCTGACCACGTCGCGCGGGGACCAGGCGACCCGCCCGGACGCGCCCCACGCCACGACCCGCCCCGTCGCGGAAGCCTTCTGCTCGGGCACGACGCCTTCCGCGCGCCGGAAAATCTTCCAAGCCATCCGATATCTCCTGTCTCGTTCCACGAACCCGTGACTGCCGGCCCCGGTCCACCGGCCGATCCCCTGCATGTCTTTGCGGTTCAAATACTCTCGCCGAAGGTGCCCGCAGCACCCGGCCGCCCCGCCCCGTCAGAGGCTGCGCACCTGCGGTTTGCGCCATTTCGCGGCCGGCTCGACGATCAGTTCGCTCAGGGCCCAGACCAGCGCGTCCACCCGGTCGGGCGATCCCTTGCCCTCGTATCCCCGCGCGGTCATCCTGCACATCTGATCTTCCAGCGCGCCCAGACCCCGGACATGATGCACCCGGCCCTGCTCATAAAGCGCGGCAACCGGTTCGGCCCGCGCCACCTTTCCGCGCGATGCGTGAACGGCGCGATAGGGAACCGTCGGATCGACCTGCCGCACCACGCTTTCAACCAGCGCCCCGCCCTGATTGACCTCGGCCACCAGCCGGTCCGCGCCATGCCGCGCCATGGCCGCGATCGCCCCGCGCGCCCAGGTGTCGGGGCTGGCCGCACTCAGCGACGCATCCTCAAGGACCCATGCGCGCCACTCCGATGGCGGGCCTTCGGTCAGCGCGCCGACGACAACGATCCCGCAGTCATCCGACTGCCCGTGCCCGGTCACAGGGGGATCGACCGCGACAACGATGCGGCTCAGCTTTTCAGGCAGCGCGCGGCGGCATCCCTCCAGCATCGCCGTCGTCCAGAGGGCGCCTTCGGCATCCTCCAGCAACACCCCATCCAGTTCCTGCCGGCCCTTGCGTGTCCCGGCATAGCGGGCGCGCACCTCTTCAAGGAACGACGCCGCCAGATAGGCGCGATTGGCTTCTGTCGGGGCCTGCGTCAGAACCGTCGACGGGTTTTTCAGAATCGCCTTCAATGTCGCGATATTCTGCGGCGTGGTCGTCACGACCTGTTGCGGATGATTGCCCAGCCGCAGGGCAAATTGCAGCATGTCCCAGGCTTCCTCGGCCTTCGACCACTTCGCCAGCTCATCGACCCAGGCCGCATCGAATTGCGGTCCGCGCAAACTGTCGGGGCTGAAGGCGGAATAGACCTCGGCAACCGCCCCGTTCGGCCAGATCAGCCGCCGTCGGCTCGCTTCCCATGTCGGGCGGCGATCGGGCGGCGAACAGGCCAGAATGCCGCTTTCGCCAAAGATCATCACGTCGCGAACCTGATCGACCGTCTCGCCGACAAGGGCAACACGCCGCGACCGGCCCGTGTCCAGCGGACGCGGCCCTTCAACCTGCGCCCGGACCCATTCGGCGCCGGCACGCGTCTTGCCGGCGCCGCGCCCGCCCATGATGACCCAGGTCTTCCACATGCCCTCCGGTGGCAACTGGTGGGGCAGCGCCCAGAACTCAAAAAGCCAGGGCAGCGCCATCAGCGTCTCATCGGCAAGCCCGCTCAGAAACTCATCCACCATCTCCGGCGTCGCGGAGGCGAGCCAGCCTGCGGCCGATCTCATCCCGGGCCGCGTCAAGGTCGAGCGCATAGTCGTAGACGACTCCGGCTTCCTGTCTGTCGAGCTTTGCAATCTTCGACCTTTCTTCAAAAACATAGAGAAGGGCCTGCCGCAGATCCCTGTAGGACCGTGTTGCATCCTTCAATTCGTCGAACTGGTTGTTTTTCAGCCGATCCATCGCGGCATTGATCTCCGCGATGATCTGTTCCAAGAGCCCCATGGCCTGATCGACCAAGGCGCATTCGGTCGACCCGCCGGTCACGTTCCCTGTCGTCATTAAGTTCCGGTCCGCCTCTCATGCCGTTCCCGCACGAGCAGAAAGGAAAAGCGGCCCAAGGGGGCAACCCCGGGCCGCTTTGCCACTTCTTCTAGCTTGCCTGAAGGTATATCCGCGACCGTGCGCAAAGTCAAGCGAATTGTCTTTTACAACAACGGCTTAGCGGACTGTCGGTTTACCTGTCGTTAACCGGCCCGGCGCGTTCGAACCTCAGTTCGACGAATTCTGACGCTCAGCCTCGATCGCGCGCCACTTTGCCACGTTCTCGTTATGCTCGGCCAGCGTCTTGGCAAAGACATGGCCGCCCGTCGCATCGGCGACAAAGAAGATGTAATCCGACGTTTCGGGATGCAGCACGGCGGCGATGCTGTCGCGCCCGGGGTTGGCGATCGGCGTGGGCGGCAGCCCGTCGATCACATAGGTATTATAGGGGGTGCGCCCGCGCAATTCGCTCTGACGCAGCCCGCGCCCCAGAATGCCCTGCCCCTTGGTCAGCCCGTAGATCACCGTCGGGTCGGTCTGCAGCTTCATCCCCTGCCTCAACCGGTTCACGAAGACGCTTGCCACAAGCGGCCGCTCCGAGGCGATGCCCGTCTCCTTCTCGACGATCGAGGCCATGATCAACGCCTCTTCGGGCGTGTCATAGGGCAGCCCCTCGTCGCGGTCGGGCCAGAGCGCGTCCAGAGTGGCCTGCTGGCGGCGCTGCATCTCGGCCAGCAGATCGGCCCGCAGCACGCCGCGCGTCACCTCATAGCTGTCCGGCGCCAGCATGCCTTCGGGCGGCACCGCCTCGACATCGCCCGCCAGAAACTCGGCCCGCTTCAGGGCATCGACGACCAGCCAGCTCGTCGCGCCCTCGGCCAGGGTGATCCGGAATCGCGTATCGGGCTGGCTGGCCCGGTCGGTATACGCGGCCGGGACATCCGGCGCCGCACTGTCGAACTTCACCAGTTCCTGATAGCTGTTCGTCGCCGGATCAAGCTCGCGCACGACAATATCCGCCCCGGCGATACCGATGCGGAAATTCACTTCGGTTCCGCAGGTCGATTGTCCGCCCGATGTGATCGCCTCGGCGATCTGCTGCATCGAAGCCTTCGCTTCGATCAGAAAGGATCCGGCCTTCAGCCGTGCGGTCCTGTCCTCATAATCCGCGCCGACGCGAAAGATATATCCTGACGAGATTGCGCCCTTGGCCAGCAGGTTGTCGGCCGCCGACCGGAAGGTCGTGCCACGTTCAACCTGAAAACAGATCGCGTCCGCCAGAGGCCCCGGCCCGGTATACTGGTTCTTTCCCCAGGCAATCGCCCCGCCCGCGGCAATCATGATCAGGATCGCCACGGTCAGGAAGTTTGACGCGAGATGCTTCCACATCAGTCGGCAACCCGGCCCAGCACCAGCGAGGCATTCGTGCCGCCAAATCCGAAGGAATTGGACAGCGCGATGTTGATCTCGCGCTTGCGCGCGGCATTTGGCGCAAGGTCAAGCTTCGGCGCGATCGCGGGATTGTCCAGGTTGATCGTCGGCGGCGCGATCTGGTCGCGTATGGCCAGCGTGCAGAAAATCGCCTCGACCGCCCCGGCCGCCCCCAGCAAATGGCCGATGGACGACTTCGTCGACGACATCGTCGCTTTCGCCGCCGCCTCGCCCATCAGCCGCTCGACCGCGCCCAGCTCGATCGTGTCGGCCATGGTGCTCGTCCCGTGGGCATTGATGTAATCGACCTCGGCCGGCGTGATCCCGGCCCGCTTCAGCGCGGCCGACATCGACCGGAACCCGCCGTCGCCATCCTCGGACGGCGCGGTGATGTGATAGGCATCGCCCGAAAGCCCGTATCCCAGAACCTCCGCATATATCTTCGCCCCACGCGCCCTGGCGTGCTCGTATTCCTCAAGCACGACGACGCCCGCGCCTTCCCCCATGACAAAGCCATCCCGGTCCGCATCATAGGGGCGCGAGGCGCGCTGAGGCTCATTGCCGCGCTTGGTGGACAGCGCCTTGCAGGCATTGAAGCCGGCGATCCCGATCTCGCTGATCGGGTTTTCCGTGCCGCCGGCGATCATCACATCGGCGTCGCCCCACTGGATCAGCCGGGCCGCATCGCCAATCGCATGGGCGCCCGTCGAACAGGCCGTGACCACGGCATGGTTCGGGCCCTTGAACCCATAGCGGATGCTCACCTGCCCCGAGGCAAGGTTGATCAGCGACCCCGGAATGAAAAACGGCGAAACCCGCTTTGGTCCACGTTCCTTGATCAGAACCGCCGTGTCGGCGATCGATGACAGCCCGCCGATGCCCGAACCGATCATCACGCCCGTGCGCAGGCGGCTTTCCTCGTCCTCGGGCATCCAGCCCGCATCCTTCACCGCCATGTCGGCGGCGGCCATGCCGTAAAGGATGAAATCGTCGACCTTGCGGCGCTCTTTCGGCTCCATCCAGTCATCGGGGTTGAAGGTGCCGTTGCTGCCATCGCCGAACGGAATTTCGCAGGCATAGGTGGTGACCACATTCGACGTATCGAACCGCGTGATCGGTCCCGCGCCCGATTGCCCGGCAATCAGCCGCTGCCACGTCTCCTCGACACCGCATGCCAGCGGCGTGACCATCCCAAGTCCCGTAACGACTACCCGCCTCATTGCTCATCCCGCCCTTGTGTTCAATCGCGGGATTGATACACGCCATCGCGCCCGCCCGGCAAGGCCCGATCCCCCTCACGGCGAAGCTTGGCGCCGGAACCGGTCAAACCGCCTCAGACGAACTCGGCAACATGGGCCGTATCCGGCCGTGCCTCGCGCAGCGCCTGTTGCAGATCGACGGTCCGGTTGAACAACGCCCGCCCGACAATCGCGCCCGACACTTCCCCAAGCAGACGCAGACGCGAAATATCGTCCAGTGTCCGCACGATCCCGCTGGCGATCACCGGCACGCGCGATCGCGCCGCGAGTGCTGAAACCGTGCCCAGCGCCGCGTCGGCATCGCCCACGTCATAATCGATATCGGTCACGATGATCGCCGCGAATGGCGTGCCCTCGAACGCATCAAGAAACGCCTCGGGCGTGTAGGAACTCTTGGACTTCCAGCCATGGGTCATCACATGCCCCTGCCAGACATCCACCGACAGGACGATCTGATCCGGGTGGTACCTGGCGATCTCCTTGACCAGACGCGGGTTCTGGGCGGCAAGCGTCGAAACGACGATCCGCCCGGCCCCCAGCTCGATCCATTCCTCGATCCGGTCGCGTGTCCGGAACCCGCCGCCCAACTGCACCGGAATACCCGCGCCGCGAATGATCTTCAGGATCAGATCGCGGTTCTTGCCGCTGCCGGACATCGCGTCGAAATCGGTGACATGCATCCATTCCGCGCCGGCATGCGCGAATTCCTGCGCCTTAGTCACCGGGTCGACATGCCAGATCGACGGCTCCTCGATGCGCCCCCTCGGCAGGCTCACACAGCGACCGTCCAGAATTTCGATTGTGGGATAAATGATCATCGGCGCCTCTCCTGTGGTGCCGCTCGCCAACGCTGACCTTCCGTCAACGGATATCCGGCGGATCCGAGCGACTGGCCCAACTCTACGCCTCTTGCCCTCGCGGCCAAAGCGGTTTCCTTCGGACCGAACGGACAACCGCGATCGGGGGGCCTTTCCGGCAAGCGGCCCCCCCTTTGCCGGGCCTTGACCTTTCGCATCCGGACGCCGATCTTGCCGGAAAGGGTGACGAGACGAGGCCGGAGATGAAACTTTCCATTCCCGACATGAGCTGCGGCCATTGTGAAAACGCGATCCGGCGCGCCCTGACGTCGCTGGACGCCTCGGCAAGGCTTCAGGTCGATTTCGCCAGCCACAGCGCCGAACTGGCCACCTCCGCCCCCTCTGCGGCGGTACTTGCGGCGCTTGAGGCCGAGGGGTATCCGTCCAGACTGATCGAGTGACCGGCGCCCCGGCCATCGCCATTTGCATCGAGGATCGGTTTTCGGCATACTGCCCCGCGAACGGCCGGGACAGGCCGCAGGACTGGCCGCAGGACCGGCCGCCGGACGGGCCGATTGTTCGTTGCGTGACACTTTGGGGGAAGTGATGAAGACGGTTGCAGGTGTCATCTTGGCCTTGTCAGTGGCCGGCCCGGCCCTGGGCGGGCCGATCGATCAGGCCTGTATCCGCACCAGCAAGGTCGCCAACCCCGTGCTTTGCGCCTGCATCCAGCGCGTCGCCAACATCACCCTCACAGGGTCCGATCAGCGCCTCGCGGCCAAGTTCTTTGCCGATCCGGGCAAGGCACAAGAGGTGCGCCAATCGGGTCGCAGCACCCATCAGGCCTTTTGGGGCCGCTATGTGAATTTCGGCGAAACGGCTGAAGCCGTCTGCTCGAACGGCTGAATTTCCGCGCCATTCCCGAAGGCACAGGCCCTTCGCCAGCCGGCCCCCGGGGGGACCCGGCGCTTCGGCCGCCAATCCGCGTCCGTCCGCCGGCGCGAAAACGGCACGGCCGTCAGATAGGCGGCAGGTGGGCGGCAGAACTTTCAGGGGCGGATTTCGGGGGCGGATTTCCGGGGCGGATTTCGGGGGCAGATTTCGGGGGCGGATTTCGGGGGCGGATTTCGGGGACAGGCCGGGCTGACGGCCTTTTCTCTCCGGATCGCCAAGGGGGGCGTGCGATGCCAGACGGTGCAACCGCGAATGGGTGGGCAGCCTCATCGGCCCCGCCGCATGAACCCGCGCGACCCCGCCGCAAAAGCAAACCGCCGGCCCATCGGACCGGCGGCACTCTTTTCGGCATCCGGGCGCGAAGGCCCGGCGCGCCTCAGTTCTTCGCGTAGAATTCGACGACGAGGTTCGGTTCCATCTGAACGGCATAAGGAACGTCGCCCAGCGCGGGCGTGCGCACGAATGTCGCGGTCATCTTGGAATGGTCCGCCTCGATATAGTCAGGAACGTCCCGCTCGGCCAGTCCGACGGCTTCCAGCACCAGCGCCAGCTGACGCGACTTGTCGCGCACCGCGATCACGTCGCCTTCCTTGACACGGTAGGACGCGATATTGACGCGGCTGCCGTTCACGGTGACATGGCCATGGTTGACGAACTGGCGCGCGGCAAAGATCGTCGGCACGAATTTCGCGCGGTAGACAACGGCGTCCAGACGGCGCTCCAAGAGACCGACAAGGTTCTCACCGGTGTCGCCCTTCACGCGCTCGGCCTCGGCATAGATGCG
>JAGRDO010000049.1:0-27579 GCA_020447005.1 Paracoccaceae bacterium
GCCCGGGGTGCGTGACAGGTCGATGGATTGTCCAAGAGCGATCACAAGCTGGTCGTAGTGTACCTTGGTCGGGCGTCGCTGGACCCCCTGAAATACAACCACTGTTTTTTCGGTGAAATCCACCGAATGGATCCGAGCCTTTCTGGTTTTGACCCCGCGCAACAGTCCGCGTAGCGAGGAAACCGCGTGTGCTGCTGTAATCGAACCGGCTGCGACCTCAGGCAAGAGTGGCTGAAAAACAAAGAAATTCTGGTCGCTGATGAGCTCGATTTGTACTTCCCCATCAACCGATTTTACCAGTGATCTTGCGACATGCAGACCTGCGAATCCGCCGCCTAGAATCACGATCCGCGTCATGGCCCCTCCTATTGTTTACGACATGGTATCGAGCGCACTTAGTGTACGGTTCAAAAAATTGTCCACATCCGACATGTTGAATGCGATTGCGGCAAGAAACTGAAATCGAACAACAAAGTTCTGCTGCGCTGCAGAATATCCCCTGCGGATATCTTTGTCGCAAATGTTGTTCAATTTTTACCCAACAATTTCGTTAGGTAGCCGGACCTGTTCGGCATGTGCCAACAAGGAGGAAATGCGATGAGACTTTGTTCATCCAAGAAAATGCTAGTGTCTGCTTCAGTTGTGGGGCTCATGAGCCTTTCTGTAGCTCCTGTGGCACTTGCCCAAGATGCGGATGGGTACTCTGGCAAACCGCGGACGCTGCTCTGGTCAAATCGAGACATTGAATATGTCGACACATCTCAATTTGCGAAAGAACCCCCGTATGTCGTCGGGTTTTCGAACGCGTCGATTTCGAACATCTGGCGGGTCGGGATGCTGCATTCAATCCAACAAGCTGCGGCAGACAACAGCGATGTAATCGAAAAGCTTATTGTCACAGACGCGAATGATGATCCGTCAAAACAGGTTTCCGACATTCAAGACCTTTTGC
This sequence comes from Paracoccaceae bacterium, assembly GCA_020447005.1. Classification (GTDB taxonomy): domain Bacteria; phylum Pseudomonadota; class Alphaproteobacteria; order Rhodobacterales; family Rhodobacteraceae; genus Albidovulum. The sequence goes on from JAGRDO010000049.1 coordinate 953, forward strand.
AGCGCGGCGTCGATATCCTGATCGTGTCTGCCGCGCAATCTGAGGCGCTCGACCCGGTTGTTACGCGTGCAATGAACAGCGGTGTGCCCGTAGTGATGGTCGATCGTCGGGTCACCTCCGATAACTTTGTTTCTTTTGTTACCGCATCAGACCACGCTCTTGGACGGTTCGAAGCGCAGTGGATGGCCGAGACACTTGGCGGCAAAGGAAATGTCATCATGCTTGGTGGCATTGCCGGCGCCAGCCCGGCGGAAATCCGAATCTCAGTTGCCAAACAAGTTTTTGCCGAATTCCCGGACATCAATGTGCTTGAACTTCAGTATACAGACTGGAGCCCCGCCAAAGGCAAGCAGGTCATGGCTGCGCTGATCCAGAAATACGGCGACCAGATCGACGGCGTGTGGTCAGACAGCGGCCTGCAGGGATCCGGGGCGCTGGAAGCGTTTGTTGAAGCCGGTTGGGAAGACGGGAAAATACCGCCGATCACATGTTCCGACCTCAACGGTTGTGTGAAACAAGCTGTTGAGCACGACGTGAAGGCGATCAATTTTGACTACCCGCCTGCCATGGGTGGTGCATCGGTAAACGTGGCCCTTGATGTTTTGGCCGGGAAGCCAGTGCCGAAGCAATATGAGGTCAACGCTCAAATTTCGATCACGAAGGGCGACGAAACCGAGTCGGTCAAAGCCGACATCTGGATGGAAGACTATGCGCGTCTTGATCGACCCAATGACCTGATCCTATCGACCGGACTTGGACCTGACTACGATCCGACTACGTTCAACGTCGACTATCCCAAGTAACAGAAAACTCATGCGGGTCCCCCCGGACCCGCTCACCATTTGATGAGGAGTGAACTATGCCCTTTGATCCAACGGAACTGCGCCAGGTCGGGAGAACTAAACTCAAGACCAATCTTTTGGGTTTGGGCACGGTACAAATTGGAGGTTGGCCGCGACGCCTTTCCGAAGCGGATGCAGTAAAGGTTTTGGATGCGGCTTGGGATGCGGGAATTCGCACCTTCGACACTGCGCCAATGTATGGGATGGGTATGTCCGAAGAAAGGCTTGGACGGTTCCTAGCCTACAAGCCTAAGGAATCTTTTGTTATCTCGACCAAAGTAGGACGTATTGTCGAGGATGACCCTAATAACAGCCAACCGACGGGCGATGATGAGTTCTGGAAGGGTGCGCCGCCGCGCCTCTATCACTTTGATTTCTCCTACGACGGGGTGATGCGTTCTGTCGAAGACAGCCTGGAGCGTACCGGGCTTGATCGCTTTGACATGCTGTTGATCCATGACGCTGATGACCATGTCGATGAAGCTCTTGGTGGATGTTACAAGGCTTTGGACAAGCTGCGATCCGAGGGCACAGTAACAGCTATCGGTGCGGGTATGAATCAGAACCCGGCGCTGGCGAAGCTGGCCGCCGAAGCCGACATGGATATATTTCTTCTGGCCGGACGATACACTCTTTTGGATCATTCTGCCCTGACCGAATTGTTCCCGGTGTGCGAAGCAAAGGGCACGACCATCCTTATTGGAGGGGTCTACAATTCAGGCGTACTAAACAACCCGGTTGAGGGTTCATCCTTTGATTACGTACCGCTTGACAAGGACTGGCGGGCCAATGTGTTAGATCACGGGGTCCGCGCACCTGCAGATCACGAGACCGGCGAGTATTGGTTGAAAAGGGCGCAGGCCATCAAGGCAGTGTGCGACCGGCACAACGTGCCCCTATCGACCGCCGCAATCCAATTTTCTGCGGCGCATCCGATCGTTTCCAGCATACCTGTCGGTGCCGGGCGACCCGAGCGGTTTACTCAGAACATGGAGGCTCTCAAAACGGACATTCCTTTCGCGCTCTGGGCGGAGTTGAAACATGAAAAACTGATCGCTGAAGATGCACCCGTACCGGTGCAGTCTCCGGCTGAGTTCTAATGGGGAACACCACATGGCCCACGGAATTCCGGGACTTGCCGGCAGCGACCATATCGGCTTCACAGTTCCCAGTATTGAAGAAGCAACTCGGTTTTTTGTCGACGTTGTCGGATGCGTGCAGCTTTTTGAAGTCGGCCCGTTTGAAGCAGACGACGATTGGATGAAAGATCACCTCAACGTGCATCCTCGTGCGGTGATCAAAACACTTCGAATGCTGAAATGTCGCAATGGTCCGGCCTTCGAAATCTTTGAATACACCTCTCCCGACCAACGGCGCGAGATTCCCAAAAACAGTGATCACGGTGGTCACCATTTGGCATTTTACGTCGAGAATATGGGCGCTGCCGTAGCCTATCTGAAATCTCATGGCGTGAGGTTTCAGGGTGATCCAAGTCAAATGGACGAAGGGCCAAGCAAGGGCCTGACCTGGGTCTACTTTCTGGCCCCCTGGGGCATGCAGCTTGAACTCGTGAGCTACCCTGACGGATTGGCCTATGAGGCAACGGCGAAGGAAAAGATGTGGTCACCTAGGTGAAGTACATTGCCAACTGAGTGAACTTAGGGCCGGCCATGATACCGCACCGGTTGAATGTTGGCGGGACCTGGCGAGATGTCTCAAATCGGCCGATGTGAATGCAAAGTATCAGGATTGGATATTTTTTCTGAAAAACGTCCACATGTCTGTGAAAAAGTAAGATCAGAACAATACCTGGCTGACCGGATGCGGGACGCCTCAGACGACAACCTCTCATGAAGGAGCGTTTCGGAATGATTTTCCGGATCTCTTTCATGGTGGGAAGAAGACAGCAAGAGAGGAAACGCAAGATGGCGATACCTACCCACGGTACGATGGCCGTTGACTGGGAAAACCGGATCAACTTCGACCGGCTTCGCAAGGAGCGCCTGGCGAAGATCAAGGCCAAGTTGGAGGCATCCGAAATGGGTGCGATTCTGTGCTTTGACATGACCAATGTACGGTATATTACCGGCACACATATCGGCACTTGGGCGCAAGACAAGGTTTCGCGCTGGACACTGCTTCCGCGGGATGCGGAACCAATCCTTTGGGACTTTGGTTCGGCGGCAAAACACCACGCACTTCACTGTGACTGGATGGGTGGCGACGAACGTTCGCGCGCGGGTATTCCTCTATTGCGAGGGGCCATGACTCCGAACATGAGGCGGGCCGAGGAAACTGCTGACAAGATCGTGCGCGAACTTGAAAAGCACGGGCTTAAGAACGAGCCTTTGGGTGTGGATCTGGTCGAACCGCCAATCATGTTTGCGCTCCAGGAGCGTGGGGTCAAAGTGGTGGACTGCCAATGGCTGATGCAGGATGCGCGTGTTATCAAGACCCAGGACGAAATCAGCCTTCTGACCCACGCCTCGGCCATGGTCGATGCGACCTATGAAGAGATTTACCGTGCCATTCGCCCCGGCGTAAAAGAAAGTGAACTGGTCGGCATCGCGTCGAACTTCCTCTACAGCAACGGTTCGGAATATGTCGAAGGCGTAAACGCTATCTCGGGCGAGCGCTGTTCGCCGCATCCGCACGTGTTCTCGGACCGGGCGCTGCGTCCGGGTGATCCTGCCTATTTCGATATTCTGCATTCCTACATGGGATACCGCACCTGCTACTATCGTACCTTTGCCGTAGGTAGTGCGAGCGTCGAAATGAACGACGCCTATAAGCGCTGCCGCGACTATCTCGATCAGGCCATCGCCATGATCAAGCCCGGTGTCACGACCGGCGAGGTAGCGCAGGTCTGGCCCAAAGCAGAGGAATTTGGGTTCCCGAATGAGGAGGCGGCCTTTGGTCTTCAGTATGGCCACGGTCTTGGTCTAGGAATCTGGGAGCGCCCCGTGATCAGTCGCCTCGTGTCTATTGATCACCCGGAAGTCATTCAAGAAGGAATGGTTTTTGCCCTTGAAACCTTCTGGCCAGCCAAGGGAAGTCATCACGCTGCGCGGATTGAAGAAGAGATGGTTGTGACCAAAGATGGCGTCGAAGTGATTTCGAAATTCCCAGCCGAAGAACTGCTTGTATGCGGCCGGCAATACTGGTCCGGGAACGACATGTTGCCAGGCATTCGGCACAGCGAATCCCACTTCAACAATCGTCGCGTATTCCCGGATGCCAACCAAACAACGCAACCTCGTTTCGGCAACACCTGGGACGACTAGAACCAGATTGACCTCTGTCGGCCCGATGCCGACAGAGGAGTAAGAGGATACTATGTCACTTCAAATCGGCTGGATCGGACTCGGTAAAATGGGAGCTCCGATGGCGCAGAACCTGTGCCGCGCGAACATGCGTCTGACAGTGTTTAACCGAAGCGCTGAAAAATCCGAAAAACTTGTCAAAGCCGGAGCGGTAAAGGCCCCGAATGCCAGCGTTCTTGCAGCGCAATCAGATGTCCTGTTCACCATGTTGTCGGACGACGCTGCCTTGCGCCAGGTGCTTTTGTCTGAAGTTGGCGTTCTGAACCAGATGCGCAAAGGAGCCATTTTGGTCGAAATGAGCACGGTTTCGCCCGGAATCTCATACGAAATTTCCGAACAGGCGAATGCGCTGGGACTGCGTTATTTGCGGGCCCCTGTCTCCGGCTCCGTGGCGTTGGCCGAAGCCGGAACTCTTACGGTTTTGGCCTCAGGGCCAAAACCTGCCTTTGATGAGATCAGCGAGGTGCTGGGCGCGATGAGCGCACGGCAGTTCTATGTCGGCGATGGGGAACAGGCGCGGGTTCTGAAGCTATCGATCAACATGATGGTCGGATTCTCAGCCGCCATGATGGGCGAGGCCATGGCGCTTGGGCTCAAGAACGGACTGGACCGCAATACAATGCTGGACGTGATAGGCGCAAGTGCGGTTGCCTCGCCACTGATCGGATACAAGCTCGACGCCCTCAAAGAGAGAAATTACGCGCCAGCCTTCGAAGTGTCGCAGATGGCAAAGGATTTCGATCTGATTTTGCAGGCTGGTCGAGGATCAGCCACCCCAATGCCACTTGCCGCGCAGGTTCGTGAAGGCTGGAGCGAGTTGATCGCCGATGGAAGCGGCGAAGAAGACTTTTTCAAATTCGTCGAGCTCGCGACGCAGCGTGCCGGGCTTACCCTGACTGATGGCTCGGAGGCCGCCACATGAAACTCGATCCGAGGCTCCTGAAACATGAATGCCTGATTGATGGAAAATGGCGACCAGCATCTGACTCAGGTGTCGTTGAGGTGACAAACCCTTCGAATGGGGCGGTTATTGGCGCGGTCCCGAATTTTGGTGCCGACGAAACGCGCGAGGCGATTCTGGCTGCGAAATCTGCGATGGCCAATTGGCAGGCGCGCACTGCTAAGGACCGCGCAACTATTTTGCGCCGCTGGTTCGAACTGATTATAGAAAACACCGAAGCGCTGGCCGAGATCATGACCGCCGAGCAGGGCAAACCGCTTGCCGAGGCGCGGGGAGAGGTCTCCTATGGTGCCAGCTTCATCGAATGGTTTGCCGAAGAAGGTAAACGCGTCTACGGAGATGTGATCCCGAGCCCGTGGGGTGACAAGCGGATCGTTGTCGTCAAGCAGCCTGTTGGTGTTGTCGCGGCGATCACACCGTGGAATTTTCCGATCGCCATGATCACGCGAAAAGTCGGTCCGGCACTTGCGGCCGGTTGCACTTGTGTCGTCAAACCGGCATCGGCAACGCCCTTTTCGGCACTGGCAATCGCGGCTTTGGCAGAACAGGCAGGCGTTCCGCCTGGAGTTCTGAACGTAGTTACCGGATCGGCTCGCGCCATTGGCGGTGAGCTGACAGCCAATGCGGATGTCCAGAAAGTGACCTTCACAGGCTCAACCGACATCGGCAAGGTTCTGATGCGGCAAAGCGCAGATACCGTGAAGAAAGTGTCGATGGAACTGGGTGGCAACGCACCCTTTATCGTGTTTGACGACGCCGACATCGATGCGGCGGTCGAGGGCGCAATTGCCTCGAAATACCGCAACACCGGACAGACTTGCGTTTGCACGAACAGGATACTTGTCCAGCGTGGCGTTCACGATGCCTTTGTTGCACGCCTGACAGAGCGGGTAAACGCGCTTGTCGTCGGCGACGGGTTTTCCGACGGAGCGCAGCAAGGGCCGATGATCGACCAGGCTGCAGTCGAAAAAGTTGAAGAACATATCGCAGATGCCGTCGAAAAAGGGGCCGTAATTGCGGCGGGTGGAGCGCGCCATGCGTTGGGTGGCAACTTCTTCCAACCCACGATCCTCACTGGTGTGACCTCTGACATGGCAGTTGCTCGCGAAGAGACGTTCGGCCCGCTTGCCCCTGTGTTCACATTCGACACAGAAGACGAGGCGATTCAACTTGCCAACGACACCGAGTTCGGCCTCGCCGCCTACTTCTATTCCCGCGATATTGGTCGGGTCTGGCGGGTCGCTGAAGCACTGGAATACGGGATGGTTGGCATCAATGAAGGCATCATTTCGACCGAGGTGGCGCCGTTTGGAGGGGTCAAGGAAAGCGGCATAGGGCGCGAAGGATCGCGTTACGGCATCGAGGAATATGTCGAGACAAAATACCTGTGTATGGGTGGCCTAAAGGCCTGAGGAAATAAACGCAAATGGCGAAGACAAAGAAACTCACACCGATGGCCGACTGGTTGGAAATCTCTGCCACTGAGGCCGATTGGAACAAGTTGGGTCGTGAAGAAGCAATAAAGATGCACAATCACCTGCATCTGGTCCGGGCCTTCGAGGAAATGGTTCTGGAAATCGACGGACAGGGTTTGATCCACGGCCCGGCGCATAGTTCCATTGGGCAGGAGGGCGGCGCGATCGGATCAATTGCGCCGCTAAGACCGGGCGATCAGGTCACCGGTTCGCATCGTGGCCATCACCAGTTTATCGCCAAGGCATTGACCTATCTCGACCAGGGGTACGCAGATCCACTGACGACCGATCTGTCGGACGACATCCATTTGTTGCTGCAAAAATCTCTCGCTGAAATCATGGGGTTGGCCCAAGGGTTTTGCAAAGGTCGCGGCGGCTCCATGCACTTGCGCTGGGACAAGGTGGGCGCATTGGGAACTAATGCTATCGTTGGCGGCGGTGTACCCTTCGCAACGGGTGCCGCCTGGTCCAAAAAACGGTCGGGTAGCGATGAAGTGGTATTCTCCTATTTCGGCGAAGGTAGTGCCCATATCGGCTCTGTGCCCGAAGCGATGAACCTGGCAGCCCTTTGGGATCTACCAGTATGTTTCTTTATTGAAAACAACGGTTTTGCGGTGGCAACCACCGTAGAAGAAGAAACCCGCGAAACCCGGGTGTCATCTCGTGGGTTGGCATTTGGTATCCCGTCCTTCCGGGTCGATGGGATGGATCCTGTCGCGGTTCGCGTGGCGACCGAGAAAGCGCTTGAAATCATGCGTTCAGGGCAAGGGCCGACGGTGATCGAGGCAGTCCTGTATCGCTATTTCCACCATGGCGGCGGGATTGCCGCCAGCGCCTTTGGCTATCGTAGCAAGGAGGACGAAGCGAAATGGCGTGAACGAGACCCGCTTCTGGTTATGCTGAACGGTCTGAAAGATCGAAAATGGCTGGATGATGAGGGCGATGCTACCATCGCTGCGCGGGCGCGAAATGCGATGCAAAAGGTTGCCAGCGCTTTGACCATCGAAGAAGGCAACAAGCGTACTGTGATCGAAAGCCTTTGGCCGGACACTGCCATGCGCGATGCCGGTTTGCGTGGTGATCTGAGCGAGCTGGACGGCCTCCGGTTCGAGGAACAAGAGGCGTTTTCGGGCGAACTGGCTGAAGTGAGGTTTGTCGACGCCGTTGCTGAGGTAATGAACCGGCGCATGGCCGAGGATGATCGCATCTTCTGCATAGGTGAGGATATTCATCGCCTCAAAGGCGGCACCAACGGCGCCACCAAGGGCCTGGCTGAGAAATATCCGGACCGGATTATTCCGACGCCGATCGCTGAGGCCGGTTTCAGCGGTCTCGCCGGTGGTGTTGCCATGGCTGGGATCTTTCGGCCTGTGGTAGAACTGATGTACCCCGATTTCGCGCTTGTCGCGGCGGACCAGCTGTTCAACCAGATTGGCAAGGCGCGGCACATGTTCGGTGGTGACGCAGCGATGCCAATTGTGTTCCGCACAAAGATCGCCATCGGTACCGGCTACGGTTCGCAACACTCGATGGACCCGGCAGGCTTGTTCGCACAGTGGCCGGGCTGGCGCATTGTCGCGCCATCGACGCCGTTTGACTATGTCGGCCTGATGAATTCTGCGCTGGCCTGCGAAGACCCGGTACTCGTCATTGAGCATGTCGGTTTGTACAACCAAAAGATGCCGGGGCCTGCATCGGATTACGACTACTACATCCCGCTCGGCAAAGCCAAAGTGGTACGCGAGGGGCAGGCGATGACCATCCTGACCTACTCGGCCATGGTCGAAGAATCCCGCAAAGCGGTTGATGCGCTTGGGCTGGACGCCGAGATCATCGACTTGCGCTCGCTGGATCGTGCCGGGATTGATTGGGACAGGATTGAAGCCAGCATCAAAAAGACCAACAATGTTGTGGTTGTCGAGCAAAGCCCGTTGACGGTGTCTTATGGCGCTATGCTGACTGACGAGCTTCAGCGCCGGTTCTTCGATTTCTTGGATCAACCAGTGCAGCGGGTGCATGGCGGTGAAAGCTCGCCTTCGGTTTCCAAAGTCCTAGAACGCGCCGCCTTTGCCATGGCACCCGAGGTGGAAGTTCAACTGCGCCAGATGATGATCGATACCGGCCGCGGCGATTTGGTTCGGGCGTAAGGGGGCAGCCATGGCCAAGCAGAAAATGCCAGGGCTTCGTGGGGTCGAACATATCGGGTTTACTGTCCCCGATCTAGAAGAGGCGACGCGATTTTTCGTCGATGTTCTGGGGTGTGAACAATTCTATGATCTAGGCCCGTTTCAGTTCGACGACGACTGGATGACACGGCAACTGAATGTGCATCCGCGCACGGTGATGAAGAAACTTCGGTTCTTTCGCTGTGGCGTTGGGCCCAATTTCGAAGTGTTCGAATATGAAGCGCCGGACCAAAACACGGCACAACCCAGGAACAGCGACGTTGGTGGCCACCATTTGGCGTTTTACACCGACGACTTTGACCGCGCGCTCGAATGGCTGCGCACGCAAAAAGTGGAAATCCTCGGTGAGCCGGTTTTTCGCGAGCAAGGACCGTCCGCCGGCCAGACATGGGTGTACTTTCTGGCTCCATGGGGAATGCAGTTTGAACTGGTCAGCTTCCCGCAGGGAAAAGGCTACGAGAAAGACACAGACCGGCGCCTGTGGAGTCCGGTAAGCCCTTCAGATTAAACGGAATACGACAATGCCGATTGAAATCAAGATGCCAGCGCTTTCGCCGACGATGGAGGAGGGAACAATTGCCACCTGGCTTGTCGCCGAAGGCGACGAAGTCAAGCCTGGTGACGTTCTTGCTGAGATCGAAACTGACAAGGCGACGATGGAATTCGAGGCCACGGAAGAAGGAACACTTGCCCGAATTCTAGTCGAGGCAGGCTCGGAAAACGTGGCTGTGAATAGTGTGATCGCTTTGCTGGCGGTCGATGGCGAGGACGCTGGTACAATCGCTGCGGTCGAAACAGAGCAAGCTGGCACACCGGCGGGCGAACCGATACCTGCAGCAGAGCCAGAAACCACCACCGAGAGGCAGAAAACGGATAAGCAGCATCGGACCCTGGTCTCACCACTGGCACGACGCATCGCAGTTGAAAAAGGTATCGACTTGGCAAGGGTCTCAGGATCCGGCCCCAGAGGACGGATCGTGCGGATTGATGTTGAAGCAGTCGCCTTGAACGCAGTGGCCCCGGAACAAGCCGCTCCTGTTTTCGTGAATGAAGCCAGCTCAGCTTCTGCTTCCCAATCTGATCTTTATGCTGGGCGCAGCTATGATGTGGTTGAACTGAACACTATGCGGCGAACTATTGCGCGCCGATTGACTGAAGCGGAGCAGACAGTGCCGCATTTTTATTTGCGGTCCGACGTCGAGTTGGACGCATTGCTTGCGCTGCGCATGCAGTTGAACGATGCGGCCCCGATTGTAGATGGTGAACCTGTCTACAAGACTTCGGTCAATGATATGGTCATCAAGGCGCTGGCGCTTTCCTTGGCGGAAGTACCAGACGCTAACGTGACCTGGGGAGACGGCAACATGCGGCGGCATCATTCGGTGGATGTGTCGGTTGCAGTTTCGATCGAAGGCGGGCTGATCACTCCGATCATCAGAGATGCACAGGCAAAAAGCATTTCCACAATCTCAACCGAAATGAAAGACCTTGCAACACGCGCGCGTGCCCGGCAGTTGACCCCAGAAGAATTCCAGGGCGGTACCACGTCAGTCTCAAATCTCGGCATGTTCGGAGTCAGCTCTTTTGATGCAGTGATAAACCCGCCTCAGGGAACAATTCTGGCGGTTGGGGCGGGCGAACGACGCCCGGTGTCACGCGGTGATGTAATCGAGTCAGCGACGGTGATGACGGTGACTTTGTCAGTCGATCATCGCTTGGTTGATGGTGCGCTCGGCGCAGAGTTGTTGGCTGTATTTAAACGATATGTCGAAGCGCCACTGACCATTCTTTCTTGAGAACTCCAGCATATCGCCTCTGATTTCTTCGGGGTGTCGTTTCACTCCGGAACCAAGCCGTGTCGCGCAATTCCTCCCTCGCGCGGCACGGTTTTTTGTTTGGAAGGGACGCCTTGAACCGCTTTCAAACGGTCTAGTCCTCTCATCCAATTCCCGAACTGGCAAACAGACTTTCACAAAATCCAATCTGGATAATTATCCAGCCCTAGTGTCCCTCTGATGACGTAGTTTTTCCCGCACAAGCCCACGTGCCGATTCCAAGGTGGTTCTGTAGGGAACAGGCGGAATGGGGGAGGGGTCGCATATTCTTGACCCGGCACATCAACGGTTGGAGGAGAAACTGATGAAGACCTTGAGAATGGCTACAGCTATGGCTGTCGCTTCCATCGCGTCAACCGCATTTGCGGGCGATTTTTATACCGGAGCACCGCGCACGTATCTATATAATCCGGATGTAGAGGTGTGCTTCAACGACACAGCGCAGTATAAGAAAGACGGTCCGTACACGATCGGGTTTTCGAATGCTGGTCTGGGAGACAGCTGGCGTGTTGTCATGCAGCATTCGGTTATGAAAGCTGCTGCGGACAACGCCGACAAAATTGAGAAGCTGATCATCACCGATGCGGGCCATGACGATGCCAAGCAGGTTGCGGACATTCAGGATCTGATTTCGCGCGGTGTCGACTTGTTGATCGTCTCTGCAAACACCCAGCAGGCGCTTGATCCGGCTGTGACCCGTGCGATGAAGCAAGGCATTCCGGTTGTCATGGTGGACCGCCGCATCGCGTCGGATAATTTCGTGACATTTGTGACTGCGTCCGATGCTATGATGGGCCGCCTTTTTGCCCAGTGGATTGTTGAGAAGCTTGAGGGTGAAGGCAACGTGGTCATGCTGGCTGGGCAAGCCGGTTCCAGCCCTTCGGAAAACCGCGAAAACCCTGCTCGCGAGGTATTTGCTCAGTATCCTGGCATCAACATCCTTGAGACAGTTTATTCCGACTGGTCTCCGGTCAAAGGCAAGCAGGTCATGCAGGGTATGATCGCCAAATATGGCCACGATATCGACGCTGTGTGGTCTGCGCACGGACTGCAGACGCCAGGCTCGGTAGAAGCCTTCCTTGAGGCAGGGTGGGCGCCGGAAGAAATTCCGATCCACACGACAGCTGATGTGAACGGACCGCTGCAACAATCGCTCGAGTACGGCATTCCGATGCTCGAGGTTGGCTATCCACCAGCTATGGGTGGTGTGTCTGTCGGCGTTGCTCTTGACGTTCTGGCCGGAGCGCCGGTGCCCTGCATCTACGAGATCAATGCCCAGATTGCCGTGTCAGAGGGACACCAGACTCCCTCGATCCAGACCAACCTGACGATCGCAGACATGGTTGTTCCGGATGGTCCGGCGGACATGCTGGTCACCGGCGGAATGGGTCCAGATTACGATCCGACGACCTATACCGTTGACTATCCGCAGTAAGGCGAATTCCGCACTTGGCTCGGGGCCGATCGGCCCCGAGCCCCCGCAGCCTAGAGGGACGTCATGCTGACATTATCATCTATTTCCAAATCCTTCCCTGGCGTGAAAGCGCTCGATCAAGTTCATCTCGACGTCAGGGCCGGTGAGATCCACGCCCTTGTCGGCGAAAATGGGGCCGGCAAATCCACGCTAACCAAGACTATCGCCGGGGTATATCAACCGGATGAGGGCCAGATCGAATATGATGGAGAGATCGTTCACTGGACGTCTCCAGGTGAAGCAAAGTCAGCCGGAATTCACGTTATCTATCAGGAGTTCGTTCTTTTTCCTCATCTTTCTGTCGCCGAAAACATCTTCCTGGGGCACGAACGCCGCGGTGCTTTTGGGTTGATCGACTATCCCCAAACCGACCGAGATGCTCGAGAATTGCTGCAGCGGCTTGGCGTCGAGATTGATCCAAATGACCGGGTTTCCGAACTCACCGTCGCCGATCAACAGATGGTCGAGATCGCAAAGGCATTGGTGCACAAGGTCAAGCTTCTGATCCTTGATGAACCGACGGCTGTCATCTCGGGTCACGAAGTGGAATTGTTGTTTAAAAGGCTGCGTGCACTCAAGGAAGATGGCGTCGCTATCATCTACATTTCCCACCGGTTGGAAGAGATATTCGAAATCTGTGACCGCGTGACCGTCATGAAAGATGGACATTATGTCGACAGTAAAAATGTTGCCGATATCGACCGCGATCAATTGATCTCGCTCATGGTCGGACGCGACATGTCCGAGCTTTTTCCGCCAAGAGTTGGAGAGGCCAAGTTTGGCGACGTTGTGCTGCGCACAAATAATCTCTCGGTGAATGGCCGGGTCACGAATGCCAGTATCGAACTGCGCGCTGGAGAAATAACAGCGCTGGCGGGCATGGTTGGGGCAGGGCGGACAGAACTTGCGCTGGGTATCTTCGGTGGCCTGCCAATGTCGTCGGGGTCGGTCGAGATTGATGGCGAAACATTTACCGAGATGAAGCCGGCGCTTGCTATCAAGAAAGGTTTGGGACTTGTAACCGAGGATCGCAAAGGCCAGGGCTTGGCCATGCAGTTGGATGTAGCGGCCAATATCACGGCATCTGATCTAGATGCTGTGGCCAAATACGGTCTGATCAACACGATTCGCGAACTGCAAATCGCCAGGGATGAAATTAGAGAATACCAGATCGCCTGCCGCGGGCCGCGCAATCCTGTAGCAACCATGTCAGGCGGCAACCAGCAAAAGGTGATTGTCGCCCGCTGGGCGCGCACCTGTTCGAAGGTACTAATCCTCGACGAACCGACGCGCGGCGTAGATGTGGGCGCCAAGGTCGAGATTTACCGCATCATGCGCGAACTGGCCGCCAAAGGCATCGCCATCCTGATGATTTCGTCTGAACTCCCTGAAGTGGTGGGTATGTCTGACAGGGTCATCGTGATGCGCGAAGGCGTGGTGACCGGCGAGTTGAGCAAGGACCAACTTTCTGAAGAAGCCATCATGCAACTCGCAACCCGGCACGAAGCGGCCTGAAGGAGAAAATGATATGACTGCATTGGCAATTCGATCCTTCAACTTCGCGACCAAAAGCAGATCTGGCCTCCTGGTTGTGATTGCCCTTCTGGTGCTGCTGTTCTTTTTCGGTGCGTTGATCTCTGACCGCTTTCGGTCCGTATCGAACCTGTTGAACGTATTTGAACAATCGACGGGTCTTGCGTTGGTAAGCCTTGGCCAGACGCTCACGGTACTAACCGGCGGGATTGACCTTTCGGTCGGCTCGATGATCAGCCTGCTTAGCGTGCTAATGTCGGGAACAATCGACGGCGAAGCTGCACGGGTTCTTCCAGTCTGTATCGGGATTTTGGTTCTGGGGGCGGCGATCGGCAGTCTCAATGGGTTGACGGTGATTTGGCTCAGGGTTCATCCGCTCATTGTTACTCTGGGCATGGGGGCACTGCTTCAGGGTGTGACCTTGCTTTACACTCTCGGGCCTGCGGGATCGGTTCCGTTCGAGTTTGACTACGTGGCCTATGGTCGACTCCTTGGCCTGCCAGTAGGAGCTGTTTTTACCATCGCGTTATTTATCCTTGTTGCCTTGTTTCTGCGATACGTGCCCTTCGGGCGTGCCATCTATGCGGTCGGCGACGACGAGATTGGCGCGCGGCTAATGGGGCTGCCCCGCAAGCGTGTTCTGGTCTTTGTCTATGCGTTTTCCGGCATTTGTTGTGCTTTAACCGCGATTTATCTGGTCGGCCGCTTTGGCGTGGGAAATGTCTACACTGGGCAGAACTACACCCTTGCATCGATCACGCCCGTGGTCGTTGGAGGCACGATGCTGACCGGCGGTCGAGGCGGCGTCATCGGAACGCTTTTCGGCGTTTACCTGATTTCACTTTTGAATAACCTGCTGAACTTTATGGATATTTCGTCCCACTACCAGCTGATTGTTCAGGGTTTGATCATCATTCTGGCCGTGTCGGTCTATGTCGAGAAAAAGAGGGCGGTGTGATGCAGCAAGCAGTTCAATCAAAATCGATGTCATCCGATACTAACTCCAAGAAACTAAGTGACTTCGGTGCTCGGTATGGCATTCACCTTGCTCTCCTTGGACTGATCGTTTTATCGAGCATAGTTTCGCCGGCATTCTTGACCGCGAACAATGTGTCCAACATGTTGCTGCAGGCCGCGCCGCTAGGCATAGTGGTCATAGGTCAGGCGTTCGTCATCCTCGTTCGCGGACTGGATCTGTCGGTGGCTTCGGTGATGGCCACGGCAGCTGTTGTTGCAACATCATTCGACGGACAGCCAGGAGATGTCGTTCCGATCATTCTCGTCGCATTGGCTATCGGTGTGGCAACCGGGCTTGCCAATGGTCTGCTTGTCGCAAAGCGCAATGTCTCTCCTTTTCTGGCCACGCTTGCAACGATGATCGTGCTTCAAGGTATCCGGTTTGCCTATACGGGCGGCGCGCCTTCTGGGAATGTTCCTCATTTCTTCCGCATCATTGGTTCAGAGACGGTTTACGGCTTGCCTTACAACGTAATCATCCTAGCCATTATCGCTGCGTTCTTCTGGGTCCTGCTGCATAAGTCTGTGTTCGGTCGGCAGGTCTATATCACAGGTGGCAATCCTTCGGTTGCTCGGCTGGTGGGGATGAACGCCGACCGCGTTATCATAATCTGCTATGTGATTTCAGGAACGTTGGCAGCTATTGCGGGACTGGTTCTGTCCGGCTTTGTCGGCATCGTCGACAACTGGGTCGGCCGGGGAATGGAACTTGACAGCATTGTTGCGGCGGTCATGGGTGGCATTGCCCTGTCCGGCGGACGTGGAACCATTGTTGGTGGCCTGATCGGTGCCGCGATCCTGGTTGTCGTTTTCAACGCGGTGTTGCTGTTTGGCATGCCGGTACAGTTTCAGATCATCATCAAAGGTATCGTGATCGTCATCGCGGCCGCCTTTTATGTCAAACGCGGTGCCTGACGCCAAAGGAGAATGAAATGAGCAATAACGTCAAAGGTAAATCCATCATTGTCACGGGAGCGGGTCGTGGGATTGGTGCCGCCATCGCTAAAGATCTGGCTGCCAATGGTGCCAGTGTCTGTGTGGCAGATTTGAACGAAGTTTCTGCCAAAGAGGTGGCTGCAAAGATAGGTAACGGTGCAATTGGCGTTGCGGTCAATGTGGCGGATCGTGCCTCAACCAAGGCCATGATCGACGCAACCGTAGCCGCGTTTGGCAAGCTGGACGTGATCTTCAACAACGCAGGCATCAGCCAAACCTGCCCGTTCATGGACATCGTTGAGGAAGACTGGCAGCGGATCATGGACGTGAACGGCAAGGGTGTATTGATTGGAACTCAGGAAGCCGCGAAGCAATTCATCAAACAGGGCACGCCTGGAAAAATCATCAACACGGCGTCCATTGCTGCGAAACAGGGCTATCCGCTGTTTGCCCACTACTGCGCTTCGAAATTCGCAGTCGCCGCTCTAACACAAGCCGCGGCTCGCGCACTGGCTGAACACAAGATCACTGTGAATGCGTTTGGTCCAGGTGTTGTGAAGACCGAATTGTGGGAACAACTGGACCGCGAATTCATCGAACACGGCGTGACCGAAAAGGAAAACGAGGCACTGGACGGTTTTTCTGAAGGTATTCTGCTTGGTCATGCCGCGATCCCGGCTGAGATCGTCGGAACCACCACTTTTCTGGCTTCTTCCGCGTCTGATTACATGACCGGTCAGACCGTCATGATCGACGGTGGTATGGTTCTTATCTGAAAAAAAGGAATAATCTAATGGGACGTACACAAGATCAAATCGCTGTTGTTACAGGCGGATCTCGCGGAATTGGTGGTGCAACTGTCACCCGCCTTGCAGAAGAGGGCGCAAGGGTCACCATTTTTGACGTGATCGACGAAGTGGGCGAAGCCCATGCAGCCGAACTACGAAATAAAGGCTTCGACGTGGACTTCATCAAAGTCGACATTACCGATGAGGACCAAGTCCGATCGGCTTTCAAAGCCGTAACCGATAAACACGGTCGCCTCGACATTCTGGTCAATTGCGCCGCGATCACCGGCGTCAACAAGCTAGCGCACGAGATCGAGGCAGATGAGTGGGATCAGGTCTTTGCCGTCAATGTCAAGGGATCGTTCTTGTGCACCAAGCATGCCGTCGTGCCGATGATGGAACAGAAGAAGGGCGCAATCGTCAACTTCTCATCCATCTACGGGTTGATTGGCAATATCGACATCCCAGCCTATCACGCCACGAAAGGCGCGGTACTGGCCATGACCAAAACCGATGCGATCTGCTACGCGCCGCACGGTATCCGTGTGAACACCGTGCATCCCGGTTCGACCAAAACCGAGCTGTTCATGAAAGCGGCTGAAACCTATCCGGAGGGCAAGCAGGCCTATCTCGACATGATGGGCAAGCTGCATCCGCTTTGCCTCGGCGAACCTGTCGACGTCGCAAACTGCGTCCTCTTCCTCGCGTCCGACGAGGCTCGTTTCGTTACCGGCGCGAGTCTGGCCGTCGACGGTGGCTACACAGCTCAGTAAGGAAAAACGGAATGCGAGCTGTACGGTTCCACAACGCTAAAGACATTCGTGTCGAAGATGTACCTGCGCCTTCGGGTGATCTGGGCCCGGATGAAGTTCTGGTTCGTCCGGGAGCCTGCGGGATTTGCGGGACCGATTTGCATGAATATGTTGCAGGCCCGATCGTGACACCTGAGGCGCCCCACATTTATACAGGTGCAACAAATCCGCAGATCTTAGGCCATGAATTTGGCGCCGTGGTCGAGGCTGTTGGCAGCGATATCACCCACGTCAAACCAGGTGACCGTATTTCTGCACAGCCTTTAATTTCGCCGCGCGACGATTATTTTGCGCGGCGGGGTCAGTACCACCTGAGCGACAAGATGGCCTGTGTTGGCCTGAGCTGGGCCTGGGGTGGTATGGCCGAACAGGCGGTTCTGCCGTCTTACTGTGCGCAACCTGTGCCAGACAATCTGACTGACGACCAGGCCGCCATGATCGAACCCGCAGCTGTCGCTATGTACGGGGTGGATCGCGGGCAGATTGGCGCGGGATCGACAGTGCTGGTCTCGGGCGCTGGGCCGATTGGTGCGCTGACGGTGATCTGTGCCCGTGCCGCGGGTGCCAGCCTGATAATCGTGTCCGAACCCAACCCCAATCGCCGCCGCATCATTCAGGGCATCGACCCAGCCGTCGTAGTTGTTGATCCGGCCAAGGACAATGCCGGTGATGTTGCCCGTGATCTTACCGAAGACCATGTCGGTGTGGACGTGGCGCTGGAATGCGTTGGTCTTGAGGTGTCGCTCAACACTTGCGTGGATGCAGTGCGCCGGGGCGGCAAGGTGGTGCAGGTTGGTCTGCACATAAAACCCGCCAGTATTGATGCCATGCTTTGGGCGCTAAAGGACATCAGCGTCGAGGCGACCTGGTGCTACCCCACCTATGTCTGGCCGCGTATCGCGGGCCTGATCGCCGCCGGGCAGCTGCCGGTGGAAAAGGTGATCACCGGTCGAATTGAAGCGGAGAACGTGGTCGATCAAGGCTTCGAAGCCCTACTCGATCCTTCTGGCGAGCATCTCAAGATACTCGTCTCTACCTAGAGGCAAAAATGAAAAACACAGCAATGATCGTCGGGGCCTCCGGGCTCTCCGGCAGCAACCTTGCACGCCATCTCCAAGAGGTTGGAGATTGGAAGGTCTATGGTCTGTCTCGTAGCGGAGCGGCGGTTTCGGGTGTGGATGAAATGGTCAAACTGGACCTGACCAACCGAGAGGCAGCCATGACCAAGCTTGGGCGGTTGCGCGATGTCAGCCATGTGTATTTCTGCACTTGGTCGCGGCAGGAGACCGAGGCGGAGAACTGTATCGTCAACCGTGCCATGGTGAAGAATGCGCTCGATGGCCTCAGCTGTTCGCGCCTGCGCCACGTGGCGCTTGTTACGGGTACCAAGCATTATCTCGGTCCGTTTGACGCCTATGCCCAAGGTCGCCCCTATACCCCGTTTCAGGAAGATCAGCCGCGCCTGCCGGGGCAGAACTTCTATTACGAACAGGAAGATGAGGTCTTTGAGGCCGCCAAGACGCGGGGCTTTACTTGGTCGGTGCACCGCCCACACACAATGATCGGCTATACGCTGGGCAACGCCATGAACATGGCGGTGACACTAGCGGTCTATGCCACGATCTGCCGGGCCACTGGGCGTCCCTTCCTGTTCCCCGGATCTGCGGCGCAATACGAAGCCGTGACCGATATCACCGATGCGCGGCTCTTGGCAGAACATTTGCACTGGGCGGGCACCTGCAGCCGCGCCGCCAACACTGCCTTCAACATCGTCAATGGTGATCTCTTCCGCTGGCATCGCATGTGGCGCGACATCGGCAATTGGTTTGGGCTGGAACCGGCGGAGTTTCCGGGGCACCCCACACCGCTGGAAAAGCAAATGCAGAATGCGCCGGTGCTTTGGGCTTCGATCGCAAAGCAGTACAAACTCGCAGAGCCCGATGTTGCGAAACTCGTGTCCTGGTGGCACAGCGACGCCGATCTGGGGCGCGAAATTGAGTGTTTCAACGACATGCGCAACAGCCGAAACGCGGGGTTCCTGTCATGTCAGGACAGCCGCCATTCCTTCTTTGATGTCTTTGACCGCTTGGTCGCAGAGAACATCATCCCATACCCGAAAATCATGTGAAAAGGACAACTGACATGACACTCAAAATAGCCATGGTTGGCCTCGGATGGTGGGGGCAGAAGATGGTCGATGTGCTGCAGGCGGCTTCGGACGAGATCACCATTGTGCGTGCCATTGAACCCAACATCGATGCGGTGCGCGACTTTGCCCGGGACAAGGGGCTGTTCGTTTCAGCGAGCTACGCCGATGCGTTGAATGATCCCGAGGTCGAAGCGGTGGTACTGGCGACGCCACACAGCCTGCACGAAGAGCAGATTGAACAGGCGGTGGCCGCCGGTAAGCATATCTTCTGCGAAAAACCCCTCGCGTTGACCAAGGCCGGGGCAGAAAAGGCGGTTAACCTCTGTGCCGATGCCGGGCTGGTCCTGGGCATGGGCCACGAGCGCCGCTTTGAACCGGCAATGGCCGAGCTTCTGCGCATGGCAGATGCCGGGGATCTGGGGCGCATTCAGCAGATCGAGGCCAATTTCAGCCATGACAAATTTGTTGCGCTGGATCGCGACAATTGGCGGCTCAAGGCTGACCAGGCGCCCGCGGGGGGCATGACGGCAACTGGCATTCACCTGCTGGACCTGTCGGTTCGGTTGCTGGGCGAGGCAGAAACAGTGCTCTGTCATTGCGACAATCTCTCAACCGATCTGCCTCAGGGAGACACGGTGGCGGCCTATGTGAAGTTCAAGAACGGCGGTACGTCGTATGTGTCGGCCTCGCTCGCCAACCCGTTTATTTCGCGCTTTGCCGTTTACGGCTCCAAGGGCTGGATCGAAATCCGCGACAAGGCCCATGTCGAGGCGCCGGATGGCTGGGTCGTGACCAAAGGTATGGCGGATGCGCCAATCACCGTTGAGGAGGTTGCGACCGCTGAAGCAGTGAAAGACAACCTCGTTGCCTTCGCGCGCGCCGTGACCATGGGCGAGCCCTACCAGATCACGCCGGATCATCTTGTAAACAATATCGCGCTGCTTGAAGCAGTGTTCAAATCCGCAGTCAGTGGAAAAATTGAGGAAGTCGCATGACGAATTCAACTATGAAAGCAATGGTTTTCGAAGAGCCGAACAAGCTGGTGATCGCCACGCATCCGGTTCCAGAAATCGACGACAACACCGTTCTCGTCAAATCACGCAAGGTCGGGATCTGTCACTCGGATTACGAATTGCTTGCGGGGCAGTACATTATCCCGATCAGCTATCCAGTGGTGCCGGGGCACGAATGGGTCGGTGAGATCATCGAGGTTGGCAGGAACGTGACCGGATTTACGCCAGGAGATCGGGTCGTCGGCGAATGTGTGATAAACACGCCCGAACGCATTCATCACTTTGGCTTTTCCATGGACGGCGCGGACCGCGAGTATTTCACGGCGCGCCCGGAGTGGCTGCACAAATTGCCCGACGAGGTTGACGACGCCAAGGGTGCTTTGATCGAACCGTTTACCTGTGGCTACTACGCCGTTCTGCGCGGTGGTGGAACGAACGCCAGCGAAACCGTGGTAGTGTCCGGCGGTGGCACGATCGGTCTGGTGTCCGCGGCGGCGGCGATCGGCATGGGGGCACGCGTCATTGTCGTGGACCCGATCCCTCTGCGTCGCGAAACAGCTTTGAAGCTCGGTGCAGATGCCGTTGTAGATCCAACAGACTGTGACCCAGTCGAAGCCGTTCAGGAATTAACCCAGGGCGGGGCAGAGCTGGTGATAGAAGCAGCCGGCCACTCGTCATCCCTGGCTAATGTTTTTGATTACGCGCGTCCGGAAGGCCGTGTTTCCATGGTTGGTATCAACATCGGGCAGAAATTTCCTGTCGAACTGGGTCTCATTCAGATCAAGGACCTAAAAGTGAACGGCTGCATCGGGTCGCCGGGAGTATGGCCGGGAGCCATTCGTTTCCTTGGCAAAACCGGCTTGGACCTCAGCCCGATTCAGACTCACACATTTGACCTGGACCAGGCGGCGGAAGCCTATGCACTCGGTAAGAAGCCAACCGAAGCCGTGAAGGTGACCTTGGATCTGGCAAGCTGATAGTGCCGAAATGGCAACCATCGGACCAGGCCTTCGGGCCGGGTCCTTTCTATGTTCAGAAGTGGAGTTGGGAATGTCGTCCAAAGCCTTTGACGTGATCGTGATCGGAGCAGGACCGGGGGGCTATGTGGCCGCTATTCGTGCGGCACAGCTCGGGCAAAACGTAGCCATTATTGAGCGCGAGCATCTCGGGGGGATTTGCCTGAACTGGGGCTGTATCCCTACGAAGGCTCTGTTGCGCTCGGCCGAGGTGTTCCACCTGATGCACCGTGCTAAGGAATTTGGCTTGTCAGTAGACAAGATTGTCTACGACCTGCCCACTATCGTGAAACGCTCGCGCGGGGTTGCGGCGCAATTGTCGGGCGGCATTGGCCACCTGATGAAGAAAAACAAAGTCACCGTGGTGATGGGGGAGGCGAAAATCCTTGCAAAGGGTAAGGTCTCGGTCAAGACCGAGAAAGGCACCGAGGAGCTGACCGCTAAGAACATCGTGCTGGCCACCGGCGCACGTGCCCGCGAATTGCCGGGGCTGGAGGCAGACGGAGATTTGGTCTGGACCTACAAACATGCGCTGAACCCGCCGCGAATGCCTAAGAAGCTCCTTGTCATCGGCTCCGGCGCGATTGGCATTGAATTTGCGAGCTTCTTCAACACGCTGGGCGCCAACACCACTGTTGTCGAAGTGATGGATCGTGTGCTGCCCGTGGAAGATGCAGAAATTTCAGCTTTCGCCAAGAAGTCCTTCGCCAAGCAGGGCATGAAGATTATGGAAAAAGCCATGGTCAAGCACTTGGACCGAGCAAATGGCAAAGTCACTGCCCATATCGAGGTTGGTGGCAAGGTTGAGAAGCAGGAGTTCGATACTGTGATCTCGGCTGTCGGTATCGTTGGTAACGTGGAGGGGCTGGGTCTCGAAGCGCTTGGCATAAAGATCGACCGGACACACGTGGTGACAGACGCCCATTGCCGCACCGGCGTCGATGGCCTTTGGGCCATTGGCGACATCGCCGGCGCGCCCTGGCTTGCCCACAAGGCGAGCCATGAAGGCGTGATGGTAGCCGAACTGATCGCCGGGCTGCATGCCCATTCTGTGCAGCCTGAAAGCATTCCCGGCTGCACCTATTGTCACCCGCAGGTGGCCAGCGTCGGCCTGTCAGAGGCGAAGGCGAAAGAGCAGGGCTATGACATAAAGGTTGGTCGCTTCCCTTTCATCGGCAACGGCAAAGCCGTCGCAATGGGCGACACAGAGGGTATGATCAAAACCGTCTTCGACGCGAAGACCGGCGATTTGCTGGGCGCCCACATGGTCGGCCCAGAAGTGACTGAGATGATCCAAGGCTATGTGGTAGGCAAAACGCTAGAAACCACGGAAGAAGATCTGATGCACTCGATATTCCCGCACCCGACCATCAGCGAATCAATGCATGAGGCTGTGCTTGACGCCTATGGGCGGGCCATTCATTTGTAAGCGTCCGCCGGCCAAAAGCATGTCCCGTGAAGAAACCGAAAAGCAAGCCGCGTTGGAGACGTATCAGGTCGATGCTGCTGTTATAGGAGGCGGCGTCATAGGGATAGCTATTGCGCGCGCACTTTCCCGGAGGGGCTTGGTGTCTGACGTCAGCGCCAATGGGACAGTTTAGGTCGATTTGATAAGAGAGGGTTTCTGGCGCATCGTCACCACCAAGGAGTGGAGATGAGACAGAAACCCGGAACCAAGCAGAGCCACGGCGAGAGGGTCACATCTCTTAGCTCAGGCGCCCATCTGTCCCAAAATCCCTGACGACGAACAGCTTCGGTTTGATGATCTTCTCTTGAATGCTTGTCATTGATCGACACTCCTTATTGCGCTCCATAAGAGCAGAAATGTCAGATCAAGTCGTGTGTTTTACAGTTTAAACACCATGGTGCTCACGCTCTCTGAACTCCTTTGAAGGCGGTAAAGCCGGATCATCGAGGCAGTAAGTCGTATGACCCGCAGATCCAACTACCTATTTAAACTGAGATCAAGCTGCTGAATAACCTGCATCAGCCATCAGTAATTGTCCGGTGATACCGCTGGCGGCATCGGAGGCTAGGAAGGCTACTGCCTGAGCGATTTCCGAAGGCTCCAGAAGACGGCTCATGGGAATGTCATCTATCCAACGCGCCATGACTTCGGGTTGTTCAAGGCCGACCCTCTGTAGCATTTCGGTATTGGTGTAACCGGGTCCTACAGCATTAACCCGCACGCCACGCGCGGCCCATTCAACCCCGGCGACCTTGCAGAAGTGGGCAACGCCGGCCTTCGTCACGTCATAGCCGATATGCAGTTCGGGTCGAACCGCCTTGACCCCGGCAATCGACGAGATCGCGATGATCGATCCGCCGCCTTGATCAAGCATGATGTTGCCGAAGGCCCGCGCGGTATAGAACACCCCGTCAAGATTGATCGACATCACCCGACGCCAGTCCTCGTCACTGTGGTCTTCGGTGGTGCTTTCATAGGCGATACCAGCATTCGCCACGACGATATCGACCCGCCCATGCTTTGCGTTGACTCGTTTGGCAAGCTCATTGACGTTCTGGCTGCTAGTGACATCCACACGCTCTCCCTCTGTCGAAAGCCCCTCGTCGCCGAGCTTCCTGGCCGTTTCGTCGACGACGTCCAGCATGTCAGCCATCACGACATGCGCGCCCATTTCGCCGAGTTGGCGGCTAATTGCCTCGCCGATGCCCCGAGCGGCTCCGGTGACAACGGCGACCTTGCCATCAAGCGAAAAAATGTTCAGGTTTTTGACCATTTTGGCCTCCGTGTTTCTGCTCAAATTACACATTGAGATGGCGCATCATCGCGCGAACCCGCCCTTCGGAACGAAGTAAGTCGGGCCAAATCCGGCGAGGGCTTCGCGCAGCTTGGACGAGGGATCAGCCAGAACGATAAAGCGTTTCGGCGTCAACGCCGCCAGAAACCGATCGGCAAATTCTCCGAAATTGGTCAGATGTGTCATGACCGCGTTCTCGTCACTGTAACGTTCGTGAACAGAAACAGTTTTTCCATCCTCGGATCGGGACCATGACCAGACTTCCGTGCCTGTTTCTTGCGCCTGGATCACGGTCGCCATTCCGTTTAACAACTTTTCGATCTCTTTTTCGTGTCCCGCCGAAATCGACAGTTCGATCATCCATTCAATTGCATCTGACATGCTGTCCTCCGTGTTTGGTCAAAGGTTAAGGTGCAGTTCAGTGCATATTGGAAAGAAAATATCCATTTCGAGTCCAGCATATCGGCTTCCCCTACAAGTGATTTGTCGATGCGCCGCTGACCCTGCTTCTATGTATTCGGTCTTTCTTTGGGGCCATTCGATTTGCCCCTGACCAAGATGGGAAGTTGGCATGCCCCCATCGGGTGGTCCGGTTTGATTGTTAGGCAGTGTTGACAAAAGGGATTCCGTTGACCTGCGGCTTGTGATTCAAGGTCATCTCCATGTGGGAGGTGGTCTTGGCACGCAATCTGATATCGGACGACGAATGGGCATTCTTTGAGGGGTTTATCTTGGCGGTTCGCCGTCCGAACGGGCGCAAGCCATCCAATCATCGTCTTGTTCTGAAAGGGATTTTCTGGATCGCAAGGACCGGCGCGCCATGGCGGGATCTCCCGGAAGAGTTCGGCAAATGGTCGTCGGTCTACCACCAGTTCCGCCGCTGGACGCTTGCAGGGCTATGGGAGGATATCCTGGACGCACTGAACCATGCCGGGATTGCACCCGACAAGCTCCAGATGATCGACAGTACCGTGATTCGCGCCCATCATCATGCGGCAGGCGCAAAAGGGGGACTCCGAAAGAGGCTCTTGGCCGTTCGCGAGGTGGGTTCTCGACCAAGATCCATCTCCGCGTCAACGGCGCTGGCCTCCCGATGAGGACCGAGATCACGCCGGGACAGGATTCCGACTACACCGGCTACGATCTGGTAATGGCCGACAATCTGCCGCCGCCGGCCGTTCTGGTGGCGGACAGAGGCTATGACTCTGACAAAATTCGGGAAGATATCGAGACCCGGAACGCGCTGCCGATGATACCAATGCGCAAGAACCGCAAGGTGCGCAAGGTTGTCGACATGACCATCTACACCCTGCGCAACATGGTCGAGCGGTGTTTCAACAAACTGAAAAACAGCCGTCGGCTGGCCACCCGCTACGACAAAACCGCAGACAGTTTCCTCGGGTTCGTCGACATCGTATGCATCAGGCTATGGCTCCGCCATTTGTCAACATGACCTACAAAGTCATGCCGATTATTCCTTAGGCCACTTTGATAGGTTTTTAAAATACCGAATTGGATCAGCACGCCGAGTCTGCGAAATTCAATCTCTTGCGACACTTGCCGGTTAGTCGCTGCTTTCGTGTAAACAGCTGGAGCTCTTGTGGGTCAAAGAGCCAGAGGAAGGGAAGCCCGGGTGCCGGGCTTGAAAGGATAGAGAGAGTCTCTTCCGGGTCCGGCGCGACAAGGACCCTGACCCATGGCCAAGACCTCGACCCGCTCGAAACCCGCAACCACGAAGAAAACCGAAGCCGCCGGATCGGCCGCGCCTGACGGCGCCGCCGACATCCGTCTGATCCCGCTCAACCAGTTGGGGCCGAGTCCGCTTAACGTCCGCAAAGTGCCCGCCAGCGCCAGCGACGACGCAGAACTTCTTTCCAGCATCCGCGAGACCGGCATCAAACAGAACCTGGTGGTCCATGCGTTGTCTGAGACACGTTTTGCAGTCGATGCCGGCGGTCGCCGCCTCAAGGCGCTGAAACAACTCGCCGAGGCCGGTGTGATCCCCGCGGAACACCTGGTGCCTTGCCTCGTCGAAGACGAGCGCAACGCCGTCCTCACCTCCGCCACGGAAAACCTTCAACGCGCGGCGATGCACCCGGCGGACCAGTTCGAAGCTTTCGACAAGATGATCGGCGAGGGTCGCAGCGAAAATGAAATCGCGCTGAAGTTCGGCGTCTCCGTCGACCTGGTGCGCCGTCGCCTCAAACTCGCCCGTGTTGCGCCCGAGATCATCGAGCAATTCCGCGCGGGCGACCTGACCCTCGAGTGCGTGATGGCGTTCACGCTGACCGACGATCACGATCGCCAACTGGCGGTCTGGAACGCGGTGAAGGGCGGCTATCACATCCATCCGCAGAGCATCAAACGTCAGCTGACCGAGACGGCGCATTCGGCGAACTCGGCCCTCGGGCGCTTTGTCGGCATCGAAGCCTATGAGGCGGCGGGCGGAGTTCTGCTGCGCGATCTCTTCGATGATCGCGCCAGCGCCCATATGGAAAACCCCGA
>JAGRDO010000049.1:27662-30262 GCA_020447005.1 Paracoccaceae bacterium
TACGGCGCGTTTCGCAGTTTCGGGCGGGTCTATCCGCAGGACATTGAACCCGATCCGGACCTGCTCGCCGAGGAGGAACGTCTCATCGCGCGTGAAGAAGAATTGGCGGCGCAGAATGACGGCGAGGATTGGACGGACACGGAGACGGACGAATACTACGCCATCGAGCCGCGCCTCCGCGAGATCGAAGCCTTGCAGTGCGAGCGGCAGCCCTATGCTGACGGAGATCGCGCCATCGCCGGTGTCGTCCTGACCATCGGCCATGACGGGGCGCTGCGTGTCGAGAAGGGCCTGGTGCGGCCCGAGGATATTCCAGCCGCGCCTGAGCCCGACGAGGTCACCGCAGATGCGGGGGGAGTCCCCTCCCCTGCCCGCCCGCACGTGACGCCGCCGACCTCCTCCACACCGGTGCCGACCTCCGACCCAGCGGCGACTTTGCGCAAGGCGGATGGCATTTCGGCGAGCTTGGCGGATGATCTGCGCGCGACGCGTCAGCACATCCTTCGGGCGCATCTGGCGGCGGATTTCGAGGTGGCGTTCGATGCGATGCTCTACGCGCTCTGCGAGCAGGCTTTGGGGCGGTCCTACAACAACGAGGCGCTCGACATCTCGATCCGACCTTTTGAGGCGCAAAACCGCGAGGTGCTGCATGCGGACACCGTCGCCCAGAAGATGCTCGAGGCGCTGGAACAGGATCTCGCCATCGACTGGATGAAGCTCGAGAAGCCCGAGGACTTCCGGGCGATGTCGGCGCTGCCCAATGCCGACAAGCAGGCGCTTTTCGCCTGGGCGACGGGACTGGCGGTCAAGCCGCAGCTTTCGTCCGACAATCGCCCCTCCCCGATCATCGAGGAGATCGGCGCCCGGCTTGATGTCGATGTGGCGGCCTGCTGGCGCCCGACCGCTCAGAATTACTGGGGTCGGGTCAACAAGGGTCATGCGGTGGCCACGGCGCGCAAACTGATCGGCGACGACTACGCCGAGGACCGCAATCGCGAGCGCAAGGGCGATATCGCGGCGGCGATGGAGCGGGCTTTCGCAGAAACGGCCGGCGAGACGGAAGGTTTCGACGCTGCGACGGTCACCAGGACGACACGCTGGTTGCCCGACGGGATGGTGTTTGCCGGTGCGACGGAGGCTGTTGCCGGTATGGGCAAAGATGCGCCCGAGGCCGAGGAAGGCGACGTGCCCGCAGCAGACTCTCTGACAAATGTCGAGAGCGATGAACCGTCGTCCTTGCCCGCCTTCCTCAGCGGGGATGCAGCCTGACGGAAAGGTTGCCGCATCCGATCACGACATGAGCTATGGGCCGTCCTCGCATCGAGGGCGGCCCTTTCCAGCTGGCGGGTTGCCTACAGCCGATATCAGATCGGCTGGCCCGTCCCGGAGATATCCCATGACCACGACCCTCGACCTTGACCCTGTGCGGGAAGCCGCGCTCATCGCAGTGCAGAACGATGCGTTTCGTCGCTCCATCCTCGGGAACACCCCTGGCGCCGATGCCCCGCAGGGCCAGTTCGTGATGACACGTGGAGTCGCGGCACTTGGACCCGACGCCCAGCTGGAGCTCACCCGCCGCGTCGCAGCCTTCGACGGGTTCAATACCGACGGCGACCCCCAAGGCTGGCACGAGATGGGGGTCATCGAATTCAATGGCACGACGGTTTGCTTCAAGGTCGACCTCTATGACGTCGACTACGCGTACGGCTCGCCCGAGCCCTCTGACCCTGCACAGACGCGCCGCGTACTGACCCTGCTTCTGCCCTCGGAATACTGACGACTCCTCCTCCCCAACACCGCTTCGGACCGCCCTTGCACAAAGGGCGGTCCTTTCGCGCTGGCGGGTTTCGAGGGGTCGCGATGATCGCGTCCCGCCCGCCGCAGGAGACCAGACATGGCCAAGACGATCGACTACGAGATCACGCTGCATCCCGCCCACCGCGATGGCGCCTTCATTGTTACCCAGTTCCAGATGCTGGGGAGCTACCCCGAAAAGCGCATCCAGGCCGCGGGCATGGATGACCTGATCGACAAGGTGACGCAGTTCGCAATCGAGCACGGCGAGAGCTGCCGCGCCTCGGTGCGCTGCCTCGCTCCGCGCAAACCGCCGGGGTTCAAGCGCGCGACCGAGAACCTCTATTTCAACCTGGTTGACCGGACGGCTGAAAACCGCGGCGCCGCGGCGGCCTGAAGCCCGCTTGAGGAAACCACCGGGGCGGCCTCGCGTAACGGTCGCCCTCCCCTCTCCCAATTCCAAAGGACCAAAAACATGACACTAGAGACTGATTTCTACGCGCAGATGCTCGAATCTCAGAGACGGGCTGCCGAGCAGCGGGTCGAGACCCGCGCGCCGCTTCTTTCCGAGCTGCGCGCCCTCGGTGTGACGAGCGTCGAGGTGCAATATGAAGGCTACGGCGATTCCGGCAATGTTGAGGATGTCGTCGTGGCCCCTGACACGGTCACCCTGACGGACGAGTTGCGGCGCCGGGTCGAAGACTTCGGTTGGGATTTCGCCTATGCGCTGAGCCCCGGTTTCGAGAACAACGAGGGCGGTTATGGCGAGCTGACCTGGGCACTCGAGGCGGACAAGATCGATGTCA
>JAGRDO010000049.1:30289-39006 GCA_020447005.1 Paracoccaceae bacterium
GAGACCAACACCACCGAACACGAGGGGCTCTGACATGGCACATCCCCTCCATCACGCCGAAAGCTCGGCCCATAAGTTTGGCGGTGTTCCAGATGATTACCAACATGTGCATGATTGGTTTGACTCATCGAAAGAGCACCTAGCGCTCTTCGTTCACAGAGCACACCGTCACCACTGTTTAGGGGTATTTGAAGCTGAACGACAGTTCGGCCGTAGCCTGACCAACAGCGCGGGCCGGGTCGTCCCGATCCGCTGGATCGGCGAACAACATGTGCGCGAAGACTGCCAGGGGCGCATCCCGTCGCTGGCGGACTGGCTTGGACGCATTCAGCCGGAGCCGTGGATGGCCAATGGCCGGATTGACAACGACCCGACGCAGATTGGCAGCGATCCGCGCGCGGTCTGGATCGAGGCGGTGGCCAATCACCAGACCATTCTCGGGTTTGAGGATTGGCTTCTCAAGGTCTCTGTCGAGCACGTCCAAGATCGTCAGAATCGCGCTGCTGCCTGATCCGCCGGGCGGCAAGCTTACCAACCACCTGACCACGTCCAGATCGACCCGCTCGAGCCACAAAAGGCTCGGCGGGTCGATTGCGTTCCAAGAAAGGACATCGATATGCACGACCCTGTCTATGTGGAGACCTACAAGGGCCACGTCATCAAGATCTACCACGACCCCGATGCTGAAAGCCCGCGGGAGTGGTCAAACCTCGGCACGCTGATCTGCTGGCATCGGCGCTATCGGTTGGGCGACAGCCACTCCTTCGACAGCCCCGAGGCGTTTTTGCGCGAACTTGCCGATGTTTCGGATCAGCATGATCTTTCGATGGAACACTTGCGCGACCGTGCGGAGCGCAAGGCGATCCTGCTGCCCGTGTTTCTCTACGATCATTCCGGTCTCGCGATGAACACCATCGGGTTCCACTGCCCATGGGATTCCGGCCAGGTCGGCTATGTCTATGTGACGCTTGAGGCGGTCCGGACGGAGTTCGGTGTAAAACGCGTCACCAAGGCGCTGCGTGAAAGGGCTGAAGATATCCTGCGCGCAGAAATTGTCAGCTACGACGCCTATCTTGGCGGCCGGGTCTATGGTTATGTCATTGAGCAGGACGGTGAGGAAATCGACGCCTGCTGGGGGTTTGTCGGCGACTATGAGACGAGCTGTCTGTCCGAGGCGCGAGCATTTGTAGATCACCTGACTTTGCGAGAGCTACACAGACCTGCCGACGCCGAACAGGGCGCAAGCCCGTCCCCGAGTTGAAATGCCCGAAATACTCATATATCTTATTTATGCGTATTTCGGAGGTGAGCATGGCAAGCACAAGCGTCACACTTGGCCCCCATTGGGACGAATTCATCGCCCTGATGCTGAAGGAGGGGCGCTACGGGTCGACCAGCGAGTTGATCCGTGCCTCCTTGCGTCTGATGGAGGAGCAGGAAGGTCAGCGGGCGCGGCTTCGCGTTGCGCTGATGGAGGGCAAACAATCCGGCGATGCCGGTCCGCTCGACATGGATGAGATCAAGCGCGAGGCGCGGAGCCGCTCCGGCGCTTCTGATGCGTGACATTCATCACTCCCAGGCGGCAAAATCCGATCTCGTCGACATCTGGGTCGAGACAGACCGACACTGGGGTGAGGCGCAGGCGGACCGCTATCTCGAAGATATCGATCGCGCCGTGAAGGGGCTGATAGACAATCCGCAAATGGGGTCTGACTGCTCCGATCTTCTGCAGGGCGCGCGCAAACTGATCACGGGCCGACACCTCGTGTTCTACGAGGTGGATCCGGATAGCATATTCGTGATCCGGGTCCTACATCAATCCATGGACGTGCCGCGACATCTGCGGTCGTCCTGACACATGGAAGTTTGGGTTAACTCACGGCTGAGTGCGTGGTGCAGGACCGGCCATTCAGGCAGCGTGCAGAAAAGGTCTGCAACGAGCCCAAAGTGCAATCCTCGTCCACCGTGCAGCGCCTATAACGCATATAGATTCCTGAGCGGGACCCAACCGATTGAACCGCCCGCCGCTTGACAAAGTGCCCATCCATTCAGCTCAAGGCTTGCGGTCAAAACCTCGCCATTGCGACAGGTTAATTCGGTCGCTGAAAAGCCGATAGTGGCATAGGTTCTTCCAGCAGATCGTCTGACCAGGCTGTCCGGTATCCAACCTTCTTTACCAGCTTGGTTTCTTGCCCAAAGCCATAGATGTCCATCCCAATTGTCTGTCTTGTCTGACAGCCAAAATTCTTCGCCGGCCTTCAGCACGATTGGGTCTTCGTATGCTGCGTGCCATGCTTCAACAACTCGAAAACTTCGCATTGGCGACCCTCCAATCCTCTTCGCGCCTTCTGCAAGTATATACCCCAGAAGTCCCCAAAAGTGGCCAATGGCAGCAATGTCCCGCAGTGCGGACCTTCCATATATCGAATTGAGATGGCAGCTCTTAAGAGGCGCATGCTCCCTATCAGCCTAAATCACAAGCCATGAAAGAGCGAGAGGCAGGGCGGGAGGGGTGACCCCTCCCGGGTGAGAGAGTGCGCGCGGGGCTTGGGGCCAACGCTCAACCCCGGAGATTGCCGATGAACGCTCACCCCCATTCCGCCCCGCTTGCGCCCGAGGCCGAGCCACATGCCCTGCCGGATGCCTCGCGCTTCGCCCAAAACCTGTTGCAGGCTGCGAGAACCCTCGTGCCGCAGTTCGAGGCCGGCAAACCTATCGACGCCGCCGCCCTTCGCGCCGCGATGAAGGATGCTTACGGTGCCAGTGACACCAGCGGCGCCTGGGTCTGGAAGGACGCCTATGAGGCCGCCGAGACCGCCCAGATCCTGATGCTTTCGCGCTACGGCGCGCTGATGCAGCGGCAGGCGGACACGCCGTACGCCTTTCTCTTCATGATCGAGCGCCTCGCCAGTCTGGCCCCGTCGCAAACGCGGCGTTCCGAAGACAGCATGCGCTTGCAACAAATCTCGACCCCTCTACCGCTTGCGGCCATCGTCGCGCAGGCGGCGGGGTTTCGGGCAGACGACCTGGTGCTCGAGCCATCCGCTGGCACCGGTCTACTGGCGATCTTCGCCCGGATTGCGGGCGCGCACCTGGCGTTGAATGAACTCGCCGAAACGCGACGCGTCCTGCTGGAAAACCTGTTCCCTAGTGCTGTCGTCTCGGATCACGATGCCGCCTCGATCGATGACCGCCTCGATCGGTCGATCACGCCCTCGGTCATCGTGATGAACCCACCCTTCTCCGCGGCAAACCATGTCGAAGGCCGGTTCCGCCAAGCAACCAGTCAGCATGTCCTGTCCGCGCTGGCGCGTCTCGCGTCGGACGGGCGTCTCGTTGTCATTACGGGCGAGAGCTTCCGCCCCTCCACGAAATCCTTCCAGTCAACATTCCAGCGGATCGCCTCAAGTGCCGACGTGGTGTTTTCCGCCGCGATCGACGGCAAGGTCTTTGCGCGGCATGGCACCACCATCGACACCCGACTGACGGTGATCGACAAGCGCGCGGCTGGCGCTGAAGCGACCGCGCCGGTCGACATAGAGGCCGCCTATCATCCGATCTGCGCGACCACGGCCGATCTTCTCTCCGCGGTTCTAACCCACTGCCCTGAACGCTGCAGCCCCCGGCCCTGCCCTACCAGTTCGGCCCTGTCTGTCCCGTCCCGTCCGACACGCAATCTGCATGCCTTGCGCAACGCCGCCCGCAAGGAAACCCGCGCCCTCGCCGAAGAACGCGCGAAACATCCATTTGACGACATCGAGACGGCCCCGATCGACTACCTGCCGAAAGCCTGGAGTGAACCCGAGGGCGCTTTGCAGGACACGGTCTACGAGGCCTATGACCTCCAGGCGATCCGGATCGATGGCGCGGCAGAACACCCGACCGCGCTGGTCCAATCCGCCGCCATGGCCTCGGTGCCGCCGCCTGTCCCGACCTATCGCCCACTCCTGCCAAGGACCCTCGTCCAGGATAGTCTCCTCTCTGCGCCGCAGCTGGAAAGCGTCATCTATGCGGGCAATGCCCACGAGACGCATCTCAAGGGTTGGTTCAAGCGCGGTGAGATCGAAGGCCAGCTGATGGCAGCGACCGAGGGCGACGAGGGTGCCTTCCGTCTGCGCAAGGGTTGGTTCCTGGGTGATGGCACCGACTGCGGCAAGGGGCGACAAGTCGCGGGCATCATTCTCGACAATTGGCTGCAGGGGCGCCGCCGGGCGGTCTGGGTCTCAAAGAGTGACAAGCTCATCGAAGATGCCCGGCGCGACTGGATGGCGCTCGGGGGGCGCGAAAGTGATATCGTGCCACTTTCCAAATTCCGCCAGGGAAGCGACATCAGGCTTCCCGAAGGCATCCTTTTCGTCACCTATGCCACGCTGCGCTCTGCCGAACGCGAGGGCAAAGCCTCCCGTCTCGACCAGGTGACGTCCTGGCTCGGGAAAGGGTTCGACGGGGTCATTGCCTTCGACGAGAGCCACGCCATGGCGAATGCCGCCGGCGAAAAGTCCGACCGCGGTGATAAGAAAGCGTCCCAACAAGGTCTCGCTGGCCTTGCGCTGCAGAACGCCGTGCCCGATGCGCGTGTGCTCTACGTTTCAGCCACCGGCGCCACCGTGGTCGGCAATCTGGCTTATGCTTCCCGCCTCGGGCTCTGGGGTACGGGGGATTTCCCCTTCATGACGCGGGCCGAGTTCGTCGCCGCGATGGAAGCCGGGGGCATTGCCGCCATGGAGATAATCTCGCGCGACCTTAAGGCGCTCGGGCTCTATCTGGCGCGGTCACTCTCCTATGCCGGGGTCGAGTACGAGATGCTGGTGCATGAGCTGACGCCCGCTCAGGTCGCGATCTACGACAGCTACGCCGATGCCTATCAGATCATCCACAACAACCTTGAGGCCGCGCTTCAGGCCTCAGGCATTTCCTCCGAGACCGGCACGCTGAACGCCCAGGCGAAATCCGCCGCGCGCTCGGCCTTCGAGAGCAACAAGCAGCGCTTCTTCAATCATCTCATCACCGCCATGAAATGCCCCTCGCTGATCCGCGCCATCGAGGCGGACCTGGCGACAGGGCATTCCGCGGTGATCCAGGTTGTCTCGACCAGTGAGGCGGTGATGGAACGCCGCCTCGAGGACATCCCGCCCTCGGACTGGGACGATCTGCAGGTCGATTTTACGCCGAGGGAGAACATCATGGACTACCTGATGCACTCCTTTCCGACGCAGCTGTTTGAACCCTACACCGACGAGAATGGCGATCTGCGATCCCGCCCCGCCCTCGATGTCGATGGCAACCCGATCATCTGCCGTGAGGCGGAGCGGAGGCGGGACGATCTTGTCGAGCATTTAGGCGCCCTCGCCCCGGTGCAGGGCGCGCTCGACCAGATCCTCTGGCATTTCGGCGGGGATGCGGTGGCTGAGGTCACGGGGCGCAAACGGCGCATCGTGAAAACGCGTGAAGGGCGGCTCAAGGTCGAGAACCGCTCCGCCTCCTCCAACCTTGGAGAAACCCAAGCCTTCATGGATGATGCCAAGCGCATCCTGATCTTCTCCGATGCGGGTGGCACGGGGCGCAGCTACCATGCCGACCAAGGGGCCAAAAACCAGCGCCTCCGTGTACATTACCTCCTGGAGCCCGGCTGGAAGGCCGACAATGCGATCCAGGGGCTGGGGCGCACCAACCGCACCAATCAGGNNCAGGCGCAGCCGCCGCTCTTTCGACCCGTTGCGACCAATGTGAAGGGTGAGAAGCGGTTTCTCTCCACCATCGCGCGTCGCCTCG
Source organism: Paracoccaceae bacterium (assembly GCA_020447005.1). Taxonomy (GTDB): domain Bacteria; phylum Pseudomonadota; class Alphaproteobacteria; order Rhodobacterales; family Rhodobacteraceae; genus Albidovulum. Next base: position 36,062 of record JAGRDO010000049.1, read on the forward strand.
ACACGCTCGGGGCGATCACGAAAGGCCAACGCGAGACTGGCGGGCAGAACATGTTTCGCGCCGAGGACAATCTCGAAAGCCCCTACGCACGCGCGGCGCTGCGGCAGTTCTTCTACAAGCTGCGTGCCGGCAAGATCGACGCCTGCTCCTATGCCCGCTTTCAGGAGATGACCGGGCTGACGCTCGACGAGGCGGATGGCACGATGAAAGAAAACCTGCCGCCGATCCAGCAGTTCCTGAACCGCTGTCTCGCGCTCCGCATCGACATGCAGGACGCGATCTTCGAGGCTTTCGGTGGGTTTCTTTCGGCGATCATCGAAGATGCGCGCCAGGCAGGCACGCTCGATGTCGGGCTTGAGACCCTGCGCGCCGAGAAGTTCGAGATCGTCGACCGCAAGGTCATCTTCGAGCATAAGGCGACGGGGGCAACGGCGACCGCGCTCACCGTCGAGCGCACCGATCGCAACGATCCGCTCACCCTGCCCCGCGTCAAAGCCATCTGCGCTGAAACGAAGGGCGCGACGCTGTGTTGGAACAAGGCCTCCAAGCGTGCGGCGCTGATGGTGAATGCGCCGGCCTTCATGGACGAGGATGGTGTGCCGATCCTGCGGGTGAAACTGCTTCGGCCCATGGCGACCGAGATCCTCGCGCTTTCCGAGTTTTCGAAATCGCACTGGGAAGAGGTTGATGACGTGATGTTCGAACAGCTCTGGCAGGCAGAGGTCGCGGCGGTGCCCGAGTTCACCACCTCCAAGATCACGCTGATCTGCGGGTTGCTCCTGCCGATCTGGGACCGGCTGCCCGCCGAGAACATGCGCATCTATCGCCTGCAGACAGAGGATGGGGAGCGCGCCATCGGACGTCTCGTCAGCCAGGAGCAACTCCTGAACGTCTACGCGCGGCTCGGGCTCGATTGTCAGATCGAGATGACGCCGCAGGAGGTCTTCGCAGCGGTCATGGACGCGAAGACGACTCTGAACCTGCTCGGCGGCTACCAGCTGCGCCGGTCGCTGGTCATGGGTCAGCCGAGGTTTGAACTCATCGGCGCGTCGGGCACGGCCCTGCCCGGTCTGAAGGCGATGGGCTGTTTCACCGAGGTGATCCAGTGGAAAACGCGGGTGTTCATCCCGGTGGACGGCATTGACGTGCTGGCGCGGGTGCTCGCCGAACATCCGGTTGGCGCCAGCGCCTCGGATGCTGCCGCATGAGCGCGCGGCGCAGCATCGCGGACCTCTCGGCTGATCTGGCAGACCGTGCCGAAAGTTTCTGCCGCCAGTATTTCCCCGAGGGTCGCAAGCAGGGCAACTACTGGCAGGTCGGCGACACCTCGGGGACCAAAGGGCAAAGCCTCGCCATCCGGCTCCAGGCGCAGGACGGGCGCAAGGCCGGGTTCTGGACCGATTACGCGACGGGGCAATATGGCGATCTGATCGATCTGCTGCACGAACGGCTCGGATCGGTCACGCTCAAGGAAACGCTAAGGGAGGCCCGGTCCTTTCTCGGCGAGGCCCCCTGCCCTACCGTACCTGGTGAAACCCAAAGGGCTGAGCGCCCTGATGCAGCCTCCAGCAAACGCATTGCGCGGTCGCGCAAACTCTTCGCCGCAGGCAAGCCGGTACTTGGCACCTTGGCCGCCACCTATCTGCAGGGGCGTGGCATCACACGGCTGGGTCCGGCCCTCCGTTATCACCCGTGGGTCTTCCTGCGGCGCGGCACGGACGACGTCGATCCGCCGCAAAGGGCCCCTGCCCTGCTCGCAAAGATCACCGATAATCGGGGCCAGGTCATCGGCTGTGCGCGCACCTACCTGGACGCGTCCACCGGTGGTTTGGCTGCGATCGAGAGCCCGAAACGGATCCTCGGGCAGCTTCACGGCCATGCCATCCGCTTCTGGTCCGGCACGGTCCGCTCCGATCTCATCGTCGGCGAAGGCCTCGAGAACACCCTCTCGGTCGGCACGGCTCTCCCGGAGTTCGACCTCGCCTCCTGTCTCACCGCCACCCATCTCGGCCTCTTCATCCCGCCACCGGGGGTCAAGCGCATCTGGATCGCGCGGGATAACGATGAAGCTGGAAGTGCAGCATCACTTAGATTGCGCAACCAACTGGAATCGCTTGGAATTACCTCTGGTGATCTCGTGCCAGCCATGGGCGATTTCAACGACGATCTGCGGGCATATGGCAAGGATGCGCTGCGCCGCTCCCTGCTCGAGGCCATGAAAGCACAAGGTCTGGAGATCGAGGACGGGTGACCGCCAACTTCCTCAGCGAAGTCCGAAAGGGCAAAGGTTCCGCGGGTTCGATCTGAGCCCGTTTGGACAAGGGGAGCGATGGACCGGCGGGTCGGAGCTGAGTGCTCCTCGCCCGGGCAGCAATGCCCCCCGAACCAGAAAATTCCCCTGCCCCTTCGGGCCATTCCTCGCGGGGACAATTTTCCGGCCCGCGGCGCATTCTCCGGCTCACGCTCCGATCCTGACGGATGCGGCCCGGTCGCCACCGGTCCTGGTATCGCCCCATCCAAATCGGGTCAGATCAAACAGAGGAACCAGACAATGCCCCATCAGACAGACATCCCTGAGGAAACCGGCGTGACCTCCGCCATCCTGGACCAGCTGGCACTTCACGGCACAACGCCCGGGCCCGGCGAGACCGATCATCGCCCACTGCCCCAACCCGATGAGGTCGAACTCGCCATGGCGACGCTCTTTGACACCACCATCGGCCTTCTCACCGGCAGCCAGTTGGAAGACAATCTCGAAGAGATGCTCTGGTCGCTCACCTCGATCTTCCATCGCCGGCTGACCCATATCCAGAAGCTCCTCGATGACAACGAATTCGAGGCCCGGGAAAGTCTGGACATCCAGGACGGCTCCGAGGTCGCCTCGGTCGAGCTCGAGCGCCTCCAGTTGATCGGGCTCAAACTCTGGGACCATCGCGACGCCTTCG
>JAGRDO010000050.1:0-12392 GCA_020447005.1 Paracoccaceae bacterium
CTATGCCAGCTTCGATTACCAGATGCTTGGCTACCGCGAGGATTTCCTTGTGAAGATGTCGATCCTCGTCAATGACGAACCGGTCGATGCCTTGTCGATCATGGTCCACCGCGACCGGGCCGAGGCTCGCGGCCGCGCCATGGTCGAAAAGCTGAAGGACCTGATCCCGAGGCACATGTTCAAGATCCCGATTCAGGCCGCGATCGGCGGCCGCGTCATCGCGCGCGAGACGCTGAGCGCGATGCGCAAGGACGTGACGGCGAAATGCTACGGCGGCGACGCGACCCGCAAGCGGAAGCTCTTGGACAAGCAGAAGGCCGGCAAAAAGAAGATGCGCCAGTTCGGCAAGGTCGAGATCCCGCAGAGCGCGTTTATTTCAGCCCTTAAAATGGACAGCTAGCCGTCCATTTTGGGGGACGGTGGGCGAAAGAGATTGGCGAATCCGGCCGTGTGTCCACACGGTGGAGTGAGGGCATTGGCTGCGTTGGCGATGGGCCTTCACACGAGTTTTCCGGGCGCCATCGTCAATCTCGCCTCAGTTTGACCCGTGACACGTCAAGGCATTGCCGCGACGCCCGCGCCCCGGGCGCGGTCTTTACCGGCGGTGAGGAGGACAAGTAAGCCGTAGCAAGCCGTAGGTCGGGCTTCAGCCCGACTCTCCGTCCCACTGGCCCGCCACTATCAAACCCACCTCACCCGCCCGATCTGTTACGCGACAAATCCGGGCATCGCGTCGATGGCCGCGCCCGCCCAGGCAGCCGCGCCCCGATTTACGACCGATGGTCCCGGCCTCACCCCCCTTGGCCTCCGGCTTGCGCCTCCGGCCAATCGGACCGGGTCATTCGGGGGCTTACGCCTTGCCACTGGCGCGACGGTCCCCCTCATATGCCACTGGCACATCCCCTGATCGGCCCTCGGGTGCCTGAACGCACCGGCACGCCATAGCATGCCCAAGTGTCGGCTCCCGCCCACCAGTCCGGCCCGTGCCCTGCACGGGCAGCGCCCGACCCGCCCCCATGGGGCGGGCGCTTCACGCCCACCCCTCGGGCCGGGCGCTGTGCCAGCCTCCAAATTCACCACCACGGCAGAGCCAACCGGACACCCCATTGACCCAGATCAATGCCAGGTTCGCGGATCACATTCACAATGGCGAATGAAAATATCCGGAGGCTTTCTCATGATCCGTCTTGCCCTGATCCTCTATTCGCTGATTGCCACGACGCTGATGGGTGTCTTCATCATCGCGGTGCTGACGGCGGGTCACGCGACACTCTGGCCGATCATCTGGGCCGCCGCCCTCGGGGCGGTGCTGGCCGTCCCGGCCTCTCTTCTCGTCGCGCGCCAGATCACCCGCCAATCGTGACCGGGCCGGACGGGCGTTTCGCGCCGCCCGCGTGGCCGGGCGCCGCGCGCCATTTGTAGCTACACGAAAACTACGGCGTTACGACGCGCCTCCTACACGGATACGACGCGCGAAAACCCCCGCGCCGGACCGGGCGCCCGCCGGTCGGGCCGGGCGTCGGCGGCCCGGGTCCTCAGCCCCAATTTCGCCGGAATGACCGGCGATACTTGCCCCGAAGAGACCGATCCCCGCCACCGGGAGGACAGCCATGGGACGTCTGATCGTCATTCTCGCCCTCGGGCTCGGGGCCTATGCGCTCTGGTCCGGGCAGATCGGAACGGGGTCGCTCCGCTTTTCGTCTCCGGGGGCCGGGTTCTCTGCCAAGGGCACTTCCGGCGGCAGCGTCGGCTCTGCCGCCATCGGCCTTGCGGGCCGGATCGGGAACTGAGCTTTTTCGGAATTGCCGGGCGCCCAATTTGCCGCTAGCGTAGCGCGGCAGACCGCAAACCATTGGCGGCGATGACGAATTCCATGACCTCGGGGGGGGCGATTTGGGCAACGGCATCATTCAACGCAGCAACATCGCGCTTGGCGCCCTCGTTCTGGCGGCGCTCGTCCCGTTGATTTCGGTCGCGGTCGGAGGCATGGGGGGCGTCGGCTTCCTGATCTTCCTTGCCGCCCTCGGCTTTGCCGCCGTGAACGGTATCCTTGCCTATAACGGGCTGGCGCAGTTCTGGTCGCGCATCAACGAAGGCATGCAGAACCACCAAAGCTCCAAGGACCGCAAGAAAGAGCTGGGCGAAAACCTCATCACCTTTGCCAACCGTGTCGGCCGGCAGGAACACGTGACCCACACCAGGCTGCAAAGCGAATTGCGCCGCGCGGCCAAGGCAATCAGCTCTGGCCAATCCGCAGCGATGGTTTTTGCCAATCTTTCAACGAATTTTCCCCAGTTGAACACGAATGCGCAATATCAGACGGTGCACCAGAAATTCGTCGAGATCGAGGAAAAGATCGACCGCGACACGCGCCAACTGAATGCGATGATCGGGGAATGGAACGGAATATTATCCTCGTTTCCGCTGGAACAGCTGTCGCGCCAGCTTCCTTTCAGCCGGGTGAAGTTCAGGTCCTGACGGCCGCCGTCAGAACAGACCGTCGCCGCCCTTCTGGTCTTCGACGACCTTGTCGGCGATCACCGCACCCCCTGCACCGATCAGGACCGGCGCGCAGCCGGACAGGATGCCAGCCGCCGCCAGGGTCAGAAGCGTAACTTTCCAGCGCATCGATGAATCCTCCCGCCGCCAGACTACCGGATTCCGGTCCCTTATCCAGCCACTCCGCGCCCGGCAGCCGCGAAATGTGATCCATGGCGAATTTTCAGCCGGAATGGCGAATTTTCGACAACTCCGCCTCCTGAATTCGCAAACATGCGAACGGAAGCGGGAGGACAAGGCATGAAGTTTCAGCTGGCGATCAACCTTGAGCGGATGGACAGCACGCTCGCCATGGGCGACGTTGCGCGCCACACGCTCGAAATGGTGCAGATGGCCGACCGGGGCGGGTTCAGCGTCGCCTGGGCGGCCGAGCATCATGCGCTGGAAATGACCATCGCCCCCAATCCGTTCTCGATCCTCGCCTGGTGGGCCGCGCATACAGACCGTATCCGCCTTGGCACCGCGGTCGCCGTCGCGGCCTATTGGCACCCGATCAGGCTGGCGGGCGAAGCCGCCTTTTGCGATCTGATCTCGGGCGGGCGGTTGGAGTTCGGCATCGGCTCGGGCGCCTATCAGCGCGAATTCGACCGGATGCAACCGGGTCTGAAACAGTCGGACGCGTGGCGCTACATGCAGGAAATGCTGCCATGTGTACGCGCACTCTGGAAAGGCGACTACGAACACAAGGGCGAATTCTGGTCTTTCCCGGTCTCGACCTCGGTCCCGAAGCCGGTCCAGAAAGAGGTGCCCGTCTGGGTCGCCGCCCGCGCGCCCATCACCTTTGACTATGCGGTACGCGAAGGATGCAACATCATGTCCTGGCCGCTGACGCGCGGGATGGATGAGGTCCAGACCTATATGCAGCGGCTTGGCGACGCGATGGCGGCCCATCCCGGCGCCAGGCGCCCGGTCATGGCGATGATGCGCCACACGGCCCTTTACGACCGCAAGGATGACTGGATGGTGCCGGTCCGCGCGGCACAACGCCAGCTTGGCCAGTTCGAGAACCTCTTCAAGAACCTTGGTGACGTCAAGGACGGGTTCCCAAGGCAGATACCCTTCGAAGACCTCGGCAACCGCGCCGAATACGATCCGAAGATGCTGCATGAGAACCTGATGTTCGGCACGCCGGATCAGGTCATCGCCAAGCTCAAGCTCTATGAAGCCCTCGGGGTGGACGAATTCATCTATTACGCCAGCCTTGGCCTTGGTCTGCCCGAACAGAAGCGCTCGCTTGAGCTTTTCTGCAAGGAAGTCATTCCCGCATTCGGCTGAGAAACGCCCCTTTGGCTTGACGAAACCACCCGCCGGGCCGCGATCCTGACCGGTGCCGGGAAAGATCGGTTCGGCCGGGCAGACCGCGATCAGGGCGGCCAAGGCCACATGTCAGCTTTTTCGCAATATTTGCATGGGCTTGGCCGATCCGCGATTTTCCAGAGCCTCAAGGAATTTTGACAGCGTCCCCGGCCAGCTTGGTGTCGCGTCCTTTTCCGGCCAGGCCTGCCGATAATCCGACGGCCGGCGGCCAAAGCACTTTCCGAATGAATAGGCGAAATGCGAAAGCGTATTGAAGCCCGAGGCGGTGGCGATCTCGCGCACGCTCAGGTCGGTCGCGATCAGCAGGACCCGGGCGTGCTGCAATCGCAGCAACAGTCCGAATTGCACCACCGTGCATCCGATACTGGCCTTGAACTGACGTTCGAGCTGACGCTGGGACACCCCGAGATCCTCAGCGAGGTCCGGAACGCTCAAGGGCTCGGCAATGTTCCTTTCGATCAGGGAAATCGCTTCGCGAACCACGGGCGCGAGCGTTTCCGTACCGCGCCCCATCGTGCGGCGCTGCGGCGCGGTGGCGGGGCGTATCGGGTGATACAGCATCTGGTCGGCGATCTCGCCCGCCAGCCTTTCCCCCTGCTCGTCCCCCACAAGGCGCAGCATCAGGTCAACACCGGCAAGCCCGCCCGGGCAGGTCATCGTGTTGCCGTCGATAGTGTAGAGCTGTTCGGTCACCTCGACTTCATCGAACTGTTCGTCAAACCCCGAAAGCCAGGACCAATGCGTCGTCGCCCGTTTGCCCGACAAGAGGCCCGCCCGCGCGACAAGGTAGCACCCCAGTTCGACCGCGCAAATCCGGGCCCCGCCACGTGCCTGCCGCCGGATCCACGCGAGCGTACGGGGGTTGCGATAGGCCTCGGCGTTCCATGATCCGAGCACAAAGACCGTTTCCCCCCGCCGCACCCTTTCGCCGGGGTCGGTCGCGGGTATGGTGAACCCGTTGGAGGCGGCAATGCTGGCACCGTCAAAGGAATGAACCTGCCAGGAATAGATCGGCGACGGTGACAGGTAATTCGCAACCCTCATCACTTCGATGATCGACATCATCGTCATCAGGTTGAACCGCGGCACCACAAGAAACGCCGCCTGCCGGACCGCCACCGGGGCGGCCTGTTGCGTGGCGCGATCGCGGTCCGGGGATGTACGAAAATTCGACATGCCGGCATCGTATCAGTCGAATTACTGACAAGAAACGCCAATTCAGCGGCCTGCCACAAATTGAGGGCATCAAGGGGGCGCCATGACGTTCGGGGTGGCTCTGACCGGCGCATCCTGTGCCCACAACCCTGAACACGGCCCGCACACCGGCGGGGTCAGCCCGGTCAAAAGCGGTTCCGTAAAGTTTCGGCCCGCGTCCGGGGCGGCGTTGCTGCCAATATATCCCGCCTTGCGGATCAGATCTGCCGCCTTGCGGCATCTGCGTCAACGGCGCCCTGTCTGGGAGGGATGGAGATTAATCCGCTGTTTGCTGGTAACGATGGAGGTAACGTCGCCTTTGATGCCCCGGCCTTCGAAAAGGACACAAGATGACTCCAAATTCGGTCCCAAATCCCGACCTGACCGTCGGACGGGATAACAAGCAGGGCTGGAATCAGCCCGACCGTCGACGTCATGGCTTTCACAACGCGCATCGTCTTTGGCGGCGCATGCTGATGGTGCGTTCGCGCAGGGTTCTGAACCTTCACAAGGGCCGGGACCGCAAGATTGCCGAGGCCGTCAAGTCAGGCGGCCTTACACTCTTGCCGACCTTTTCGGCCCTTGTCGTCGCCGAGGGCGACCGCATCCTCTATTCGGCGCATGCGCGCGATTTCGGCCCGGACCGCCCGCATTCGATCCAGTCGATCACGAAAATGCACGCCCATCTCATCTTCGGCGAACTGATTGCGGAAGGACGGGTCTCGCTCGACCGCAAGGTCAGCGACTACCTGCCGTGGATCGGAAGCGGCTATGCCGGCGCCTCGCTTCAGGACGTGCTCGACATGAACGTCTCGAACGATTTCACCGAAGATTACGACGACCCGTTTTCAGGCTGCTATGCCGAGGAAGAGGCGCTTGGCTGGCGTTTGCCGGACGCAAACCGGCCCGAGATTTCGCTGGCAGAATTCGTCGCCTCGATCGGCAGCGGAAATCTGAAGAACGAAAGCGGTTATGCAAGTTACAAATCGGCGAATACCGATGTCCTGACCCTTGTCGCGGCCGCTGTCAGCCCGACCTATCTTGCGGCGCGGATAGAGGCCATCGCCGATGCCGCTGGCTATGAGGGAAGTTTTCACATCAACCTCAGCCGGGATCTTATGCCGGCATTCTCGGGCGGTGGCTGTCTGTCGGCGCGCGATCTTGCGCGGTTCGGCCTTCTGATCGCCCGCGGCGGGACAGGTGTTTCGGGCGGGCAAGTCGGCAATGCCGCCTTCACCCGGTCAACGCTTACCCGTGCTGCCCCGGCGCTCGGGCCGGGCAGACGGTGGATACGGTATTCGAACCAGACGATGACCAATGGCCGCTGGATCGGCCACGGGGGCTATGGCGGCCAGTTCCTGATGATCGACATGGAGACGGGTCGCGTCGCCGCCTTCCTTTCCGTGCTGGAAAACGCTTCGGGTTATGACGAAGCCTATATGCGCGAGGTCATTCAGTCGCTTGAGCGTATTCTGGGTGCCACTGCTTGACCTGGGCCGTCAGGGCGTAGAGTGTTCACAGGTCTCTGACCCGGATGTACCGACATGACCCGACTGACTGCGACCCTGTCCGCGATTGACGCCGCAAATGAGGCTGACCCTGACCGTAGCGAAGGCAGCCCGGCGGCGCGGCTTTACGGAGAGCGTATGACGGCGGAACTGCTGCGCATTTTGCCCGACGCATCCGATGAATTGCGCATCGCGGCGCGCGGCCAGCATATCGAACGCTGGAAAACGCCGCGTTCCGCCTATCCGGACGGGCGTGAGGGCTATCTGACCTGGCGGCGCGATCTGGGCGGTTTTCACGCCCGCAGAGTGGGCGAGATCATGGCTGAGAACGGATACGGTCAGCCGGCAATCGATCACGTCGGGCGCATGATCCGCAAAGAGGGCATCAAGCGCGATGCCGATGTCCAACTGCTGGAAGACGTGATCTGTTTTACGTTTCTGCGCTGGTATTTTCATCCCTTCGCCGATGGCCGCAGCGATGAAAGCCTGACGCACATCGTTGCAAGAACAGCGCGGAAAATGTCCGCGGGCGCCCGTCAGCGGGCCCTGGCAGAGTTCGACCTGCCGGAATTTCTTGCCGAAGCGGTTCGATCAGCCGGGGCCTGACCCTTCATTTGGCCGCGCCGCCACCTCTGGTTGCAAGGCCTCCTGCCCGATCCCGCAAACCCGTTTCCTTCGGGTGGACAATACCCGATCCGTCACCGGGAATTGTTGCAGTTATGGCGCGCAAGACGGCCAAATTCTGCGCATCGCTTGGCCGCGTTAAAAATCCGTCACAAACTGGCTTGACGGGGGCAACGCGCGGCCATATCTGCGCCGCGCCAAAGCCACCTTCAAGTGTGAGTATGGCCTGAGACAGGTATGTAAAGCGGCCCCAAGGACCGCACGGGAAGGAAGAAACGGATGACTATGCCGAAGCAGATGGATGCCGGTACAAGTGAGCCGGCCCAACAGAAACAGCAAAGCCAATCTGAGGTCGCGACCGAGCGGCGCGCACAACCGGACAGCATCGCCGAAACGGCCGATCAGCAGATGCGGCCTGTGCATTTCAGCGACTGGGCCGCAATCTGATCCGTTGATTGCCGCCGCGGGCCTGCTAGTCTGGCGCTCCGCGAAGGAGGTCGGCCATGGCCAAGGTATCGACGATCCCGAACCTCGGCCCGGCGAGTGAAGAGGCCTTTGCAAGGGCTGGCATTCACAGCGCAGAGGAAATTCGGGCACTTGGCGCCGACGGCGCCTATTTCCGGCTTCTGCAAGCCGGCGCACGTCCGCATTTCATCGGATATTACGTGCTGGTCATGGGGTTGCAGGGCAGGCCCTGGAACGACTGCAAGGGCGCCGAAAAAGCGGCGCTTCGCAAGGCGTTTGACGAAATTTGTGCCCGCAGCCTGTCCGAACCCTCAAAAGAAAAGGACCGCCTCAGGCTGGAGGCGGTCCTCGACGAGATCGGTCTGGTTGCAAGGGCACGCCCCTAGGGGTGTCCTGCGGCCGCCTGATCAGCCGACGAGTTCGAGGCCCGAAAAGAAATAGGCGATCTCGACCGCGGCGGTTTCCGGCGCATCCGAGCCGTGGACGGAGTTTTCGCCGACCGAGAGGGCAAATTCCTTGCGGATCGTGCCCGCGTCGGCATTGGCCGGGTTGGTCGCGCCCATCACTTCGCGGTTCTTCGCGATGGCGCTCTCGCCTTCCAGCACCTGCACCACGACCGGCTCGGAGGCCATGAACTCTACCAGTTCGCCGTAGAACGGACGCTCCTTGTGGACCTCATAGAACTTGCCGGCCTGGGCGGGCGAAAGGTGGACGCGCTTCTGCGCCACGATGCGCAGGCCCGCTTCCTCGAACTTGGCATTGATCTTGCCGGTCAGGTTGCGGCGCGTCGCGTCGGGTTTGATGATGGAAAGGGTGCGTTCGATCGCCATGAGTTCGCCTTCTCGATTGTGGGCATGGGGCGTGGCGCCCTGGCCGGATTTGGATTGCGCGCCTGCTATCACGCTGCGCCGGGCTTGAAAAGGTGGCGCTTGGCCTCCCCTGCGGGCCGCCTCCGGCGGGGGTATTTTTGCAATGAAGAACGCCAGCGGCTTTTCGTCGCCCCGGTGCTCTGCTAAGGCCGCGCCATGCTCAGGATCAGCGACATCACCTATTCCGTCGAGGGCCGCCCGTTGTTCGAGGGTGCGTCCGCGACCATTCCTACCGGCCACAAGGTTGGACTTGTCGGTGCGAACGGCACCGGCAAAACAACGCTTTTCCGCCTGATCCGTGGGGAACTGTCACTGGAGGGTGGCGAGATCTCGATGCCGTCCCGGGCCCGGATTGGCGGCGTCGCGCAAGAGGTGCCGTCGTCGGACATGTCGCTGCTCGATACCGTTCTGGCCGCCGATACCGAGCGCGCCGCGCTTATGGAGGAAGCCGAGACCGCGACCGACCCGCACCGGATCGCCGCGATCCAGCACCGGCTTGCCGATATCGACGCCTGGTCGGCCGAGGCCCGGGCTTCGGCCATTCTCAGGGGGCTTGGCTTTGACACCGACGATCAGCGCCGGCCGTGTTCGGATTTTTCCGGCGGCTGGCGGATGCGGGTGGCGCTGGCGGGTGTCCTTTTCGCCCAGCCCGATCTTCTGCTTCTGGATGAGCCGACCAACTATCTTGATCTGGAAGGCGCGCTCTGGCTGGAAAGCTATCTGGCGAAATACCCCCATACCGTCATCATCATCAGCCATGACCGTGGCCTTCTGAACCGCGCCGTCGGCGCTATCCTGCATCTGGAGAACCGAAAGCTGACGCTGTGGTCGGGTCCTTATGACCAGTTCGCCCGCCAACGCGCCGCCCTTCGTGCGGTTCAGGCCGCCGAAGCCAAGAAACAGGAAGCACGGCGCGCCCATCTGCAAAGCTTCGTCGACAGGTTCAAGGCCAAGGCCTCCAAGGCCGTTCAGGCGCAAAGCCGGGTGAAGATGCTGGAAAAGATGACGCCCATCCTTGCGCCCGAAGACGCGAAGAAGGTCGTTTTCACCTTTCCCGAGCCCGAACAACTGTCGCCTCCGATCATCACGATGGAAGGTGGCGCGGTCGGCTATGACGGGCCGCCCGTCCTCAAGCGGCTGGACCTGCGCATCGATCAGGACGACCGGATCGCCCTTCTGGGCAGGAACGGCGAGGGGAAATCGACCCTGTCGAAGCTGCTGGCGGGCAAACTGCCGCCGGCAGGTGGCCGGATCGTGCGGTCATCGAAGCTTCGCATCGGCTATTTCGCCCAGCATCAGGTGGATGAGCTTCACCTCGATGAAACGCCGCTGCAACACATCATGCGGCTGCGCCCGTCCGAAGGGCAGCCGAAGCTGCGCGCCCGGCTGGCGGGTTTCGGCCTGGGGGCCGATCAGGCCGAAACCGTCGTCGCGCGGCTTTCAGGTGGCCAGAAGGCGCGGCTGTCGCTTCTGCTGGCCACGATCGACGCCCCGCATCTTCTGATCCTTGACGAGCCGACGAACCACCTCGACATCGAAAGCCGCGAGGCGCTGGTCGAGGCGCTGACCGAATATTCCGGGGCCGTCATCCTTGTCAGCCATGACATGCATCTTCTGGGGCTGGTGGCGGACCGGCTCTGGCAGGTCAAGGGCGGCACCGTGGCGCCCTACCCCCATGATCTCGATACCTACCGGCGCGACCTTCTGGCGGGCGACGATGCCGAGAAACCGGCGGAAAAACCGAAAGAGAAAGCGCCGCGCCCGTCGCGCGACACGATCCTTGCGCTGAAGGCCGATCTTCGCCGTTGCGAAGAACGGCTGGCCAAGCTGAACGGGATGCGCGATAAACTTGCCGTGAAGCTGGCCGACCCGGAACTCTATGAGCGGCCGGCCGAAGCCGTCGTCTGGCAGAAGAAATATGCCGAAGTCATGGACGGTCTTGACCGGGCCGAGGCACTCTGGATGCAGGCGGCCGAAAAACTGGAACTGGCAGAGGCCTGAGCGATGGACCTGCAACTCTACGTCACGGCCTTTGTCACGCTTTTCGTGATCATCGACCCGATCGCCCTTGCGCCGCTTTTCGTTGCGCTGACCCAGGGGATCGAGCCGGTGCGCCGTCGCAGGCTGGCGCTGCGCGCCTGCGTGATCGGCATCATCCTGCTTACCCTTTTCGGCCTTCTGGGCGACAAGATCCTGGCGGTGATCGGAATTTCGATGCCCGCCTTCCGCATCTCGGGCGGGATATTGCTGTTCATTACCGCGCTTGACATGCTGTTCGAGCGGCGGACCCAGCGGCGTGAGGGCCAGCATGCCGACCCGCATCACGACCCTTCGGTCTTTCCGCTGGCGACCCCGCTGATCGCGGGGCCCGGCGCCTTCACGACGATGATCCTTTTGGTGAACAATTCCAGCGCCTCGGGTCCGGCCCACACTCTTGCGATCCATGGCGTCATGATTGCCGTTGTCGCCTGTTCCTTCGTCTTCTTTCTTGCGGCGGATCTTATCGAGCGCGCATTGGGTCGCACCGGGGTTATCGTCATCACGCGGCTTCTGGGCATGCTTCTGGCGGCCCTTTCGGTGCAGTTCGTGCTGGACGGAATCCGCGGCACCGGGATGATCTGACGGATGCAGACCATCGACCTGCCGCGCCTGATCTATCTGGGCCTGCTGCTGGCGGTTGTCGCCGGCTATTTCCTGATCCACAACCGCCGCAATCTGGGAAAGACCATGCAGCAGGCCGCGGTTTGGGCGCTGATTTTCCTTGGTGCCGTGGCTGTGGCGGGGCTTTGGGGCGATATTCGCCGCAGCGCCTATCCGGATGAACCCGTCCTTTCCGGCAGGACGCTGGAGATCCCGGTCGCCGCAGACGGGCACTATTACCTGACGGCCGAGGTCGCGGGCGAACGCCTGCGCTTTGTGATCGATACCGGCGCGTCCGACACCGTCCTCAGCCAGCGCGACGCCAGCCGCATCGGCCTGAACCCCGAAACGCTGAACTATTTCGGCCGCGCGACGACCGCCAACGGCACGGTGCGGACCGCCCCGGTCACGCTTCCGGCCCTGACAATCGGCGATGTGACCGTCATGGACGTGCCTGCCGTGGTGAATGGTGGCGAACTCGACACGTCCCTGCTGGGGATGAGCTTTCTGTCGCGCCATGAAGTCACGCTTTCGGCAAACCGCCTGATCCTGCGATTCTGACCGGGCGCGGCTTTATCCTTGCATCCGGCCGGCATTCGCCTATAAGGCCGCATCCTTCCGCATTCACGGGAACCGGCGTAGCCTCTCGTGGCGGGCAGCGGAAGGGGTCGCCCGCCTATGAAGCCGCCTGAGACTGATAGGAGTATGCATGCCGCTTTATGAGCATGTCCTCATCGCGCGTCAGGACCTTTCCAACGCGCAGGCCGAAGGCCTCATCGAACATTTCTCCACCATCCTCACCGATAACGGCGGCAAGGTCGTCGATCATGAGTATTGGGGCGTCAAGACGATGGCCTACAAGATCAACAAGAACCGCAAGGGTCATTACGCCTATATCCGCACCGACGCGCCTTCGGCCGCCGTGCAGGAGATGGAGCGCCTCGCCCGTCTGCATGATGACGTCATGCGCGTGATGTCGATCAAGGTCGACAAGCACGAGGATGGCCCCTCGGCCCAGATGCAAAAGCGTGACGACCGCGGGGACCGCGGCGAACGTCGCGAGCGTCGCTGATCACCGGCATTAGGAAAGGAACCCAAGACATGGCGAACAAACCGTTTTTCCGCCGCCGCAAGGTCTGCCCCTTCTCGGGCGAGAACGCTCCGGCGATCGACTACAAGGACGTGCGTCTTCTGCAGCGCTACATTTCCGAGCGCG
>JAGRDO010000050.1:12550-26914 GCA_020447005.1 Paracoccaceae bacterium
GGCCAGATGGGCGAAGTCGTGAAGGTCCGCGACGGATATGCACGCAATTTCCTTTTGCCTCAGGGCAAGGCTCTGCGCGCGTCGGCCGACAACATCAAGAGCTTCGAGGGCCGCAAGGCACAGCTTGAGGCGCAGAACCTCGAAACGAAGAAAGAGGCCGCCGCCGTGGCCGAAAAGCTCGACGGTCAGACTTTCGTCGTGATTCGCTCGGCGTCCGATGCCGGCGCTCTCTACGGGTCGGTCACGACCCGGGATGCCGCCGACGCTGCCGAGGCCGAAGGCTTCAGCGTCGATCGCAAGCAGGTCGTGCTGACCCGCCCGATCAAGTATCTGGGCCTGCACGAGGTTCAAGTGATCCTGCACCCCGAAGTTTCGGCCAAGATCATGCTGAACGTCGCCCGTTCAAGCGAAGAGGCCGAGCTTCAGGCCTCGGGCAAGAGCATTCAGGAACTTGCCGCCGAAGAAGAAGCCGCAGCCGATTTCGAGATTGCCGAGCTTTTCGACGACATCGGTGCTGCCGGTCAGGACGAAGACGCCGCCGAGTAATCGAAGGCCATCTCGGTTTGGACCACGCCGGCGCAATCCGGCGTGGTCTTTCATTTTCCGCCCCCTGCCCGCGCAGGATCGCAGTGCAAAAAGATGATGAAATCCGAAAGCGTTCCGTCTAGTCAGGCGCGAATGGCAAGGGAATGATGCGTCATGATCTATGAATCGGCAGCCGACTGGGGGAACGCCCCGCAAAAACGTGTGCTGCTTTTCGGCATGTCCGGCCTGGGCAAGACGCATGTTTCCAATCTTCTGCGAAGCAGCGGCGACTGGTTTCACTACTCGATCGATTATCGCATCGGCACGCGCTATATGGGCGAACACATTGCCGACAACTTCAAGCGCGAGGCGATGAAGGTTCCGCTGTTGCGCGAACTTCTGATGACGGATTCCGTTCACATCACCTCGAACATCACTTTCAATGATCTTTCCCCGGTCTCATCCTATCTGGGAAAACCCGGAGACCCCGCCAAGGGCGGCGTGCCCATCGACGAATACCGCCGGCGCCAGGAACAGTTCCGGCATGCCGAGATCGCGGCCCTTCTCGACACACCGCATTTCATCGACAGAAGCCGCTCGGTCTACGGTTATCCCCATTTCATCTGCGATACCGGGGGGTCGATCTGCGAATGGGTGGATCCTGAAGACGGTCAGGATCGGGTCCTTTCGCTTCTGTCGCGGCACCTGCTGATGGTCTGGATCGAAGGAAGCGACGCACATACCGAAGACCTGATCCGCCGCTTTGACAAGGCGCCCAAGCCGATGTCCTACCGCGCCGATTTCCTGACCGCGACCTGGGGGGAATATCTGAGCGAAAACAATCTGAAAGAAGATCAGGTTGATCCCGATCTCTTCATCCGCTTCACCTATGCCCGCGCGCTTGCCCATCGCACGCCGCTTTATCGGGCGATGGCGCGGAACTGGGGCATATCCGTCCGCGCCGAGGACGCCGCGAAGGTTCGTTCCGCGGCTGATTTCGAAGACTTGATCGCCGTTGCCCTTGAGAAGCGGAGAAAATCCGCCTAAATCCCGATCTTCCTGAGGAGCCGCCCATGCCCATTACCCTGCCACGCACCCTTCCGGCCTTTGACATCCTGTCGAAGGAAGGCGTGATGGTGATGGCGCCGGACCGCGCGGCGCATCAGGATATCCGCCCGCTGAAGATCGGGCTTCTGAACCTGATGCCCAAGAAGATCCAGACGGAAAACCAGTTTGCCCGCTTGATCGGCGCGACCCCCTTGCAGATCGATCTGCACCTGATCCGCATGAGCGAACATCAGGCCCGCAACACCGCCGCCGATCACATGGAAGAATTCTACCGTCCGTTTCAGGAGGTGAAGGGCGAAAAGTTCGACGGGCTGATCATCACCGGCGCGCCGATCGAACATCTGCCCTTCTCGGAAGTCACCTATTGGGACGAACTGACCGAAGTCATGGACTGGACCCAGACGAATGTGCATTCGACGTTCGGGGTGTGCTGGGGTGGAATGGCGATGATCCACCATTTCCACGGGGTCGGAAAACACATGCTCGATCACAAGGCGTTCGGCTGTTTCCGGCATCGCAACCTTTCGCCGTCCTCATGCTATCTGCGTGGATTTTCGGATGATTTCGTCATTCCGGTCAGCCGGTGGACAGAAATGCGGCAGGATGAGATCGACGGCGCGAACGGATTGCGGACCCTTCTGGGCTCGGATGAAGTCGGCCCCTGCCTTGTCGAGGATCCCGCGCATCGGGCGCTCTATATCTTCAATCACTTCGAATATGACAGTGGAACACTGAAGGAAGAATTCGACCGCGATGTCGGGGAAGGCGCGACGATCAACGTGCCGAAAAACTACTATCCCGACGACGACCCGGCCAAGACCCCGCTGAACCGCTGGCGGAGCCACGCGCATCTGCTCTACACGAACTGGATCAGCGAAATCTACCTGACGACACCGTTCGACATCGCGAGGATCGGTCAGGAAATGACGGATCTGCGCGGCTGACATCAGAGAGGTTCCCGGCCTCACCCCTTTCTTTGACGGCAATTGCAACCGCCGTCCGGATCGCGATACTGGCGCGGGGTTCCCGGAGGAAAGCGCATGACCAAAGACAAGACCACTGAAGCGCAAGACATTCCTTTTGTCGGCGATATCACGAAGTACCTTGAAACCGAGGCGCCCGCAGACATCCGCGATGCGATCCTGAATGGCGACAAGGATGATATCCTGTCGGAAAGCTATCCCTATGGTCAGGAGATGAAGGGCAAGGATTATGACCGCCAGATGAAGGCACTACAGGTCGAACTGGTCAAGATGCAGTTCGATCTGCGCACCAAGGGAAAGCGGCTTTGCGTTCTTTTCGAGGGGCGCGACGCCGCAGGCAAGGGCGGCGCCATCGAGCGGGTGCGCGAAAACCTCAATCCGCGCAGCGCCTATATCGTGGCGTTGCCGAAGCCGACCGAGCGCGAGGCCAGCCAGTGGTATTTCCAACGCTACATCGACTGGCTTCCCGCCGCGGGCGAAATCGCGCTTTTTGACCGGTCCTGGTACAACCGCGGGGTCGTCGAACATGTCTTCGGCTTTTGTACGCCCGACCAGCGCGAACTGTTCTTCCGTCAGTTGCCGGAATACGAACGGATGCTGGTCGATGAAGGGATCGTGCTGGTCAAGCTCTGGCTGAATGTCGGGCGCGCGGAACAGTTGCGACGCTTCCTCAAGCGCGAAAAGGATCCGCTGAAGCAATGGAAGCTGAGCTGGATCGACGTCGAAGGGCTGAAGAAGTGGGACGAATATTCTTCGGCGATCAGCGATACGCTGACACGGTCACATAGCAAGCGCGCGCCCTGGACGCTGATCCGGGCCGATGACAAGGCGCGCGCCCGGATTGCGGCGATCCAGACGGTTCTTTCCGCCATCGACTATGCAGGCCGCGACATGAAAGCCATCGGCAAGATCGACCGTAAAATCTGTGCGGGGCCCGAACTGCTGCATGTCTAAGCGCGGTTACCATCATGGCAATCTGCGCCAGGCGCTGATCGACGCCACCCTGGAGCTTATCGAAAAGCAAAGCCCGCAGGGCTTTACGCTGTCGGACGCCGCAAAATCGGCCGGGGTCACGCCGGCGGCGGTCTATCGGCACTTTGCCGGCCGCGATGACCTTGTCATGGAAATCGCCCGGCAGGGGTTCGAGATGTTCGCCGATCTGATGGAGCACGCATATAACGGCGGCCGTCCGTCGGCGCTGGCGGCTTTCGAGGCAACCGGCCGCGCCTATCTTGCGTTCGCCCGAAAATTCCCCGGTCATTACATGGCGATGTTCGAAAGCGGCATTTCCCTGAACGCGAACCCCGAACTTTCGCTGGCCGCGGAACGCGCGCGCGCTGTGCTGATGCGCGCCGCCGAAACATTGTCTCAGCATATCCCGGCTGGCCGCAGGCCGCCCGCGGCGATGTTCGCGGCCCATATCTGGGCGCTCAGCCACGGTGTGGTCGAACTGTTTTCGCGCGGGGCACCCGGATCGCGCGCGCCTTTCCCGCCCGAAGATCTTCTGGAAAGCGGGATCGGCATTTATCTTCGCGGGCTTGGCCTTGTGCCCCCCGATCAATAACCCCGCCCGGGTCGCACAAATTGTACCGGTGACAAGCGCGAGCTTGCGCAAATTCGGCAGAAAGGCCAATCAGATCAGATGGAAGTGACCGCCCCCCTGCCCGACTATTCTGCCCGTGCGCGGCGCAACGTGATTGTCCTGATCATGGCGCAGGCCATTCTCGGGGCGCAGATGCCGATGATCTTTACCATCGGCGGGCTGGCCGGGCAGATGCTGTCGCCGACCCCCTGTCTGGCGACATTGCCGATTTCGATGATCGTGCTCGGCTCTATGCTGACGGCAACTCCGATGTCCGCGCTCATGGCGCGGTTCGGTCGCCGGGCGGGGTTCTGGATCGGGACGGCGGGTGGCGCCCTTGGCAGCGCGGTGGGCGCTGCCGGGCTATATTATGCGTCCTTCCCGCTGTTCCTCGCCGGGTCTCTGCTGACCGGCATCTACATGTCGGCCCAGGGGTTCTATCGTTTTGCCGCCGCCGATACCGCCTCGGACGCCTTCCGGCCCAAGGCGATATCATGGGTCATGGCCGGCGGGCTCGTGTCGGCCATTCTGGGGCCGCAGCTTGTGAAGGCGACGACCGACTCTCTGGCCGTCACGTTCCTTGGCACCTATCTGGCGGTCATCGCGATCAATATCCTTGGCGCGGCGCTTTTTCTTTTTCTCGACATTCCACGCCCGCCGGCCCGCCAGCCGGGCGAGGTCCCGCAAGGCCGCAGCCGGGCCGAGATGTTGCGCGACCCGAAGATCGCCGTCGCGATCATCTGTGCCATGGTCAGCTATGCGCTCATGAACCTGGTCATGACATCCACGCCGCTGGCCGTCGTCGGCTGCGGATACGAAAAGGCGAATGCCGCCGATGTCGTCAGCGCACATGTTCTGGCGATGTTCGTGCCTTCCTTCTTTACCGGACACCTGATCGCGCGCTTCGGCGCACCCGCGATCATGGGCACCGGTCTGGCCATTCTGGCCGGCGCCGGCGCCGTTGCCCTTTCGGGTGTCGCGCTGGAGCAGTTCTTTGTCGCGCTTGTCCTTCTGGGTATCGGCTGGAACTTTGGCTTCATCGGCGCGACGGCCTTGCTGTCCTCCGCCCACGCACCCGAGGAACGCGGCCGCATTCAGGGCATCAACGATCTGGTTGTTTTCGGCGGGGTTACCTTCGCTTCGCTCGCCTCGGGTGGCTTGATGAATTGCTCGGGGACCAGCGTCATCGCTGGGTGGCAGGCCGTGAATATCGCCATGTTGCCGTTCCTGGTCCTTGCCGGCGGGTCGCTGATCTGGCTGGTGATGCGTCCCGGGGCCCGGGCCTGACAAGGGAACGGCGGTGCGCCGGGACCGAACCCGGACCCGGCCATCCGTATCCTCGCCAGAAGGGTGGAAGCGTCAGACCGTACGCATCATGACCCGTCTTGCCAGCGCGAGTTTGCCCGCCAGGGGCGAGCGGCCGAGCCGGCCGGCCTCGATCCGGGTCGGGTCGGCCGCAACCTGTCCAAGCACCGCTTCGGCCTCCGCACCCGTCCAGAAAGCGGGCAGCACCGCGCGGCGCGGCCGGGCGGCACGGGCCCGGCGTATCGCCGATAGTCCGGCATCTGCAAGATCGCGGAGCATGTCCCTGTCGGCGAAGACCAAGGGGTGCCTGCCACGTGCGGCAAGCTCGGGCGCGGCAAGAAAATAGGCCGCCATCCCGGCCGCATTCGCAAACAGGCGCACCGTTGCCTCATCCTCCGGCCCCGCGCCAAGCACGCCGGCGGCCGCCCACATGAGATTGCCGGCCGTGGCGTCGATGTAGCTTTCAAGTTCGGCGCGGTCGGCGAAGGGTTCCGCCCAGCAATCCCGCCGTCTTGCTTCGGCGATATCGCCAAGCAATCGGGACAGACCGGCATGTTCGACCAGCATGGGGGCCAGGGCTTCGGTAACCGGATGTCCGGGCCTCACCCCACCGGCGGAAAGATCATCGATCGTGTCGATCCACCATTGCAAACGCATCTCGCCGATGACGGGATCCGAGGCGGCCCAGGGCGCACGCGCGATTTCAAGATTTGCGGCATAGAGCGGCATGAGCCGCGCCCGGGCCGAAACGGGCGCCGCCATGGTCGCGGCGAAGCGCGCCGGATCGCCCGTTTCAACCAGCGCGGCACAATCCTGCCAGCTCATGGCGGCGTGACACCATCGTGGACGAGTTTCCAGATGATCGCATCGAGAAGCGCCTCGAAAGAGGCATCGACGATGTTGGGGCTGACACCCACGGTCGACCAGCGATGTCCTGCGCCATCTTCGCTGTCGATGATGACCCGGGTCACGGCTTCGGTGCCGCCCTGCGTGACACGCACCTTGAAATCCACAAGCTTCATGTCGTCAATCGCCGACTGATAGGGGCCAAGGTCTTTGGCCAGCGCCTTGGAAAGCGCATTCACGGGGCCGCGGTCGCTTCCGCTTTCATCCATGCTTTCACTGACCGAAAGCACCTTCTGGCCGCCTATCTTCACGACGACAACGGCTTCGGACAGCGTCACCATGCGGTCGCGCTTGTTCTTGCGCCGCTCGACCGTCACCCGATAGCGTTTGACTTCGAAGAATTCCGGCAGAAGCCCCAGTTCCCGACGGGCGAGAAGTTCGAACGAGGCCTGCGCGCCGTCATAGGCATAGCCCTGATCCTCGCGCTCCTTGATGACCTCGAGGATCCGCGCCAGGGCGGGGTCGCGCGCGGGGACGGTGATCCCCGCACCGGCAAGGCGGGTACGCAGGTTCGACTGCCCGGCCTGGTTCGACATCGGGATGATCCGCTCATTGCCGATGATGGCGGGGTCGACATGTTCATAGGTCGCCGGGTCCTTCAGGATCGCGCTGGCATGAAGGCCCGCCTTATGCGCGAAGGCCGAGGCGCCGACATAGGCGGCGCTGCGAAGGGGCACACGGTTCAGGATGTCGTCGAGCATCCGGCTGACCCGGGTAAGGTGCTTCAGCGCCGCCGCCGTGACGCCTGTATCAAAGCGGCTCGCATAGGGTTCCTTCAAAAGAAGCGTCGGGATAAGCGCCGTGAGATTGGCGTTTCCACAGCGTTCACCAAGGCCGTTCAGCGTGCCCTGAATCTGGCGCGCACCGGCATCGACGGCGGCAAGGGTCGCCGCGACCGCGTTTTCGGTGTCGTTGTGGGTGTGAATGCCAAGGCGGTCGCTGGGAATGCCGGCGGCGATGACCTTTTCGGTGATGCGGCCGACTTCCGCGGGCAAAGTGCCGCCATTGGTGTCGCAGAGCACGATCCAGCGGGCGCCAGCCTCTGCGGCGGCGTTCAGGCAGCGGATCGCATAATCCGGGTTGGCCTTGTAGCCGTCGAAGAAATGCTCGGCGTCGAACAAGGTCTCGCGCCCCTTGGCCACGCAATGCGCGACCGATGCACGGATGTTGTCGCAGTTTTCGTCGAGCGTGACGCCAAGCGCCTTGGTGACGTGGAAGTCATGGGTCTTGCCGACAAGGCAGACGGCAGGCGTGCGGGCATTCAGCACCGCGGCCAGCACGTCATCGTTTTCGGCCGAACGCCCGGCGCGCTTGGTCATTCCAAAGGCGGTGAAGGTGGCGCGCGTCTCGGGGCGGTTTTCGAAGAACTCGCTGTCGGTCGGGTTGGCACCGGGCCAGCCGCCTTCGATATGGTCGATGCCGAGAGCGTCGAGGGCTTCCGCGATCTGGCGCTTTTCGGCAACGGAGAACTGGACGCCCAGCGTCTGCTGCCCGTCGCGGAGCGTGGTGTCATAAAGGTAAAGGCGTTCACGGGTCATATGGCGCCTCCGCAGCCCCGGACTTGATCCGGGGCCTCTTGGCCGATCCAGAGGTCCCGGATCAAGTCCGGGACTGCGTTCTGCCCATAACGTCCCGGTTCGCCTGCGAAACGGTTCGCTCCCGACCCGCCACTGACCTCGCGCGCGGCCCTGCCGCGCACAGCGACCGCCCCGCCCCCCCACGGGGCGGGCGCTTCACGCCCTCCCCGCGCGGGCCGGGCGCCGGGCCAATGCGGTAAGGCTTGGATTGCAGAGAAGCTCATTTCAGGGCCTTCAGCTTGGCAAGGTCAATATCGGGTCCTGCTGCAAGAACAATACCGTCTTTTGCAATCGAAACCGAGACTCCTGCGGCGATCAGCGCATCGCGATAGGAATCCGCTGCCACATAATCTTTCGTTTCGCGCGCGGTTTCACGCAAGGCGCCAAGCCGTTCGGCAAAGGCATCAAGAACGATGCCCGGTGCCTTGGCCCAGGCACCCAGATTGTCACCCAGCAACCCAAGAAGTGCTGCGCCGGCCTTCAACTCATCCACCTGACCGTCGCGCGCAAATCCATGCAATTCGGCAAGTGCGCCGGCGGTGTTCAGGTCATCGGCCAATGCCTGCAAAACCGGCAAAGGGACATTCCCGGCGACGTTTACGCCTTCGGTCATTTCCCGCCACTTGCGCAGCGTTCGCGCGGCTTGCTTCGCCTTCTCTTCCGTCCAGTCCATCGGTTTGGAATAATGGGTGGACAGGAACACGAAGCGGATCACCTCGCCCGGCACCCCCTTGTCCAGCAGATCCCTGACCGTGAAGAAGTTCCCGAGCGATTTCGACATCTTCTTGCCCTCGACCTGCAACATCTCGTTATGCAGCCAGAATCTCGCGAAATCCGCGTCCGGGTGGGCGCACATCGACTGCGCGATCTCGTTTTCGTGGTGCGGGAATTGCAGGTCGATGCCGCCGCCGTGGATGTCAAAGCTTTCGCCCAAAAGCTCACGGCTCATGGCCGAGCATTCGATATGCCAGCCCGGCCGCCCCCTGCCCCACGGGCTTTCCCAGCCCGGCAGGTCGTCGGTCGACGGTTTCCAGAGGACAAAGTCCATCGGATCTTCCTTGAAGGGCGCAACCTCGACCCGCGCGCCGGCGATCATGTCGTCGACAGACCGGCCCGAAAGCTTGCCATACGCTTCATATGAGCGGACACGAAAGAGGACGTGACCCGCCTTCTCATAGGCATGGCCCCGCCTGATCAGATCGGCGATCATGGCGATCATCTGGCCGACATACTCGGTGGCGCGCGGCTCTTGCGTGGGTGCAAGGTTGCCAAGCGCATTCATGTCGTCGTGATACCAGCGGATCGTCTCGTCCGTGCGCTCGCGGATCAGTTCCTCGAGCGTGCGCGGATCGCCCGCGTCCTTGCGGCGCTGCGCCTCGGCGTTGATCTTGTCGTCAACGTCGGTGAAGTTGCGGACATAGGTGACGTATTCCTCGCCATAGACATGGCGCAGAAGCCGGAACAGCACGTCAAAGACGATCACGGGCCGCGCATTGCCGATATGGGCGCGGTCATAGACCGTCGGCCCGCAGACGTACATCCGCACGTTTTCCGGATCGATGGGGGCGAAGACCTCTTTCTTGCGGGTCTTCGTATTGGTGAGCCTGATCTCGGTCATGCCTGTTGTCCCTTGCGCACGCGTCCCGGCGGCGGGCTTAGCAGTCTCTCGGTTCGAAAAAAACGAAAAGAACGGCCCGCCTGACTTACGTCAGCCGGTAATGCAGCAGATGCAGATGGTGCCGTGTTTTCTCATGCCACCCAAGTAGCAGTCGCGGCGCGCGCCGTCCAGCCCCTCCGGGCCGGGCGGCGCCGGCATTCCTGTACCCCGTGGTTCCGATACGTCGCCTACCCGCCAAGGCGGGTGAATTTCTCGCGCGGATCAGGCCCGACACCAAGCCAGCCGGCGAAAACCTTCACGAGATGATCGGATATCTGCGACTTCTGGCTTTCACCGCGAAGCCGGGCTTCGATCATCTCGGTTCCCGCAAGTGCCGGTAACGCGGCCTCGACCGCCTCGGGCCCTGCGAGAACCTCGCCTGTGCGCGCATCGACGACGGTGACGGTAAAATCGATGTTGTGGACGCCCGACCGCGACAGCTTCGCCTCGGCTTCGAAGGTAAGCGCATGGAATCTGCTCACGACGATGTCCAACCGCACCGGGCGGCTGCCATGAAGGCCCGCCGCGCCCTTGCGCGCTGCATCCGCGATGATCTTGCCAACCTGCTGACGGCGATCCCCGGGCGGGTCTTCGCGCCAGACGATATCCGCGAACGGAAAGATCGACTTCTGCTCGGACACGGTCAACGTCTTGGGCACGTCAACCTTGACATCCGAAACGTGCCAGAGCCTGGACGTTTCCGCGGGAACCGCGTGACCGTAATTCGTTTGAAAGCTGGAAACGCAGGCGGACAGCCCGAACGTCGCAAACAGGAAAAAGGCAAGCAACGCGCCCAATCGTGATAGCATCTTCATGCTCCTTTACATTCGAACCGAGGGGGCACGAAATGCGTCAGCCCGGTTCGCTACCCGCATACCAATCCCACAATCTTTTAGAAAAAACAGTTACTACCTGACATTTTTTCGCGATAGTTGCCTTCTGTGTCCGAATAGTCAAATCAGGGAATTCCTGGCCGGCGCATCAAGAGGAATGCCGGGTCAGCAAGGTGCAGGAGGTCGGTTTATGAGTATGACCATCGCCCGGGCGGCGGTTTTGTGGGTGTTGGCCATGATCGGCACCGTAATGGCCGAAGATCTTCCGCCGCCACCCGATGGCCATCTTGCGGATTTTGCGGCTGTCCTCTCGGACGCCGAAAAAACGCGACTCGATATCGATCTGCAAGCGCTCCAGTCCCGGACCGGGGCGTCAATGATGGTTGTGACCTTGCCCGACCTTGCCTCGATGCCGCATGCGGGGTCGATCCGGGCCTTCGGCCGCGACCTGTTCAACGCCTGGGGTGTGGGTGCGGGCGACCGGAACAACGGATTGATGCTGCTGATCGCGGTCTCAGAGCGTGAAACCGCCCTCGTCCTGGGCGCCGCCTACGGGCAGGGCTACGATGTCACGGCGCAGGATATCCTGAACCGACAGGTGAACCCGGCATT
Organism: Paracoccaceae bacterium; assembly: GCA_020447005.1. GTDB lineage: Bacteria > Pseudomonadota > Alphaproteobacteria > Rhodobacterales > Rhodobacteraceae > Albidovulum. Next base: position 23,599 of record JAGRDO010000050.1, read on the forward strand.
GGCAAGCGGCCAATATGCCAGCGCCATCGGTGTCGCCTTGCCCGCGATCGAGGAACGGATCATCGCCCACAGGGATGCGCGGGCCGGGACTGCGGGACGCACCGACAAGGCCGCCGATCCGAAAGGCAATACGATCAAGTATGCGCTGGGCGGAATGGGCGCCATCGTTCTGCTTGGCATCATCATGCGCAGACGGCGCGCCCGAATTGGCGACCCTCGCCCCACCGGGGGGCACGATACGCAGCGCCGGCGCGACAGCGACGATGACCGCCAGGCCCGCAGGGCGGCGAAGGATCGTCCGCGCGATGACGCCGGGCCGAGGGGCGGCGGCCGTTCGGATGGCGGCGGTGCGTCGGGGCGGTTCTAGCAAAAAAGAGACGACAGCTCGCCGTGCAAGGCACGGCCTTTAGCGGCGGCCCCTTTGCGTGGAGGGTCTGAAACCGGTCCCTGCAGCGCCCCCAAGACGGGTATCACCGTGATGCCCGTCCCTGCGGAACCGCCGGGCGCAGTCTGATGCCGTCATCGGGCCGGGGCCATTCTTGCTCTGGACGGCAGGCATGGCCGCGCCTAAGTATTGAACATATGTTCATTTCAGGTTGAAAAGATGGAACTGGCACAGATAGCGGCGGTTGTTACCGGCGGGGCTTCGGGACTGGGGGCGGCGACGGCCGAATATTTCCGCCGTCAGGGCGCGAAGGTCACAATTGTCGACCGGGCGGCAGCGGGCGCGGAGTTTTCCGACAGCATCGGTGCCCATTTCGCCGAGGCCGATGTCACGGACGAAGCCTCGGCCGCGGCCGCGATCACCGGCGCGAAGGAAAAGATGGGCCGCATCGATGCCTTGATCAATTGCGCGGGCATCGTGACGGGCGAAAAGACCCTGGGCCGCGACGGGCCCCATGCCCTTGGGACGTTCAAACGGACGATCGACATCAATCTTGTCGGCAGTTTCAACATGATGCGCCTTGCCGCCGCCGTGATGGCCGAAAACGAGGGACCCGAACGCGGCGTCATCGTCAATACCGCCTCGATCGCGGCATATGACGGCCAAAAGGGTCAGGCCGCCTATGCCGCATCCAAGGCGGGGATCGCGGGCATGACCTTGCCCGTCGCCCGCGATCTTGCCGGGATTGGCATCCGCGTCTGCGCCATCGCGCCCGGGATCTTCGCAACGCCGATGCTGCGCGGGCTTCCTCAGGACGTGCAGGACGGGCTGGCGGCGGACGTCACCTTTCCCCGACGCCTTGGAAAGCCGGAGGAATTCGCCCAGCTTGCGGCATTCATCGTCAATTGCGGCTATCTGAACGGAGAGGTGATCCGCCTTGACGGCGCGTTGCGGATGCGGTGATGGCGATCAGGAACCGGGTCGGGCCCGATGCGGAAATCACCGCCCATCCCGGACGTGGCCTCTTCATGGGAAATCGCGGCATTCTGCATGATGCGCAGGGCCGGCTGAGACGACCATATGCCGGCAAGGCGTGGATCTGCTGCGTGCTGTCGTTCAGGAACCGCCGCCCGCCCGATCCGCTGGTAAAGCCCGGCACCTATACGCGCCTTTTCTTCCTTGACGAGGCGGTTGCGCTGGCGGCCGGGCACCGGCCCTGCGCCGAATACCGGCGCGCCGACTACAACCGGTTTCGCGCCGCATGGAGCGCCGCCGGCCTTTCCGCCGACACCCGCGTACCCGCCATTGACGGCTGCCTGCATGAGGCCCGGACCGAGGCCGGAACCCGGCGAAAGCGGGTGATCGAAGCCCGGATATCCAGCCTTCCCGACGGCGCCTTTCTGACCGGCGAAAATGGCGCCTGCCTCAAGTGGAAGGGGTCGCTTTGGCCATTTTCACCTGCCGGGTACGGGGCGGCCCTGCCCTGCCCGACCAAAGGCACAGTCAGGGTCCTGACGCCCGCGCCCATGCTTGCGGTCCTGCGCGCAGGGTACGCGCCCGTCATCCACCCTTCGGCGGGCTAGCCTCGGGTCAGGCGCTCAGGAACGGATCGGCCCGCATCGAATCCGGTATCGGCGCGCCGAGACGCGCAAGCAGTGTCGGCGCAAGCTGGGTCTGGTGCAGCAAAGTATCGGCGGGCATCCCTTCGGCCGGGCCGAAATAATAAAGCGCCACGTCGCGCTGTTCATCTTCGGCGCCCCCGTGATGGCCACGCATGCTCTGCCCGTGGTCGGCGGTCACGATGACTTCGTACCCGGCCTGCCTCCACCGGCTGACATAGGGTGCCAGTTGCCCGTCCAGCCGGTAGCAGGCGGTATCCATCTCGATACAGTCATGTCCGAACCGGTGCCCCATGCTGTCGAGCGTGCAGCTGTGCAACATGCCGTAATCGATCCCGTGACGTTCGCAAAGCATTGTCAGCGTGGCAAAAAGGTCGGCGTCGCAGGGCGTCATCTGATTGTCATGGCCATAGCCGGTCATCGTGTGGAAGCGCCCGTGGCTGATCGGGCTGGTCCCCGGTTCGTCATATTCGATGTCGCGCACGGGATCGAAGGGGGCACGGTTGAAAAACTCGGACCAGAAGGAATGGGCAACCGCGCCCGTGCGCCCGCCCGCGCCGTGGACCTGAGAGAACACATCCGCCTCGCGCAGGCGAAAGATGGTCTCATTGGACGTCACGCCATGGATCTGTGGCGCCACACCGGTATGGATCGACGCATAACAGCTGGCCGAGGTCGACGGCAAAACCGAACGCATGCGCCAGACCTTCGCCTCGCCCCCGGCAACCCAGCCTTCCAGATTGCCGAAATACCGGCGCCAATTGGCATAGGGCACCCCGTCGATGATGATGAGAAGCAGCTTGTTTTTCATATCAGACCCTCGGCCACGCCCGGAATCGGCGTGTGTCGGCGCTCAGGCTCGGTCAGGAAGATGCCGAACACAAGACGGTCCCGGCATGGCGATGCCGTTTTCGGGCGCGACCGGCCATGTGGCGGGTGCATGCTTGCCGCAGCAAAAAAGACCAAGGAGCACAAGAATGACAGCGCAGCCGAATATCCTTATCCTGATGGTGGATCAGTTGAACGGCACGCTTTTCCCGGATGGCCCGGCGGACTGGCTCCACGCACCCACACTCAAGGCGCTGGCCGCACGCTCGGTCCGGTTCCGCAACGCCTATACCGGCTCTCCGCTTTGCGCGCCGGGCCGCGCGTCGTTCATGTCCGGGCAATTGCCGTCGCGCACGCGGGTCTATGACAATGCGGCCGAGTTTGCCTCGGACATCCCGACCTATGCGCATCATCTGCGCCGCGCGGGATACCAGACCTGCCTTTCGGGCAAGATGCATTTCGTCGGCCCCGACCAGTTGCACGG
>JAGRDO010000050.1:27043-41080 GCA_020447005.1 Paracoccaceae bacterium
TCACCAACCAGATGGAATACGACGATGAGGTTGCCTACAACGCCACCCGCAAGGTCTATGACCTTGCCCGTGGCGGTGACGGGCGCCCATGGTGCCTGACCGTCAGCTTCACCCATCCGCACGACCCTTACGTTGCGCGGAAGAAGTACTGGGACCTTTACGAGGATTGCGAGAACCTGCTGCCAGAGGTGCCCGCCATGCCATATGAGGATCACGACGCCCATTCGAAGCGCATCTTCGATGCCAACGACTGGCGCAACTTCACGATCACCGAGGAAGACATCCGCCGCTCGCGCAGGGCCTACTTCGCCAATATCTCCTATCTCGACGACAAGATCGCGGGGATCCTCGAGGCGCTCGAGACGACCCGGCAAGAGGCCGTGATCCTCTTTGTCTCGGATCACGGCGACATGCTGGGCGAACGGGGCCTATGGTTCAAGATGAACTTCTTCGAAGGCTCGTCGCGCGTGCCCCTGATGATCGCCGCGCCGGGTCTGGAACCCCGGCGCATCGACACGCCGGTCTCGACGATCGACGTGACGCCGACGCTTTGCGATCTGGCGGGCGTCAGCATGGACGCGGTCATGCCATGGACCGATGGCGAAAGCCTTATTCCTACGGCCAAAGGACGCGACCGCACCGCGCCGGTGATGATCGAATATGCGGCCGAGGCGTCCTATGCGCCGCTCGTTTCGCTGCGCTACGGGCGGTGGAAATACAACCGCTGCGCGCTCGACCCCGATCAATTGTTTGATCTTGACGCCGATCCGCATGAACTGACGAACCTTGCCCCCGACCCGGCCCATGCGGGAACGCTGGCCTCGCTTCGCGCCAGATCCGAAGCGCGCTGGGATCTTGGCCGGTTCGACGAAGAGGTCCGGCAAAGTCAGGCCCGGCGCTGGATCGTCTATGAGGCGCTGCGGAACGGCAACTACTTTCCGTGGGATTATCAGCCGCTGCTGAAGGCCTCGGAACGCTACATGCGCAACNNGCAACCACATGGACCTGAACGTGCTTGAGGAAAGCAAGCGCTTCCCGCGCGGCGAGTGACCGCGTTTTTGATCCTGAGCAAGGCAAGGGCCGTTGCGCCGCGCTTCGATTGGACATGATCGAATCAGAGGAGGTGCCACATGCCCGAGATTGCCGCCGCAACCGTCGTTCAGGTGATATTTCTTAGGCGCGAAAGGGGCGCGGGCGAGGCGGAGCTGCGCGACTTCATCGCCGGGCTGAACGATGACGACAAGGCCGAGCTGACCGCCATCGCCTGGATCGGGCGCGGCAGTTTCGAGGCCGGGGAGTTCGACGAAGCCGTGGCCACGTCGCGTGCCGAGGCGACGATCCCGACCGAGGACTATCTGATGGGCATGCCGCATCTGGCCGAAAACCTTGAGGCCGGGCTCGAGGCGCTGGGGATCGACGTTACCGGTGAAGAGGAGGATCTTCTTTGAAACCGCTTCCGTCACCCTTGTTCTGGCGGCAGTGACCCCCGATATGACGGGCGTGGCAGCGAAGAGATTACAATGGCCGACCCGATCAAACTGACCTGTACCGCCTGCGGGCAGATGAACCGCTTTCCGGCGAACCGTTTGCAGGATGCGCCGAAATGCGCGGTCTGCGGTGATGTGCTGATCTCGGGCAAGGTCGCCGAACTTGACCTTGCCGCGCATGACAAGGCGACCAGAGGCGATGACCTGCCGCTGATCGTCGATTACTGGGCGCCCTGGTGCGGCCCCTGCCGGATGATGGCACCAGAGTTTGCCAAGGCGGCACAGGCCGCCGGCACCACGGCGCGCTTTGCCAAGATCAACACCGAAGACTTTCCCAAGGTGTCGCAACGCCTTGGCATCCGGGGCATTCCGCTTCTGATCCTGTGGCGCAAGGGACGCGAGGTTGCCCGTCTTCCCGGTGCACGCCCGGCCAGCGAAATTTCGGCTTTCCTGCGAGAGAACGCCCGCTGAGCGCGGGCGCTCGGCCACCTATGGTTTCCGAAAGCCGGGAAGGATAGCCGCGTTTTCCCCTTTTTCTTCATGCCGGACTACAGCCTGATACCGGCACAGGCGCGGTCGTGTTCGGCCGGGTCCGGTAGATGAAGGGACAGATCATGAGTAAGCAACTCGCCGAATTTATCGGCACATTCACACTGGTCCTGTTTGGATGCGGCGCGGCGGTCATCGCGGGCGGCGACATCGGACTGACCGGAATCAGCTTTGCCTTCGGGCTCGCGCTGCTCGGCATGGCCTATGCGATCGGGCCGGTCTCGGGCTGCCATATCAACCCGGCCGTTTCGCTCGGCGCGGTCGCCGCCGGGCGCATGGCGCTGCCCGAAGCCATCGGCTACATCGTCGCTCAGGTGGCCGGCGCCATCGCTGGCGCCCTTGTCCTGATGCTGATCGCGGGCGGAAAGGCCGACTATTCCGTGGCCGCGAACGGCCTTGGACAGAACGGGTGGGGCGCGGGCTACCTTGGGGAATATTCGATGGGCGCGGCCTTCGTGTTCGAACTGGTGGCGACATTCCTCTTCATGACGGTCATTCTCGGTTCGACCTCGGCAGCCGCCCCGGCGGGCATGGCGGGGCTGGCCATTGGCCTTGCCCTTGTCGCCATCCACCTTGTGGGGATCAACGTGACCGGAGTGTCGGTCAACCCTGCCCGTTCGATCGGGCCCGCGATCTTCGTTGGCGGCACTGCGCTTTCGCAGCTCTGGCTCTTCATCGTCGCGCCGGTCCTCGGCGCGGTCGCGGCCGGGCTCATGTTCCGCAGCGGCGCGCTTGGCGCCTGATCCCGAACATCCCGGCGGCGCAGTCCCCTCGTTCGTGCCAACCGCCGGGACTACCCTTGGGCCGCATTTTTCGCGGCCCAAGGCACCCCTTCGGCTTGACAACAGGCGGTGCCTGCGCCAAATCAGCAGCCGGTGCGGGGCAGTAGCTCAGTTGGGAGAGCGCGTCGTTCGCAATGACGAGGTCGTCGGTTCGATCCCGATCTGCTCCACCAAATCCTCATCCGGGTTCTGTTACTGGCGCTCAGCGCCCCTTCCAGACCGGATCGCGCTTTTCGGCAAAGGCCCGCGCGCCTTCCAGCTGATCCTCTGAGGAATAAAGCCGGTCGACCGTCGCCATCTGGCGCTTGGTGATACGGTTGAGCGCATCCTGAAACCGCATGTCCTCGGCTTCGCGCACCACTTCCTTGATGGCGGCGTAAACCAGTGGCGGTCCGCTTTCGAGCAGACGCGCGAGGTCCCATGCCCTGGGCAACAGGGTGGCCGGAGTGGTTATTTCCTTCAATATCCCCCAGCGCAACGCCTCGTCGGCGTCAAACCAGCGCCCGGTCAGCAAAAGGTCCATCGCCACGTGATAGGGAATGCGCTTCGGCAGCTTGATCGAGGCCGCATCGGCCACGGTGCCCGAACGGATTTCCGGCAAGGCGAAGGTCGCGTTGTCCGAAGCCAGGATCAGGTCCGCCGACAGCGCCAGTTCCAGCCCGCCGCCGCAGCAGATGCCGTTGACCGCGGCGATCACCGGCTTGTTGAGGTTCGGCAATTCCTGAAGGCCGCCGAACCCGCCAACCCCGTAATCCCCGTCGACCGCATCGCCATCGGCCGCCGCCTTCAGGTCCCATCCGGGGCAAAAGAACTTTTCTCCCTCCGCACGCAGGATGCAGACGCGAAGGCTGTCATCGTCGCGAAAATCGCGGAAGGTCAAGCCCATGATCCGGCTTGTCGCAAGATCGATCGCATTGGCCTTGGGCCTGTCGAGCGTCACCTCCAGAATGCCACCCTCAACCCGTGTCCGGACCGGTCCCTCGCTTCGCATCTCCATCTTCGCCATCACTGGGCCTCCCTGACCAAAGCATCGACCGCAACCGCCCCCGATCCCGCTTCGCGGACCAGAATGGGGTTGATCTCGATCTCCTCGATTTCCGCGCGTTCTTCCATCAGCCGTCCAAGCCGGCAGGCAATATCGGCAACCGCGGCCATATCGGCGCGCGGGCGGCCACGATAGCCGTCAAGCAAGGGCCACAGCCTCAGGCGCCGGGTCTCTGCCGCGATCTCTTCGGCATCGACCGGCCAGACCATCGTTACCGTGTCGGCCAGAAGTTCGGCCGAAACGCCCCCAAGGCCAACCGTCAGCGTCACCCCATAGACCGGATCGCGGCGCAGTCCCAGAAGAACCTCGGCAACCGCCCCTTCGATCATCTCCTCGACAAGATATCCGGTGGCGCCCTGCATTTCCTCCTGCCCGTCGAGCGTCGGCAATCCCAGCCGCACCGCCCCGGCCTCGGTCTTGTGCGAAAACCCGAGCCCCTTGAGCGCATAAGGCGCCGCCAGATCGCCGGCGCGTGCGCGCACCTCACCAAGCGTGCCCCCGGACACCGAGCGTGGCACCGCGACGCCCGCCGAAGCCAGCAGCGCCTTGCCCTCGGCTTCGTCCAAAAGCCGTGTCTCACGCAAGCCGGTCGCAGTGGCGGGACGCCAACCCGGACGCCCCGGCAAAACCTGCGCGGCCTTGATCGCCCCCAGCGCAGCGTCGAGCCCCATCAACGGCGCCACGCCATTCGCGATCATCGCGATGGCGCGGTCCTCATCGAAGTTTTCGGGCAGAGATGCCACCGGAAAGGCCGGCTTGCCGGTCGTCCGGCCCGCCGCAACGATGGCATCGAGCGCGGGCTGGAACGAGGACGGATCGCAATGATCGGGCCGGGGAGGATCAATCACGAATATCCCCGCATCATAACCCTTGAGCATCTCGGTGAACACCGCCTCGGTACGGGGCCCGTCGCCCCATATGAATGTGTGATAATCCAACGGGTTCGCGATCGTCACAATGGGGCCGAGGATGTCGGAAAGCGCCTTGCGCTGCGCCGGGGCCGGTTCGGGAAAATCGATCCCGTGCGGGGCCGCCAGATCGGCCACCAGCCCCGCTTCCCCCCCCGAACAGGACAATGAGCAGATGCGCCGCCCGATGCCGGGTCCGTGGACATGCAGGATCTTCAACGTCTCCAGCAGCTCCGGCAACGTGTTGACCTCGGCCACCCCGCATTGCCGCAAGAAGGCCGAGGACGCGGCCCCCCCGCCCGCAAGCGACGCCGTGTGCGAGGCCGCCGCCGTTCGCGAGGCTTCGGTCTTGCCCGATTTCAGGCAGACGATCCCCTTGCCGGCCGCCCTCGCGGCCTCGGCCAGGGCTGCAAATGCCGGCGCGTCGTCAATACCCTCCACATACATGCCGATGGCGCTGACCCTGTCATCCGCCAGCAAGGCTTCCGCCAGATCGGCAAGCCCGACCTGCGCGGCATTGCCAAGGCAGGCGACATAGGCCACCGGCAGGCCGCGCGCCTGCATGGTCAGGTTGATCACGATGTTGGAGGATTGCGACAAGAGCGCCACCCCGCGTTCAACCCGCCGGCCGCCATGCTGATCCGGCCACAAGAGCGCCCCGTCCAGATAGTTGATCACACCATAGCAATTCGGCCCAAGGATCGGCATCCCACCGGCATTGGCGACAAGTCTGGCCTGCAATCCCGCCTCACCGGCCTCGGTCCAGCCACTGGCAAAACAGATCGCTCCCCCGGCGCCCATGCGCGCAAGTTCCCCGACAACCTCGACCGTGGCATGCCGGTTCACGCCGACAAAAACCGCGTCCGGCGCTTCGGGAAGGGCGGATATCCCGGCATAGACCGGCGCACCCGCCAATTCCGTGCGAGACGGATGGACCGGCCAGACCTCGCCGGCGAACCCCATCTTGCGGCATTGCTCGATCACGTTGACCGCCCAGCCTGACCCAAGAACCGCGATGTGGCGGGGGCGCAAGAGGCGCGTCAGGTCAGCCATGGGTCCTCTCCTCACCCGGCGTACACCCGGGGGCGCCGCCCCCGGACCCCCGGGATATTTCCGGACAGAAAATGGAAACACCCTGCCCCGGGTTCCGGAACAAGGTGCCATTTCCTGTCACGGTCATCGGCGTCCCCGCCTGTACCGTATCCAAAGCCTTGGCGATGATGGTTAACATATCGTGAACGCGCATTATTTTCTGTCCGGAAATATCCTCGGGGGGCGCGGGGGGCAGACAGCCCCCCGCCCTGCATCACGCGCCAAGCCGCCGCAAAAGCTCGCGACTGATGATGTGGCGCTGGATTTCGGACGTCCCTTCCCAGATCCGTTCGACACGCGCGTCGCGCCAGATCCTTTCCAGCGGAAGTTCGTCCATGAGCCCCATACCACCATGAATCTGTATTGCCTCATCGGCGATGAAAGCCAGTGTTTCCGTGGCCTTGAGTTTCGCCATTGACATATCAGCCTCCGTGACCGCGCCAAGGTCGTATTTCCACGCGGCTTCGCGTGTCAGCAGTTCGGCAGCCTTCAATTCCATAGCCATGTCGGCAAGCTTGAACGAGATACCCTGAAACTTGCCGATTTTCTGACCGAACTGTTCACGTTCGGCCGCATAGGCTACAGCATGGTCCAATGCGCGTTCGGCGCGCCCGAGGCAGGTCGAGGCTACCTGCAGACGGGTCGCGCCGAGCCAGCTGTTCGCCACGTCAAATCCCTTGTGAACCTCGCCAAGGATCTGGCGCTTGTTCACCCGGCAATCGTCGAACTCAAGCACCGCGTTGGTATAGCCGCGATGGCTGACATTGCGGTACCCCTCGCGTACGTTGAAGCCCTTCGTGCCCTTGTCGACGAAGAAGGCGGTGATCCTCTTTTTGGGACCGCGCGGGGTCTCTTCCTCGCCCGTTGCCATGAAGGCTATGGTGAACCCCGCAATATCGGCATGGCTGATGAAATGCTTCGTGCCATTCAGGATCCAGTCATCACCATCCTCTTTCGCCGAGGCCTTCATCCCGCGCAGGTCCGATCCCGCACCGGGTTCGGTCATGGCAAGGCAATCCCAGGTCTCGCCCCGGATACAGGGATAGAGATAGCGCTGGCGCTGTTCCTCGTTTCCGGCCAGAAGAATGTTCGACGGACGCGCCACGCAGGTCCAGTGGAGTGCGTAATTGGCCCGGCCGAGTTCCTTTTCGTAGAGAAGCCAGGTCAGCGTATCAAGCCCCGCGCCGCCCACCTCCTCGGGCATGTTGGCCGCATAAAGACCCGCCTCTATCGCCTTGGATTGTATTTCTTTTATAAGTTCCAACGGCAGATGGCCGGTTCGTTCGACGGCCAGTTCATGCGGGTAAAGCTCATTCTCCACGAAGGCGCGCGTCGTCTCGACGATCATCCTTTGTTCGTCCGTCAGTCCGAAATCCATGTCTTACACCTTCGGGTCGGGGTTGATGGTGAAGCCGTCCACGGTCAGAACCTGTCCCGAGACCATGCGGGCGGCGTCCGAGGCGAGGAAGACGGCCATGCTGGCAACGTCCTCAGGGTCCGATAGCCGGCCGAGCGCCGTGCCCGAGGCGTAGCCGTCGCGGACCTGCGCAAAAGTCATACCCTTGGCGCGCGCTTCCGCCGCGATGACGTTATCGATCCGCGGGCCGGTCACAGAGCCGGGGGCGATGGCATTGGCGCGGATGCCGTAAGGCCCAAGCTCCATGGCCACCGTCTTCATGAGGCCGATAACGGCCCATTTTGCCGCCGCATAAGGGGCACGGTAGGGAAAGCCGTAAAGCCCGGCGGTGGAGGAGGTGAAAAGCATCACGCCCTTGCCTTGGGCTTTCATCAGCGGAGCTGCGTATTTCGCCGCCAGCATCGCGCCGTCGAGGTTGACGGCGATACAGTCGCGCCATTCGCCGAACGGCATCTCCTCGACCGGGGCGGTCGGTCCCTTGATCCCGGCATTGGCGCAAAGCACATCAAGGCCGCCCCATATGCCATTTATATCATTGAACAAGCTTCTCACCGCATCTTCGTCAGAAGCATCGACACGCGAGGCGCGGATCCCAGCAGGGACCGAACCGATCGCAGCCGGATCCACATCCGTGACCCAGACCTCGGCGCCGGTCGCAACGAAGGCCTTCGCCATGACAAGGCCGATCCCACTGGCCCCGGCGGTGATCAGGACACGCTGGTTCACTTCCGGCGCTCTCCGGTATAGCGGCCTGCCGCTTCGGGGCGTGAAAGGCCCGCGTGGGCCTTCGTGATCGGGGCGAGCCTGGCCAGCACCTCGGGCGCGGCCGGGCAGGTGCGGCCGGCCTTCATGTCGACATGCAGGAACATCTGTTCGAGACTGGCCACCACCTCTTCGCCGCGCTGGATACGGATGAAGGCATGGATGCGCTTGTCGTCCGAGGAGAGGATCTGGATCGTGCCGGTCAGCCGGTCGCCCAGCTTCGCCTCGCCCAGATGCATGATATGTGTCTCGGCCGTATAGTAGCTGTGCCCCCCCGCTACATATTCCATATCGGCGCCGATCAGCCTTAGAAATGCATCGGAAGTCTCTGATGCCGCGAACAAATAGCGGCTTTCGGTCATATGGCCGTTATAGTCGATCCAGCCCGGCAGGACCTGCATGTGCGCCATGACCATCGGCGCGCCCTGCCCGGTTTCGCCAGCCTCGTGGAACGCGGCGCGGCGGCGCTTGTCGTGATCGAGCAGCACCTTGCCCGCGCCCCAGTTGCGATCCTTCAGCGCGCGCATGAAACCGATGAGGTTGGAATCGCGGATCCGTTCCAGTTCGCGGATCGTGTAGTGGCCCGATTGCGCGTCCGACTGGCCGGCGATCAGATCGACCAATTCTTCCGTGAATTCAGGGACATCCATGAGTTTTGTCCAGGGCCAGGACAGGCAGGGGCCGAACTGGGCCATGAAGTGTTTCATGCCCGCCTCGCCACCCGCGACGCGGTAGGTTTCAAACAGCCCCATCTGGCCCCAGCGCAGGCCAAAGCCCATGCGGATCGCCTCATCAATCTCTTCGGTCGTGGCGATGCCGTCCTTGACGAGCCAGAGCGCCTCGCGCCACACGGCTTCAAGGAAGCGGTCGGCGATGTGGGCGTCGATTTCCTTGCGGACATGCAGTGGGAACATGCCGATTTCGCGCAGGATTTCCTTTGCCTTTTCAATGACTTTCGCATCCGATTTCGCGCTTGGCACGATCTCGGCCAGAGGCAGCAGATAGACCGGGTTGAACGGGTGCGCGACGAAGATCACCGAAGGGTCGGCGGCGTTCTGTTGCAGTTCCGAAGGCTTGAAACCGGAGGTGGAAGAGCCGATGGGCACGCCGTGGCTGGCCTGCTGGATCTGGGCGAAGACGCGGTGCTTGAGGTCAAGCCGCTCTGAGACAGATTCCTGAATGTAATCAGCGCCTTCCACGGCTTCAGTAATGCTTGCGGCAAAGCTGAGCCTGCCTTCGGCGGGCATCGGCACATCCGACAGGGCGGGCAATGCCGCCCGCGCATTGGCCAGCACCTCGCCGATCTTGCGTTCCGCCTCGGGGTCGGGATCGAAAACCGAGACATTCCAGCCATTTAGCAGGAACCGGGCGGCCCAGCCGCCGCCGATCACACCCCCGCCGATGATACATGCCTTGCGCGCCATCTGCGCCGTCCTTTCGGTAATCCGGCCCGTGAAAGGCCACATGTTTTATCCGTCGTTTCCGCGTAGGTTCCGCGTAGTTTTTCTGTAGCTACACGCGGAATATCCCGACAGCCGGCTCTGGTCGAAGATCAGCGCGCCCTCGGCGCCCGCTTGGTCAGGCCGAGCTTGGCGCGCACCTCGTCCGGGCCGATGACCCGTGCGCCCATGTTCTCGATGATCGTCACCGCGCGTTCGACAAGCTGGGCGTTGGTCGCCAGTTGCCCCTTGCCAAGCCAGAGGTTGTCTTCAAGCCCGACCCGCACGTTGCCGCCGGCAAGGACCGCCGCCGCGACATAGGCCATCTGGTCGCGCCCGAGCGAGAAGGCAGACCAGGTCCAATCGCTTGGCACGTTGTTGACCATCGCCAGATAGGTGTTGAGGTCGTTCGGCGCGCCCCAGGGCACGCCCATGCAAAGCTGGACCAGCGCCGGCCCCTTCAACACCCCTTCCTTCACCAGTTCCTTGGCGAACCACAGATGGCCGGTGTCGAAAGCCTCGATTTCCGGGCAGACCCCGGCCGCCGTCATCATGCCGCCCATCGCGCGCAGCATGCCGGGCGTGTTGGTCATCACATAGTCGGCCTCGTTGAAGTTCATCGTGCCGCAATCGAGCGTGCAGATTTCCGGCAGGCAATCGATGACATGTTCCATGCGCTCGGTGGCACCCACCATGTCGGTGCCCTTGGCGCTGACGGGAAGCGGGCTTTCGACCGGGCCGAAGGTGATGTCGCCGCCCATCCCGGCGGTCAGGTTCAGCACCACATCGGTCGCGCTGTCGCGGATGCGTTCGGTCACTTCGCGGTAATATTTCGGGTCTCGCGACGGCTTGCCGGTTTCGGGATCGCGCACATGGCAATGAACGATGGCGGCCCCGGCCTTGGCGGCCGCGATGGCGCTGTCGGCGATCTGGGCGGGCGAGCGCGGCACATGCGGGCTGCGATCCTGCGTGCCGCCCGATCCGGTCACGGCACAGGTTATGAAGACGTCTCGGTTCATGGAAAGCGGCATCAGATCCCCCCTGTTTGACCGCAGTATACCCGCCCTGCCGCCAATCATTGTTCGAATTTCGAATTTTTTTATACGTTTTGCGAAAGCGCGTCACGACGCCGGCGCGATGATCCGGCCGTTCAGACGAGGGAAACATCAACGGATTGTTTCGGTATCCGGATCAAATCAGGGGTGCAGAGGGTTTGATTTCCGCAAATGAAAAGTCCAGACTGTGCCGAAGCGAATAATTGTACGGATTTGAATTCGTTCGATTAGTGTGGCGTTTACTTGCCGACTGTCCGCCGCGCCGGTAAGGCGCGCGTTGCGTATCTGGGTTTTCGCGTCATGAAAAAGATTTCCATCGTCTCCCCTTGCTACAACGAGGAAGACAACGTCGCGGCCTGCTACGAGGCGGTCAAGCTGGTCTTTGACCGCGACCTGCCCGGTTATGTGCGCGAACATATCTTTGTCGACAATTCCTCATCCGATCGCACGGTCGAGATCCTGCGCGAGATCGCGGCAAAAGACCCGAATGTGAAAGTCGTGGTGAACGCGCGCAATTTTGGCGTGTTCAAATCCACGTTCAACGGGCTTCGTCATTCCACGGGCGACGCCACATTGTGCATGCTGCCCGTCGATTTGCAGGACCCGCCGGAACATCTGCCGGAATTCGTCAAGCTTTGGGAAAGCGGGTATGAGGTTGTGGCGGGCGCCCGTTCGACCCGAGAGGAAGGGCTGGTGCTGCGGGCGGCGCGGGGGGCCTTCTACCGCATCGTCAACGCGCTGTCGGATTTCGAGCTGTCGCCCGATGTGGGCGAGTTCCAGCTGATCGACCGCAAGGTGCTGAACGCGGTTCTGAGCCATGATGACCATTACCCCTATATCCGTGGGATCATCGCCTCGGTCGGGTTCAAGCGGGTGATCATTCCCTATACCTGGAAGGCGCGCAAACGCGGGGTTTCCAAGCACAACCTGATGATGCTGATCGATCAGGCGCTGAACGCGATCTTTGCCTTTACCAAGGCGCCGATGCGGTTTTGCACCTTCGCGGGGGTCGGGATCGCGGCCTTCTGCCTTCTTTTCTCGGCGGTTTCGGTCTTCATGTGGGCCTCGGGCATCGGCGATGCGCCACGGGGGACGACGACGATCATCGTGGCGCTTTTCTTTCTGTCGGGCATTCAGCTGCTGTTCATCGGGATGCTGGGCGAATACATCACCGCGATCCACAATCAGGTGCGCGGAGGCCCGACGGTGATCGAGCGTGAGCTGATCAATATCAGCGAAACGCCGCGCCCGGTATCGGCAGGTGTCACCAAACTTCCCAGCAGGTCGGCATGAGGGTGGCCAACGACGCACCGCGACCGATTTTGTCGGCGATGGCGGGCCTTCTTGCGCTGGCCCTGTTGATCGTGGCGCTGATGCTGCCGCAGGATTATCCGGGCGGCAACGTGTTTCCCCACGATCGCTGGGCGATGTCGGTTCTGGCGATCGGTCTGTTCTTCCTTGGCTATTCGCTGCGCCGGGGGGCGGCGGAGTTCGGCGTCCTGGCCTTTTTCTTCATCGCGGGCGGTGGCGCGCAACTTTACCTGACCGTGCCCTTGTGGTTCCCCTCGCTTCGGCTGAAGCCGCAGGATGCGCGCGACGGGCTGATGATGCTGGTTCTGGCCGGAGAGGTGATCGTGACGCTTCGGGTGCTCTTGCGGCTGGGGCTGGGGCAGATCCTGGCCGAAGGGACGGCCCGGCTGGGAAAGGGCCGCATCGCGATCTTCCTGATCCTGAGTTTTGCCTTTGTCTCTCCGGTGATCAACTTCGTGTGGCGGGGGGCGGCCGTTCCCTATCTTGCCCATGTCGCCGTCGGCGCGGTGCTGATGTCGGTGCATCTGGGCGCGCTGATCGCGATGAGCATGGTGAAAAGCCCGATGAGCGCGGTCCACCGGCTGACCCCCATCGTGCCGGTGGCCTTCGCCATCGCGGCCAGCCTTGTGCTGGGCCAGTTTGCCTTCCAGCACCTTCCGCATGTCGAGGATGAGGTTGCCTATCTCTTTCAGGCGCGGACCTTTGCCGGGGGCGCGCTGACCGCCCCTGTTCCGCCCGAGGCGGCGCAGCCCGGGCTGGACTATTACCTTTTCGACATCAGGGATGACCGGTGGTTCGCCGCGACCCTGCCCGGATGGCCGGCGGCGCTTGCCTTCGGGGTGTTTCTGGGCGTGCCCTGGCTGATCAACCCCCTTCTGGCGGGGGCCTCGGTCTGGCTGGCCCATGACATCGCGCGCCGGAAGGCGGGGATGGAGCAGGCGGATCTGGTCGCGCTGATGATGGCCTCGTCGCCCTGGGTTCTTGCCGCGGCGGCATCCTTCATGCCGCATGTGCTGACCCTGTTCCTGATGCTTCTGGCATGGTGGCTGATCCTGCGCGCAAGCCCGGGCAAGCGGCGCGAGGCGCTGCGTCTGGTCATCGCGGGCCTGGCCATGGGCTGGATTTTCGCGACGCGCCCCCTCGACGGGCTGATCCTTGGCGGGCTGACCGGGCTTTGGGTGCTGGCCGGACCGTCGGGCACGCTGCGCCGGGCGGCGATCTATGCGCTCGGCTGCGTGCTGGGGGGGGGCCTCCTCTTGCTTTACAACATGCATATCACCGGCAGCCCGCTGAGCCTGCCGCTGGCCGACTACCTGAACCGCAACTGGGCACCGGGGGCGAATGCCTACGGTTTCGGCCCCGATATCGGCCCGCCCGGCGGCTGGATGATGCTGGACCTCTGGCCCGGGCACACCCCGCTTGAGGCGCTGATCAACACGATCAACATGATCGCCAGCCTGCAATTCGACATGCTGGGCTGGAGCGTCGGGTCGCTGCTGCTGATCTTTGCGTTCCTCCTGTGGCAAAAGCCGAAGGGCTTTGATCTGGCGATGGCGGCCGTGATCGCCGCCGTCATCGTCTCGATGGCGCTCTACTGGTTCGCCGACAGCTATTACATGGGGCCGCGCTACTGGTTCCCGGCGTCATTCGCGCTCTTTTATCTGTCGGCGCGCGGCTATGACGCGCTGCGGACGCGCTTTCCGGGGGCCAACGATCAGGGGATCGTGCGGATCGACACGATCCTGACGACCTGCTGCCTGTTCGGCCTGCTGGTCTTCACGCCCTGGCGTGGCGTGACGAAGTACCATGAATACGGGAACTTCCACGCCTATGTGCGGGCCGAGGCCGAGACCGGCGCCTTCGGCAATGCCATCGTCATCGTCGCCCGCAACGGCGATCCGGGATCGGCGCTGTTTCTCAACGATCCATGGCTGCCGGCGGACCGCCCGCTTTACCTGCAGGATACCGGCACGCTGGACGAAGCGGCCCTGCGCGCCGCCTTCCCGGGCCGGGACATCCTGCATTACGTCGCGCCGCGCAAGGACGGGGCGAGCACCCCGGCCGCCGATCAGTAGGCGCCTGAAACGGCGGGGCTGCGGGGGCGCGCCGGTCAGACGACCCGTTCGACCATCATCTTCTTGATCTCGACAATCGCCTTGGCCGGATTCAGCCCCTTGGGGCAGGTCTTGG
>JAGRDO010000050.1:41161-44799 GCA_020447005.1 Paracoccaceae bacterium
CGATGATCCAGCGATAGGCATGCAGAAGCGCGGCCGGGCCAAGGTATTTGTCGCCGTTCCACCAATAGCTCGGGCAGGCGGTCGAGCAGGACGCGCACATGACGCATTCATAAAGCCCGTCGAGCTTCTTGCGGTCTTCGATCGACTGGCGCCATTCCTTGGCGGGGCGGTTGGTCTTGGTTTCCAGCCATGGCATGATCGAGGCATGCTGGGCGTAGAAATGCGTCAGATCCGGGATCAGATCCTTGACCACCGGCATATGCGGCAGGGGATAGATCTTCACATCGCCCTTGACCTCATCCAGCCCGAAGATGCAGGCCAGCGTGTTGCGCCCGTCGATATTCATCGCGCAGGAACCGCAGATGCCCTCGCGGCAGGACCGGCGGAAGGTCAGCGTCGGGTCGATTTCGTTCTTGATCTTGATCAGCGCGTCCAGAACCATCGGCCCGCACTGGTCCATATCGAGAAAATAGGTGTCCACCCGGGGGTTTTCGCCGTCATCCGGGCTCCAGCGGTAGATCTGGAACTTGCGGACGTTCTTGGCATCGGGCTTTGGCCAGGTCTTGCCGGTACGGAGCGTCGAATTCTTGGGAAGCGTGAACTGGACCATGGGATTACCTCTTTGAGGGCGCTTCGGGGCGCGCGGGCGCCGAATGCCGATGGGGATTGCAGACAGCGATCTTGGCGTCGCCTGTCCCGGTGGCCGGTCGTCGTACCGGCAGAGCCGGTCCGGCGGGGCCGGTGGTGATGTTTCCTACGCAATCAGTCACCGAGGATCCTCCCGACCCGGCGCCTCACGCGCCCAAGCGGCGTGCCCGACGGCCGTTCGGAGGGCAGGCCCGCGATGACATCCTTAAACAGATCCTGCCAGCCGATGGCGGTGAACTCATCGCGCGTGCGGGCGATCCGCCGCCAGAACTCTTCCTTCAGGTGCGGGCGGTATTGCGCGGCAAGCCAGGTGCGGGCATCGGCGCGGATCGCCGCCTGATAGGCGGCCTCGTCCCACCGCGCTGCAAGATCGATCCCGTGGCGAGCGAATGCGGCGAAAATCTGGGCTGTATCATAGAGCGAAAGCGCCGAAAGCAGGTTGGGCTGGCCATTGGGATAGACGCAGAGCAAGGTCGCGGTCGCCTCGAAATAGGCGAGATCGTCGCAGCGCGGGGTCAGCGCGGCCCGGCCGATCCGCTTGCCGGGCCGGCGGTTGAGAATGGTGATCCGCTGGGGCCGGTAGCCGATCAACTGGCGGCCGTGGATCGCCGAACCTTCGGCGAAGATCAGCGAGCGGGCGCCGGCGTAGATTTCGGCCTGTTGCCTGACCGAGTGGCGGAGGGGGTCCAGCACAGTGACCCCTGCCTGTGCCAGCAACCCGGCCAGATAGGCCTCGCCGGCATGGCCCGCCTTCGGCTCGGCCAGCATGCCCATTCGCCCTATATAGACCACATCATGCGGCTGCGGCGTGATCCCGTTCCGCTCGGCGATCCGGTCGGCAAGGGCCAGCGCGTATGGCGCGGGCGGATGGTCGAGCAATTGTTCGGCCTGCGGCGCGACGTGAAGTGCCTCGACCCGCACCGGATGGTGCAAAATCCGCACCCGCTCGCGCGGAAGGCCGTACCAGGCGCAGAGGTCGTAGAAAAACTGCGGCGGGTCCCGGAAGGCCGGTTCCGGCCGCACCATAAAGAGCGCGGGCAGCTGCGGCCTGTGGCTCAGGGCCACCGGCAGACGGGTCAGTTGCTCGGCGATCAGGTGACCGAACTGCGACTGCGCGAAACCGCCCCAGATCCACTCGCCGGGAAGCGGCGCCGGTTCGGTCTCCGGGGGAAGCAGAGGCTGGTCGATCGGCTTGCCATCACGGTTGAAGCGGCGCCAGGTGCGCTGCCCGAACTCGGGCCAGACGGGGCCGCCATCCCCCCAGAACGGTTGCGGATAGGCCCTGCTCATCGGCAGGACGACGATGTTTTCCTCACAGGCGAGCGGTGGCAGCGGCGGCAGTCCCGTACCACGGTGCAGGGCCGCGTCGATCCCGGCGCTGATCGTTGAAGCGTTGGCCGCCGCCCTTGGTGCCGCCGGTTCTGCCATCAGCCGTTCCCGCCCCTGGCTGGACAGAGGTCCGCCCGGGCCACCGCCAAGGCGGCGCCGCACCGATGCGGGGTCGGCCCGGCACCCCGGCGGGCGCGGGCAATTGTCACGCGCAAGCCGGCCAGGGCAGCGCGGCGCAACCGCACCCCGCCATGGGCCGGGCGCGACGGGCGCGCCTGCCAGCCGGGTTGCGGCCTGCCGCGTGGGTGCCGTCCGCAGGGCCGCACCCCCGGCCAGGCGCAGTGGCGCGCGGATGCGGGACGGTGCAGTTGGCCTGTCATCGTCATGTCGGGACACCCGCCATCACCCGGTCCAATCGGAGCGCGTGTAAAGCGGCTGGCGCGGGGGCTGGCCGGATCGCTGGAGAACGCAGGCATCATAGACGGCCGAAGGATCGCGTCCCTGAACGTAATCCGACGAGATCGACAGGCTGAGACCGGCGCGTGTGCCGCCCGTGCCGGTGCCGACGGCAACCGCGCCCCGGGGGCCGGCCGCAAGGCGCGCGCGCTCAAAGCATTCGCGTTCGGCATGTTCGACAGGGATCGGGCCGCAGGCGGCGATCCCGGCGAGCAGAACCAGTGCGGCGCGCGCCTGTTGCATCAATAGACCCTCGCTTTCGGCGCAATCTTCTTCAGGTCTATGCCGCCCTCTTTCTGGGTCGTCAGGGGATCGAGATGCACGGGCCGGTAGTCGAGCCTGACCTTCGCCCCATCGACCCAGGCCAGCGAATGCTTGCGCCATTCCTTGTCGTCGCGATCGGGATAGTCCTCATGCGCATGGGCGCCCCGGCTTTCCTTGCGCGCCTCGGCGGCAACGATGGTGGCCAGCGCATTGGGCATCAGGTTCGCCAGTTCCAGCGTTTCCATCAGGTCGGAATTCCAGATCAGGCTGCGGTCGGTGACCTTCAGGTCGCCCATCTTCGCGGCGACCTTCCCCATCTTCCCGACCCCTTCGGCCAGCGTCTTGTCGGTACGGAAGACGGCGGCATCGGCCTGCATGGTCTTTTGCATCTCAAGCCGGAGATCGGCGGTCGGGACCGCGCCATCCGCGTTCCTCAGCCCGTCGAACCGGGCCAGAGCCTTGTCGACCTCGGCGGTGTTCACAGGCTGGTTGCGGGTCTGAGGATCGACCACCTGGCCCGCCTTGATCGCGGCGGCGCGGCCGAAGACGACAAGGTCGATCAGCGAGTTGGACCCGAGCCTGTTGGCGCCGTGAACCGAGGCGCAGCCCGCCTCGCCCACCGCCATCAGGCCGGGGACGATGGCGTCGGGGTTCTTTTTCGTCGGGTTCAGCACCTCGCCCCAGTAATTCGTGGGAATGCCGCCCATGTTGTAATGCACGGTCGGCAGGACGGGGATCGGTTCCTTGGTCAGATCGACGCCCGCAAAGATGCGGGCGGATTCCGAAATGCCCGGAAGCCGGAGCGCCAGCGTTTCGGGCGGCAGGTGATTGAGATGCAGGTGGATATGATCCTTGCCGGGGCCGATGCCGCGCCCTTCGCGGATTTCCAGCGTCATGCAGCGGCTGACGACATCGCGGCTGGCCAGATCCTTGTAGGTGGG
>JAGRDO010000051.1:0-144 GCA_020447005.1 Paracoccaceae bacterium
CCATTCCGACAGGCCGGGATTGGCCGCCGCCGACACCGTTTCGACCGGCGCGGAGCCACCGGCGCCCGCGGGATCGAAGGTCGAGGTGCGGACCGACACGACCTTGACCGCATCGCCCGATTTCACCGTCTGGATCGCGTTGCC
>JAGRDO010000051.1:210-728 GCA_020447005.1 Paracoccaceae bacterium
CCATCACGTCGAGAAGCGCCGCCACCCGCGGCAGCACGTTCTTCGCATCCGTCGTCGCCGGGGCCACGATATGGCTGTAGCCACCCGCGAGCGATACGATCAGCGCCGCCGTCGGCTCGGCCAGGCGGTGCCCCAGCGAGGCATCCTCGGCCACCAGCACCTTCTTCACGCCGTCAAGCTTCGCGGCCTCCTTGGCCGCGTCGGCCGCGCGCGCGCCGGCGCAGAGCACCGTCACATCGCCCAGCTTCTTCGCCGCCGTCAGCGCCTTTGCCGTCGCATCGACCGAAAGCTGCCCGTCGGTCACTTCACCCAGAAGAAGAACAGCCATCAGAGCACCCCCGCTTCGTCCTTGAGTTTCGCAATCAGTTCATCGACCGAGCCGACCTTGACGCCGGCCTTGCGGCCCGCCGGTTCGGTGGTTTTGACAATCGTCAGCCGCGGGCTGACATCGACGCCGTAATCGGCGGCGGTCTTTTCCTCCAGGGGCTTCTTCTTGGCCTTCATGATGTTGGGAAGCG
>JAGRDO010000051.1:749-973 GCA_020447005.1 Paracoccaceae bacterium
CGCAGGTCCACCGTCACGATCGCCGGCATCTTCACCCTGATCGTCTGCAACCCGCCATCGACCTCGCGCGTCACCACGGCGCTGTCGCCGTCGATGGAAAGCTCGGAAATGAACGTCGCCTGCGACCAGCCGAGAAGCGCCGACAGCATCTGGCCCGTCGCGTTCATGTCATTGTCGATCGCCTGCTTGCCGCAAAGGACCAGCCCCGGCTGCTCTGCATCGAC
>JAGRDO010000051.1:1062-3762 GCA_020447005.1 Paracoccaceae bacterium
CCCATCGCCAGCGCCGTGCGCAACGTCTCCTGCGCCTGGCGGACGCCGATCGAGACAACCACGATCTCTTCAACCGCGCCCTTCTCCTTCAGACGGATCGCCTCTTCCACGGCAATCTCGTCAAACGGGTTCATCGACATCTTCACATTCGCCAGATCAACACCCGATCCGTCCGCCTTCACGCGAACCTTCACGTTGTAGTCAATCACCCGCTTCACAGGCACGAGGACTTTCATCGGCAGTCTCCCTCAATTCTAAGGCCGCCCGAAGACGGCCGGCAAGCAATGGTCTCGGCCCCACTTACCGATTCTCATTTGGCAAAAACAGTGAAAAATCGACACGCTGCGTCCGTTCGACGCCACGTTGCACCACGCATCTGTCAAGATGTGGCGCCAGCACGGGGACGCGGACGCTTTCGCAAGCGGTAGCGCGTTGGACGGGTGACGGGATTCGAAGGGTCATTTTCCGACCGGACATTCCTTGATGCTGAATATCCGCTTTGCCCGCATCCACGATCCCGAAGGCAATCCGGTCGAGCCTTGGCAGCCCGAGGCGGTCTAGCGGTTCGCCCCCGGCACCCAGAGAACATCGGCACGGCCGCCATTATTGGCCACACGTGCCGCGACAAAGAACCAGTCGGACAGGCGGTTGAGGTACCTGACCGCCACGGCGTTCACGCTTTCGGCTTCGGCGAGTTCGACGGCCATCCGCTCGGCCCTGCGTGAGACCGTGCGCGCCAGGTGCAGATGCGCGGCTGCCGCGGTTCCGCCGGGCAGGATGAAACTGCGCAAGGGCGACAGACCGGCGTTCATCGCGTCGATTTCCGCCTCGAGACGGTCGACCTGCGCGGCGATCATCCGCAGCACCGGATGGCCGGCATCGCCGTCCTTCTCCATATCCGGGCGGCAAAGGTCTGCGCCAAGGTCGAAAAGATCGTTCTGAATGCGCGCCAGCGCCGAGTCGAGATCGCCCGAGGCATGAAGCCGGACCAGCCCGATGACCGAATTCACCTCATCGACCGTGCCATAGGCCGCGACGCGCGCAGAGTGCTTTGCCACGCGGGCCCCATTGCCAAGCGCGGTTTCGCCCTTGTCGCCGGTGCGGGTGTAGATCTTGTTCAGAACGACCATCGTCAGCCCCCGTGCCGGCCGAAAATCACGAAAACGAGGATCAGCGCCACGGCCACCGCCTGCGCGATGATCCGGTAGCGCATGATCCGGTTGGCATGCTTGCGGTTGAAATCGCCGCCCTTGGCAAATCCTCCGATGCCGATCATCAGGATGACCAGCACGCCAAGGCAGGCAATCGCGGCAATGATGAAAAGCGGATCCTTGGTCATGTCTTCCTCTCCTGACTTTGGCAGGTTCTACAGCGCCCGGTCCCTTTGCGCCAGCGGCCAGCGCCACGGTCGGCGCGGTGCGTCATCCGCGCGCCAGGAGCCACAGAAGCGCGCGCGACGGCAGGATGCGCCTGAGGATCGCCATCGACCATGTCGGCGTGGTCACGTAATAGCGGGGCCGGGGGCTCGACGCGTTCAGCGCCCTGACCAACGCCCGCGTCACCGCCGAGGCCGGCCATTGCGGCCCTTTGCTGCTGCCCTTGTAAAGCTTGTCGAGAAGGCTGGCGCGGTATTCGTCGGCCCGTGCCGAGTTTTCCCAGCGCACCCATTTTTCGAACTGCCGGATGGCGTTCTTGCGGAAATCGGTTTCGATCGGGCCGGGGTCGATCAGGCAGACCTTGATGCCGGTTCCGGCCATTTCCATGCGCAAAACATCGCTCATCCCTTCCAGCGCGAATTTCGTGGCGACATAGGCCCCGCGCCATTTCATGCCGACAAGGCCGAGGACGGAGGAACAGTTGACGATATGCCCGCCGCCCTGCGCCCGCATCGCGGGGATCACGCGATTGGTCAGATCGTGCCAGCCGATCAGGTTCGCCTCAAAGATCGTGCGCATCGCCTCGCGCGGGATATCCTCGAGTGGTCCGGGGATCGCGTAGGCGCCGTTGTTGAACAGGGCATCGAGCCGCCCGCCCGTCAGGGCCAGCACTTCGGTCGCCGCGGCTTCGATGCTTTTGCTGTCTTCGTAGTCCAGCCGCACGCTTTCCAGCCCTTCCGCGCGCAGCCGCGCGACATCGGCTTCGGCCCGGCAGGCGGCAAAGACCCGCCAGCCGGCCTGCTTCAACGCATGGGCCGCGTCATAGCCGATCCCCGAAGAACAGCCGGTAATAAGGATACTGCGCGCCATGTGGGGCCTGTTCCGGTTACTGTGCGCGCCGGGCGGCGGGGATTTTCCCGCTGGACCCGGTCAGGCGCGCGAATTACACCACATTCATGAGCGAAGATACCGAAGACCGCAACATCCTGCCCGCCACCCTCTCGGAATCACTGAGCCGGGCGATTGGCGACCGCTATCTGACCTATGCCCTTTCGACCATCATGCACCGGGCGTTGCCGGATGCGCGCGACGGGCTGAAACCCGTGCACCGCCGCATCCTTTACGCGATGCGCGAATTGAAGCTTTCCTCGACCGGGGGGTTCCGCAAGTCGGCCAAGATTTCGGGCGACGTGATGGGCAACTATCACCCGCATGGCGATGCGGCGATCTATGACGCGATGGCGCGGCTGGCGCAGGATTTCAACGTGCGCTACCCCCTGGTCGACGGTCAGGGCAATTTCGGCAATATCGACGGGGATAATGC
>JAGRDO010000052.1:0-21638 GCA_020447005.1 Paracoccaceae bacterium
GTTCGTTCACGACGGCCTGAACGCGGCTGCCGCGCATCCCGACGCAGGCGCCGACAGGGTCGATGGAGTTGTCATAGCTGATCACACCGATCTTGGCGCGGCTGCCCGGATCGCGGGCGACGGCCTTGATCTCGATGATGCCGTCATAGATTTCCGGCACTTCCATCTTGAAAAGCTCGGCCATGAACTGCGGGTCGGTCCGCGACAGGAAGACCTGCGGGCCGCGCGGCTCGCGCCGGACATCCTTGATGTAGCAGCGGATGCGGTCGTTCGGGCGATAGCTTTCGCGGCCGATCTTTTCATTGCGGCGCAGGACGGCTTCGCCCCGGCCGATATCGACGACGATATTGCCGTATTCCTCGCGCTTGACGACACCGTTGATGATCGTGCCCGCACGATCCTTGAATTCCTCGTACTGGCGGTCACGCTCGGCCTCGCGCACCTTTTGCAGGATGACCTGCTTGGCCGATTGCGCCGCGATGCGGCCAAGCTCGACCGGCGGAACCTCATCAACGATCGTGTCGCCGACGGCGGGCGTCTCAAGGTACTGCTTGGCCTGCCCCACGGTCAGCTCAGCCTGATAATTCTCGACGGCGTCATCCTCAACCACGGTGCGGACGCGGGTGAAGGTGGCCTTGCCGGTCTTGCGGTCGATCGACACGCGAATATCCATCTCGGCCCCGTAGCGCGACTTGGCCGCGCGGGCCAGGCTTTCTTCCATCGCCTCGATCACAAGGCCCGGGTCGATCATCTTCTCGCGCGCGACCGCCTCGGCGGTCTGGAGAAGCTCAAGCTGGTTGGCAGAGGTAATCGCCATTCATTCCTCCTCGGAACTGTCTTCTTCAATTGCGTCGAACGCGGCCTCGTCCACCTGAACGGTGGCTTTCTTCTGCCGCAGCATTTCAGTGATCAACTCATCCGTGAGGACAAGTTTCGCATCGGCGAGCCAGTCGAATTGCAATCCGATGGTGCCTTCGTCGATCTCGACCAGAACCTCTTCGCCCTCGGTCCCGGCCAGAAGCCCCTTGAAGCGCTTGCGGCCGTCGATCATTTCGGCAGTCTCGATCCGCGCCTCATAGCCCTTCCAGGCGTCGAAATCCTTCAACCGGGTCAGAGGCCGGTCGATACCGGGGGATGAAACCTCAAGGGTATATTGATCCTCGATCGGGTCCTCGACATCGAGAACGGCCGAAACGGCGACAGAGATCTTGCCGCAGTCGTCCACGTCAATACCGCCCTCGGGCCGGTCCGCCATGATCTGAAGGGTCTTGTAGACCCCGCCCATCAGACGGATGCGCACGAGTTCGAACCCCAACCCTTCGATGGTCGGGGCGACAATCTCGGCCAGGCGCCGGTCGATGGCGGTTTTCGCGACGAGGTCGGTCATCGGATTTTCAGGTCATACCCTTCAGACAACAAAAAACGGGCCCAGCGGCCCGTCGATCTTTCCCGGTGGGCTGCGAGTTTGGACCCCGCAACCGCGCTGTTGAAGGGCATATAGGTGAACAAGGATGAGTCTGCAAGCAAATTGCCGCTGGCCATCGCGGAACCCGGGGCAAGGCGCTAGGATCGCGCCAACCGGTTCATCGACAAAGGCGGCGCATGCAGCAGGATCAGTTTGGCAGGATGCCCGGCGGACTGCCGGTTGAGCGGGTGACGCTGGCGGGCGGTGGTTTGCGCGCATCGGTGCTGACCTATGGCGCGGTGTTGCAGGATCTTCGGCTGGATGGCCATGCCCCGTCCCTTGTCCTGGGCTTCGCGGAGTTTTCCGATTACCTGACCCATTCGGCCTATTTCGGCGCGATCGTCGGGCGCTGCGCCAACCGGATCGGCAATGCCCGTTTCGAACTGGATGGCAGGACCTGTCACATCGACCGCAATCAGCCCGGCGGGCATCACCTGCATGGTGGCAGGCTGGGCATGGGCCAGCGCCTGTGGTCGGTCATCGCGAAGGACGCGGCCAGCGTGACGCTGGCGATCACACTGGAAGATGGCGACATGGGCTATCCGGGGAAGATGCGGGCGACGGTGCGCTACGCGCTTCTGGAGGACGCGACGCTTGATATCCGGATGGCCGCCACATCGGACCGGCCGACGCTGTGCAACCTTGCGCATCACAGCTATTTCAACCTGAGCGGCGAGGCCGATATTCTGGGCCACCATTTGAGGATCGCGGCGGAATACTATCTGCCGGTGGACAGCGATCTGATCCCGACAGGCACGGTTGCCCCGGTTGGCGGGACCGGTTTTGACTTTCGGCAAGGTGGGCGCCTTGGCGATCACTGCAAAAGGGTGGCGCTGGATAACAATCTCTGCCTGTCAAAGACCCGCCAATCCCTGCGCGATGTCGCCGAGCTTTCCGCGGGTGGGATCGCCATGACGGTTCGGACCACCGAACCGGGGATGCAGGTCTTTGATGGCGGGGCGCTGCCGGTTTCGGCCTTCGGAAGCGATGGACGGCAATTTGGCGCCTATTGCGGGATTGCCCTTGAACCTCAGCTTTGGCCCGACGCCATCCACCATCCCGACTGGCAGCAACCGGTCCTGCGGCCCGGGGAAACCTATCGCCAGCACACCCAGTTCGCCTTTACCCGAAGTGCTAGCCGCGCAAACCGTCCATGACGGCGACAAGTTCGGCGCTGATTCCGGGTTCCGAAAGCGCGTGCCCGGCCGACGGGATCAGGCGCAGGCCCGCGCGGGGCCAGTGCTGGGCAAGGGTCCATGCCGAGACCGGCGGGCAGATCATGTCATAGCGCCCCTGGACGATGGTCGCGGGGATGTCGCGCAGCTTGGCCAGATCGCGCAGGATCTGGCCATCCGTCTCCAGAAATCCGCGATTGATGAAATAGTGGTTTTCCAGACGCGCAAAGGCGCGGGCATAGTCGGACGGCGCATCGCCCGTGATGCCATCGCTTTCGATGCTTGCCAGCGCGTTTTCCCAGGCGGTCCAGCTTCGCGCGAACCGCGTTTCGAGCGCGACATCGCCGCTGAAAAGACGCTTGTGATAGGCTTCGATCAGGTTGTCCTGCTCGGCCGCCGGGATCACGCCCGCGAACTTCTGCCAGCGGTCGGGCCAGAAGGCGCCCGCCCCGCCGCCATAGAACCAGTTCAACTCGCCCTCGGTCATCAGAAAGACGCCGCGCAGAACCATGTTCATGACGGCGGCCGGGTGGGTCTGCGCATAGATAAGCGCGAGCGTTGCCCCCCAGCTGCCGCCAAAAACGATCCAGCGGTCGATCCCGAGTTCGGCGCGGATACGTTCGATATCGGCGACGAGGTGCCATGTCGTGTTTGCCTCGACGCTGGCATGAGGGCGCGAGCGTCCACACCCGCGCTGATCGAAAAGGATCACCCGATACACCGAAGGATCGAAGTAGCGCCGCATGGCCGGTGAACACCCGCCCCCCGGCCCGCCATGCAGAACGACGACCGGAAGACCTGCGGGGTGGCCGCACTGCTCGACATAGATCCGATGGCCGTCGCCAACATCCATCATGCGCTGATCGAAGGATTCGACCTGCGGATAAAGATAGACGCCTGCGCGCTTTTTGCCTGCGACCCGGTCCATGATGGCCTATATAACGCAAACAAGTTCGGCGGCCACAAGCCCTGCCGAGATTTCAGAGGTGGAAAAATGCCGGCAGCAACCAGTTCGATCGATCCCGCCGAAGTGGCCAAGTTTGAGGCGATGGCGGCCGAATGGTGGGACCCGAACGGCAAGTTCAAGCCGCTGCACATGATGAACCCGGTGCGGCTGGACTATATCAACCGCCAGATTGCCGCCGAATTCGGGCGCGATCCGACCCGTCGAAAGCCCTTTGACGGTTTGCGGCTGCTGGACATCGGATGTGGCGGGGGGCTGCTGTCCGAACCGATGGCGCGGCTTGGTGCAAGCGTCACCGGTGCGGATGCGGCGGCTGGAAACATCCCCGTCGCGCGCCATCACGCTTCCGAACAGGGGCTGACGATCGAATACCGCCACGCAACCGCCGAGGCGCTGGCCGCCGAAGGTGAAAGGTTTGACGTGGTTCTGGCGATGGAGATTGTCGAGCATGTCGCCGAACCGGGGGCGTTCCTGCGGACCTGCCACGATCTTCTGAGGCCCGGTGGCCTCTTGATCGTCTCGACGATCAACCGCACGGCAAAAAGCTTCCTCGCGGCAATCGTCGGGGCCGAATGGGTGATGCGCTGGCTGCCCAAGGGAACGCATGACTGGGCAAAGTTCATCACGCCTGACGAACTGGCGGAACAGATCGGGGCCGCCGGGCTTCACGCCGTCGATCGCAAGGGTTTCGTCTTCAACCCGGTCAGCTGGCAATGGGCGATTTCGGACCGCGATCTGTCGGTCAACCATGTCGCCGCGGCGCTTCGCGAACCGGATCAGTCCTGACCGAGCCGCAATCGGATTTCCCGCAGGACCGGGATCGCGGCGCGAACCTTTTCGGCGCCGATGGCGCGCACGACATCGCCGATCACCGGCGCGATGGCGGCCAGTGCCGCATCGCGGGCGGCGCGGCCTGCGGGGCTGATCGACACGAACTTGCGGCGCGCGTCGTCCCAGTCGGGCCGCACATGGACATGTCCCGCCCATTCGAGCTTGGCCAATGTGTTGGTCATCGCGCCCCGGGTCACGTGGAACGTATCCGCAAGCTGAGCGGGCGAACGTTCATCGGCCGCATTCGCAAGGTGATTCAATACCGAGAAATGGCTGAGCTCCATCCCCTTCGGCAAGGCCCGGCCCACCCGGCTGCGGGCAAGCTGATCGGCCATGAAAACTTCCGAAAACAGCGCAACGGCGAGGGAATCGGTCTGATCGGCCATGCTCAGGGCCCTTCGAAGTCGCGGTCATGGGTCAGGGACGGCACGCGCTGACGCGCCTTGTCCACTTCCGAGCGGCGCAGTTCGACATGGCCGATCCCGACGCCTTCGCCCATGTCCAGCAAAACCTCGCCCCATGGCGAAACCGCCAGCGAATGGCCATAGGTCCGGCGCGGGCGGCCGTCATGCATGGCATGGGTGCCGGTCTGGGCGGGGGCCAGCACATAACTGGTGTTCTCGATGGCGCGGGCACGCAGCAAGGGATGCCAGTGCGCCGCCCCGGTCGTGTCGTTGAAGGCGGCGGGAATGGTCAGGCAATTGGCCCCTTCCCGCGCAAGATGCCGGTAGAGAAGCGGAAAGCGCACGTCATAACAGATCGACATCCCGACCCGCGCGAAGGGTGTTTCGGCCAGAACGGCGGTTTCGCCCGGCCGGTAGCCGGCCGATTCGCGGTAGGTCTCGGTTTCCGAGACGTTCACGTCGAACATGTGGATCTTGTCATAGCGCGCGACGATCTTGCCATCCGGCGCGATCATGAACGAGCGATTGGCAAAGCGCCCATCCGGGTCGCGGGTCTTCAGGGCGAGTGAGCCGATCAGAACCCAGACATGGGCGCGAACGGCTTCGGCCCGCAACGCGGCAAGGGTCGCGTCCTCGGCCTCGGGGCGCAAGACCGCGTTCTGATGCGCCCGGTCCGATGACAGGCAGTTCGTCACCTCGGGTGTCAGGATAAATCCCGCCCCGGCGGCGGCCGCCTCGCGGATCATGGGCACCGTAACGGACAGGTTTTCTGCCGGATCGTCGGTAACGGAAAGCTGAAGCAGAGCCGTTTTCATGGTTCATCCCTCCAGAAGAGGGTCGAGCTTGCCCGCGCGTTCAAGCGCGTGCAGATCGTCACAGCCGCCGATATGCCGATCGCCGATGAAGATCTGCGGAACCGTCACCCGCCCGTTCGCGCGCGCCATCATCGCCTGCCGAAGCTCTGGCTTGCCCGACACGTCGGTGTCGTCATAGCGCACGCCCTTGCTGTCCAAGAGCCGCTTGGCCGCAATGCAATATGGGCACCACGGGGTACTGAAAATCTCGATACGGGGCATGCAAGCTATCCTACAGTCGGTGCGACTATAGGGATTTAAGCATCCTTAGCAACGCGCGCCAGAACGAGGGTGCAAACGGAATGCGCGCCGGCCGCATTGCACGCGTCGGCCGCCGCCGCCATCGTCGCCCCCGATGTCATGACATCGTCCACAAGCAGGACGTCCCGCCCATGCACATGGCCTGTCCGGCGCGGGTGCAGCGAGACGGCGCCCGACATATTGGCAAAGCGCTGGTCCCGGTTGCGCCCTTCCTGGCTTTCGGTCGGGCGCCTGCGCTGCAAAAGATCGGGGCAGTATTCCAGCCCGGCAAGCCGGGCGACATTGCGCGCCAGCAGGGCGGACTGGTTGAACCGCCGCCGGAAAAGCCGCTGCCAGTGGAGGGGGACAGGCGCGACGATCATGCCGGGCACGAGAATCGGTCGCGCCGCGCGCAACAGCCAATCGGCCGCGGGGCGCGCCAGATCCAGCCTGTCGCCGTGTTTCAGCGCCAGAACCAGCCGGCGCCCCCTGTCCTTGTAGACGAGCGCGGCCCGCCCACGCTGCCAGGGCCGCGCCAGAACCATGCAATCGTCGCAAAACTCGGCGCGGCCCTCGTCCTCGCCCGGCAGGGGCGTGCCGCAGCGGTCGCAAACCAGACCGCTGATAAACGGCATGTCGCGCCAGCAGGACCCGCACAGGCCGAAATCGGTGACTGTGGGTTCCCCGCAATCGATACATTGGGGTGGAAAGATCAGCGAAAGCGCGCTTTGCATTCCGGACCAAAGCACCCTAGTTTCGCCGATCATGACCTTACCGCCATCCCTTTGCGATCGCTCAGCCCTTTTGCGCAACCGCGCGCGCGCGAAACGGCAAGGGGCCGATTATTTCCTGCACGAAATGGCCGCAGGCGAGATTGAGGAGAGACTGAGCGAGGTTAACAAATCGTTTACGTCTGCGGCTGTCGTGACGGGTTTTCCGGAACCGTGGCATGCGCTTCTGCCCGAAGCGAAGTTCGTTTCGGATAGCGACGTGCTGGATCTGGAGGCCGGGGCGCATGACCTGATCATCCATGCGCTGGCGCTTCACTGGGCCAACGATCCGGTCGGGCAGATGGTTCAGTGCCGCCGCGCGCTGAAGCCCGACGGGCTGTTCATCGCGATCATGTTCGGCGGTCAGACCCTTGCCGAACTGCGCGCCGCGCTGGCGGCGGCCGAAAGCCGTATCAGCGGCGGGTTGTCGGCGCGGGTTTTGCCGATGGGGGAGATTCGCGAGCTTGGCGCCTTGTTGCAGCGCGCCGGTTTTGCGCTTCCTGTCGCGGATACGGTGACACAGAAGGCGAGCTATGCCACGCTGTTCCATCTGGTCGCCGACCTGCGGGCGATGGGCGAGGGAAACGCGCTGGCGCGGCGGTCGCGCCGCATCGCCCCGCGCACGCTGTTCCCCGAGGCGGCGGCCATCTATGCCGCCGAATATCCGGCGCCGGATGGCCGGATTGTCGCAACGTTCGACATGATCCATCTGACCGGCTGGGCCCCCGACCCAAGCCAGCAACAGCCGCTGCGCCCCGGTTCTGCGGCGCAAAGGCTGGCCGACGCGCTGGGCACTGAGGAAACGCCCGTTTCGCGGCTGGGCGATTGACGAACCGGAAATTCCGGCTATCTCGAGGCCGGATGACAGGAAGGATGCCGATATGAATGACGCGTTTTGCCAGCCCGGTACCGGCCGGCTGGCCCATGCCCCGGACGGGCATCCACCGGTTTCGCGGCCGAAGATCGGCATTCTGCTGGCGAATCTCGGCACGCCGGATGGCTATGATTACTGGCCCATGCGCCGCTATCTGAGCGAGTTTCTGTCGGACAGGCGTGTCATCGACTATCCGTCCTGGAAGTGGCAGCCATTGTTGCAGTTGATCATCCTGTCGAAGCGGCCGTTCACATCCGGGGCGAATTACAAGTCGATCTGGAACCACGACAAGGGCGAAAGCCCCCTGATGACGATCACCAGGGCACAGGTGGAAAAGCTGCGCACATCTGTGGCCGAGCGTTTCGGCCCCGACGTGATGGTCGAATTCTGCATGCGTTACGGCAACCCGTCGACCGAAAGCGTCGTGCGCCGGATGGTGGCGGCAGGCTGCGAAAAGATCGTCTTCCTGCCGCTTTACCCGCACTATGCCGGGGCAACCTCGGCCACGGCCAATGATCAGTTCTTCCGCGCGCTGATGAAGGAAAGGCGGCAGCCTGCGGCCCGGATCGTTCCGGAATATTTCGACCATCCGCTTTATATCGACGCATTGGCGCAGTCCGTCACCCGCGCCTATGCGAAACTCGGGCATCTGCCGGATGTGCTGGTTGCCTCATATCACGGCATGCCGAAACGCTATCTGATGGAGGGCGACCCCTATCACTGCCAGTGCCAGAAAACCTCGCGCCTTCTGCGCGAAAGGCTGGGTTGGGGCGCGGGCAGCATCGACACGACGTTTCAATCGGTCTTCGGGCCGGAAGAATGGCTTCGCCCCTATACGGTGGAACATGTCGCCGAACTGGCGAAGGCCGGCAAAAAGCGGATCGCGGTGATTTCACCTGCCTTTTCGGCCGATTGCATCGAGACGCTTGAGGAAATTCAGGGTGAGATCCGCGAAGCCTTCGAACATGCCGGCGGCGAAAGCTTTACCTACATCCCCTGCCTGAATGACGACGATGCCCATATCGCGGCACTGATGGCGGTATTGACCGACAATCTGGCGGGATGGGCCGTTCCGGTCGGCCCCGGCCCGGCGCGAAAGGCCGGATGAAAAGAAAAAGGGCGGTGGAAACCACCGCCCTTTTATTGTCCGGGTCGTTTGATCAGTTGCTGGCAGCAGCTGCAACGAGCAGCAGGACCAGCAGCGGAACAACAATACCACCAGCCGAGGACGAAGACGATTCTTCGACCACCGGGGCCGGTTCCATGACCGGTTCAGTCATGCCGCCGGCGAAGGCGGAGGTCGCTGCGATCGAGAGTGCGGCGGCAAGCGCGAGCTTTTTCATATGTCTATTCTCCAGTTACACTTCGGCGGTATTGCATTGAGGATCGCCGAAGCATCCAAACTTTTCACCTCGTAACATCCAGTAACCCAGTTGTTCCGAGTTTTGCAACCGGACGTTTGCGACCGATTACAAAGGTTTCGGATTTGTCGTCAAATAAGCAACACCTGCGTGCCAACTTTCGTCAGCCCATAAAGTTCGGCGATGTGTTCGTTGTACAACCCGACGCAGCCGTTGGACGACCGGCGCCCGATCTTGCGCGTGTCGTGGGTGCCGTGAATGCGGTAGAATTCCCAGGAAAGATACAGCGCGTGGGTTCCCAGCGGGTTGTCCGGCCCCGGTGGAACATATTCGGGCCATTCAGGATTTCTCAGCCGCATTGCCGGCGTCGGGCGCCATTCCGGCCCGACGACTTTCTTGACGATCTGGGTCCGGCCGCGCCGGGTCAGATCTTCGGTCAGGGGGACGCTGGTCGGGTAAAGCTTGTAGATCGTCTGATCTTCCGACCAGAAATGCAGCGCGCGTGAGGTCGTATCCACCAGAATCGCGCCGTTCTTCGTGTTGGCGAAATACGGCTGCCACTCAAGTGACCGGAAAGAGGATATATTTCGCCGGATGTTGGAGCCGGGGTCGGCTTCAAACTCGGTCGTTGTCGCCTCGGACTGC
Source organism: Paracoccaceae bacterium (assembly GCA_020447005.1). Classification (GTDB taxonomy): domain Bacteria; phylum Pseudomonadota; class Alphaproteobacteria; order Rhodobacterales; family Rhodobacteraceae; genus Albidovulum. Next base: position 9,584 of record JAGRDO010000052.1, read on the forward strand.
GCATGCGCCGGAAGCGCGCCCATCAGCCCCATCGCGCCGGCCGCGGCAAGAAACTCGCGCCGGCCGGTGCCTGTTTTCTTTGTCTCGCTCATCCTCGATCCGTTCCTTGTCATGCGATCGGCGCCCTTGCGCCGCGCTCGGGTCTTTCGCGGCAAGATATTCCTTCGGCGGAGTAACGGCAATTCACTGTCATGTCACATTCCGCCGATAGCGGAACATCGCGTTTGAACAGGGCGTGCCAAATCTGTAAAGGACGGGCTGCGTCAACAGGGATGCCGCCATGCTTCGCCTTTTCGGACTTTTGCTTATTGCCGTGCTGTCGTTGTCGGCCTGCGCCGTGCCGGAGGCAAAGCTTGGCCCGGATGGCAGACCCCTGCCACGGCTCTATGTGATCAAACCGGCGGATCAGAGCCGCGTGACCTATTCCATGGTCGATTCGATCAACACGATTCGCCGCGCTGCCGGGCTGGCGCCACTGACGCTGAATGCGCAACTTACCGCTGCCGCCGCGACGCATTCCCGCGATATGTCGGTGCAGAACCGGCCGTGGCATTTCGGTTCGGACGGGTCATCGCCGATCCTGCGTGTCCAGCGCACGGGGTATCCCGGCAAGATGCTGGGTGAAAACATCTCGGAAACCTATGAGAGCGAACTTGAAACCCTGTCGGCCTGGATGGATCTGCCAAGCACGCGTGGCGTGATCGTCGATCCGGTTGCGCGGGATGTCGGATTTTCCTGGTTCCAGGAGCCGGGCGGCAAGATCTGGTGGACGCTGGTTACCGGCGGATAGGTTGCGGTCAGGGCGCCCCGGGCCGGTGGCCTAGGGGTAGATCTGGATGATCGTCCCGACCTTGACCATGGAATAGATCTCTTCCATCTCGCGGTCGGTCACGGCGATGCAGCCCGCCGTCCAGTCGGGGCCCTTTCCGCGGTCCTTGTTGGCGCGGCCGTGAATGAAGATATCGCCACCAGGCTTCTTGCCCGCGGCTTGTGCGGCGGCGACATCTTCCCGGTTGGGATAGGAGATGCCCAGCGAAAGGTGATACTGACTGTTCGGGTTGCGGCGGTCGATCCGGTAGGCGCCTTCCGGGGTGCGCTGGTCGCCTTCGAACTGCTTGGCGCCAACCGGATTGCCGCCCAGCGCGATCTTGTAGGTGCGAAGCGCCTTCGTCCCGTTGACGAGATGCATCTTGCGTTCACCCTTGAGAACCACGATCCGCGTGACTTCCGGCCCGTCATAGCTGCGGAATTTGGACCCGCAGCCGCTCAGCGACACAAATCCTGCTATGGCGATGAATGTTCTGCGGTTCAGCATGCCCGTTTCCTGCCCGTTTATCCGGTTTTGCGGTCTTGTACACCGTTGCCCGATCCGCAGGAAGTGGCCAGTTGATCGCCATTGTCCGGACCGGCGGTTCCCCGTTTCGCGGTGATCCCTTGGCCCCCCGAAAGGCGCGATCCGTCCCGTGGGGGCAGGCCAAGGCCCATCCGGCGACGATCTTTTCGGAAGGAACGCGGATCGATTGCCGCCGTTTTGGCCGTGAAGCATCCGATTTCAGGACGCCGGCGCGAAAAATCAGTGTCTGTTCAACGCGAAAACCGCGCGATGAGTTCGACATGCGGCGACCAGCGGAACTGATCGACGACCTGCAACCAGTCGATGTGAAACCCGGCATCGACAAGAATGCGCGCGTCACGCGCGAAAGTGACCGGGTTGCAGGCCACCGATGCAATCACCGGCACATTGGACCGGGCCAGTTCGACTGTCTGCGCCTCGGCCCCGGCGCGGGGCGGGTCGATGACCACTGCCTCGAAGCCGGCCAGTTCATCCGGCAAGAGAGGCCGGCGGAAAAGATCGCGGGGTTCCGTCGTCAGAAGGTGAAGGTCGTGCCCCCTTCGCCACCCGGAATCCAGCGCGGACAACATCGCGCTTTCGCCTTCCACGGCATGCACCCCGGCCGTTTCGGCCAGGGGCAAGGCGAAGGTCCCCGAACCCGCAAAAAGATCGGCGACCCGGGATGCCGGTCCGACCGCCTCGCGGACGGCGGCGACGAGCGCGGCCTCCCCCTCGGCGGTTGCCTGAAGGAATGCGCCGGCCGGGGGAATGACCGATGTCCGGCCGAACTGTTGAAATGCCGGGCGAAGGTTGATGACAAGCTCTCCGCCCCAGGTGAGCCGGGCGATCCCCGCACCTTCAGCGGCCGGGGCCAGGCTGGAAAACAGGCTCTGATCCAGCGGTTTTCCGCCGGATACCGCCAGATCCACCCCGCCGCCGGTCAGGGTCGCGGTCAGGCTCAGTTCGGATTTGCGCGAGGCTCCGACCCTGGTGATTTCGGACAGAGCGGGAAGCAGCGCGACCAGCGCGGGATCAAGCAGCCGGCATCCCGTCACCTCGACAATCGTGCCGGATGCGCGGCCGTGAAACCCGACCGTCGCGCCCTTTTTCGTCCTGCGCCCCGAAAATGTCGCGCGGCGCCGCGACCGGGGTGACGATGTCTGCACCGGGCGCATGTCAGCGGACAACCCTTGAGCGCCGAGCGCGGTTGCGACGACATCGCGTTTCCATCCGGCAACGAAGTCGTCGCTTGCATGCATGAGGGCACAACCGCCGCAGCTGCGATAATGCGGGCATGGCGGTTTTACCCGTTCGGGCGACGGGGTCACGATGCGGGGTGCTTCCATCCTGCCATTCGCGACCGCCCCTTCAACGACTTCGCCGGGCAGCGCCATCGGGACATAGACCGGCCCGGGCGCCACTCCGTCGCCCAGATGGCCAAGCCGCTCAATGGTCACGATCACTCGGCGGCCTCTTCGACGCAGATGAACCCACCCGACTGCCGGTCCCAGTAGCGGGCGTAAAGCCCGCCCTTGGCCAGAAGATCCGCGTGACTGCCTTCCTCGGCGATCCGCCCCTGATCGAGCACGACAATCCGGTCCATTTCGGCGATCGTGGAAAGCCGGTGCGCGATGGCGAGAACCGTCTTGCCTTCCATGACCCGGTGCAGCGTCGCCTGGACCTGCGCCTCGACCTCGCTGTCAAGCGCCGAGGTTGCTTCGTCCAGAACCAGAATCGGCGCATCCTTCAGGAAGGCGCGCGCCAGAGCGATGCGCTGCCGCTGCCCGCCCGACAGTTTCACCCCGCGTTCGCCAAGGAATGCCTCATAGCCTTTGCGGCCCTTGTGGTCCTGCAGGGTGCCGATGAATTCGTCGGCTTCGGCGGCCGCCGCTGCGGCGATCATCGCCTCTTCGGTGGCATCGGGACGCCCGTAGAGAATGTTGTCGCGGGCCGTCCGGTTGAACATCGCGGTTTCCTGCGTAACCATCGCGATCTGCCGGCGAAGGCTTTCCTGGGTCACGCTGCGGACATCGTGGCCATCGACGAGAACCTGGCCTTTTTCGGCGTCATAGAGCCGAAGCAGAAGCGCGACGAGCGTCGATTTGCCGGCCCCAGACGCGCCAACGATGCCGATCTTTTCGCCCGGACGGACCGTCAGATCGATGGCGTCAAGCCCGCCTTGCTTGCGCCCATAGGCAAAGGAAACATTCTTGAACCGTACTTCGCCGGATACGCGGTCGAGCGTGACGGCACCCGGCTGATCGTTCAGCGTGTGCGGAGGCGTCAGGGTCCGCATGCCGTCCTCAACCTCTCCGATCGATGCGTAGATCGACATCAGGGTAAAGCTGACCCAACCCGTCATCTGCGCGATCCGGATCGAGACAGCCCCGGCAGCCGCGATATCGCCGGCACTTGCCCCGCCCTGGGACCAGAGCCAAAGCGCGGCACCGATGAGGACGACGGGCAATATTCCGGCGATGGTCATCAGTGCCAGCCGGAACCATGCCGACAGGACCCCGAAATCAAGCGCGGTTTCCCGGAAACCGGACATCGCGCGCAGGGCGGCCTTGTCTTCATGGTCGGCATGGGCAAAGAGCTTGACCGTCTTGATATTGGTGATCGTGTCCACGACCTGCCCTGTCACCATCGCGCGCGCACCCGCACGGGCAGCCGACTTTCCGCGTATCTTCGGCAGAAAAGCCCGGATCAGGCCGAGATAGGCAATGATCCAGACCCCGAGGGCAAGCGCCATCCAGCCGTCGATCGACAGAAGAAAGATCACCGATCCGATCAGCGAGGCGAGCGCAAAGAAGATCGTGTTGATCGTCTCGCTGGCGACATCGGTGACCGCACGGGCCGCCTGCATCTGCTTTTGCGCGATCCGCCCGGCAAAATCATTGTCAAAAAAGGTGACGGCGTGGCCCATCGTCCAGCGGTGAAGCCGCGACAGCACCAGCGGCAGGACATTGGGCTGGACGACAATCGAATTGGAGGCGGCGGACAGGCCGAATGCGATCGGGCGAAGAACGACCATGAAAAGAACGAAGCCCAGCAAAAGGGGCCAGTTCCCGGCGATCACATCCTTGGGCTGGCCCAGGGTGGTCAGGTCAACGACGCGGCCGATATACCATGCCGAGACGACCTCCATCGTGCCGGCTGTGGCAGAGAGCAGCGCGGCCAGCGAAAGCGGGCCCCACGCCCCCGACAGGCTCCACAGAAAGAAGGGGCCAAGCCGGGATGGCGGCGGTCCGGCGGCCGGGCGGAACGCGTCGATCATGTCACCGAGTTTCATTGGGCCGCGTCCTCATCATCCGTTCCGATAAAGCCACCGGATTGCCTTTCCCAGAACTGGGCGTAAAGACCGCCCTTGGCCAGCAAGTCGGCATGGCTGCCATTCTCGATGATCTTGCCATCATCCAGAACGACGATCCGGTCCATTCTTGCGATGGTCGATAGCCGGTGGGCGATGGCGATCACGGTCTTGCCTTCCATGACCCCATATAACGTTTCCTGGATCGCGGCCTCAACCTCGCTGTCCAGCGCCGATGTCGCCTCGTCCAGCACGAGGATCGGCGCGTTCTTGAGGATCACACGGGCCAGGGCCACCCGCTGCCGCTGACCGCCGGAAAGTTTCACCCCCCGTTCGCCGACCTGCGCGTCATAACCGCTCCGCCCTCCGGGGTCGGTCAGATCGGTGATGAAGTCATGTGCCTCGGCCTGTTTCGCGGCTTCGATCATGGCAGCTTCGCCGGCGTCGGGGCGCCCGTAGAGGATGTTGTCGCGCACCGAACGGTGCAGCAGCGAGGATTCCTGCTGGACCATGCCGATCTTTTGCCGAAGGCTGTCCTGCGTCACATCGGCGATGTCCTGACCATCGATCAGAATCCGTCCGCCCTCCGCGTCGTAAAACCGCAAAAGCAGCTTGACGAGGGTCGATTTGCCCGAGCCGGACCGTCCGACGACGCCGATCTTTTCGCCGGGTTGCACCGTCAGGTCCACCTTGGCGAGGCCGCCGAAACCGCGCCCGTAATGATGGGCCAGCGACTGTATTTCTATCCGGCCCTGCCGGAATTCCAAAGGGCGTGCGCCCGGCCGGTCGGTCATCGCGATGGGTTGGGCGATGGTCTCCATCCCCTCGGCGACAACGCCCAGCGCCTGCACAAGGTTCGATGTCGCCCACATGATCCAGTAGGTCATGTTGTTCAGCCGCAGGACCAGAGCGGTTGTCGCGGCCACCATTCCGACACTCGCCGAACCGCTGTACCAAAGCCAGATCGACAGACCGGTCACCGCGACGATAAGGCACCCGTTCAGAAGCGTCAGCGCGAAGTCCATCTTCGTGATCAGACGCATTTCCCGCTGATGCGTGACACGGGCATGTTCGATCGCCTCGCCCGCATAGGCGATCTCCCGGTCGTGGTGGGCGAACATCTTGACCGAATGGATATTGGTATAGCTGTCGACCACCCGGCCGGTGATGGCGGAACGCGCATCGGATGCCGCCGCCGATGCGGGGCCAACCCGGGTCACGGTCCAGCGCAGAAGCAGAAAGTAAAGCGATATCCAGATCAGAAGTGGCAGGACCAGCCGGGCATCGGCCTGCGAAAGCAGGACGAACGAGCCGATAACCATCGACAGCGCGAAGGTGACGGCATCGAATATCTGAAAGACCGCGTCGCCCGCCGCCGGCGGTGTCTGCATGATCCGGTTGGCGATACGGCCGGCGAAGTCGTTCTCGAACCAGCCGACCGGTTGACGCAGCACATGGCGATGCGACCGCCAGCGAACCAGCGTGTTGAAATTCGGGATGATCGCATTGTGCAGAAGCACCACATCAAGGCTGCTGAGCAGCGGCCGAATGATCATCACGCCGAAAGCGGCCAGCAGGAACTCTCCGCCATGGCGCGCCAGCACGTCGGCGGGTGCACCCTGGTTCAAAAGATCGACCAGCCGTCCGACATACCAGATGAGCAGGATTTCCATCCCCGCAACGATCATCGTGATCACGGCCGTCGCGACAAACACCTTTCGGAACGGGCGGGCGAGATCCAGCATGAACGGCAGCAGGCGCCTCGGCGGCGCGTCGGACTGCTGATAGGCGACATAGGGGTCGACAAGATTTTCAAAGAGGCGAAACATGGAAGGACAGGTCCATAGATTGATGCGATGAATGACAGCGGTCTGTGACCCCGCCGCCAGAACGGAACTCGGGTCGACTCAAGCGTTTGGTCGAATATTCCCGGTTTTCATCGCATGTCCCTCCATTGACGGGCCCGGATTAGCGCATTTCCGGCGCTTTGTCACCCCGAAGAACCGCCCGGCCGGTGTTTTCAGTGGCGAACGATTTCGATGACGGAAAGGACAATCAGCCCCGCCATGACAAGGTTGAAGACCCTGAGCCGCCGTGCGGTCGTCAGCCAACCCGAAATGGCCTGTCCGGCGCCGGTCCATGTTGCGGCTGAGGACACTCCGAGTGTCAGAAATGTTGCCGCGACGATACTGGCCGTGACCAAGGGGGCCGAGGGCTGAATGAACTGCGAGGTCGCCGCGACGGCCATCGACCAGGCCTTGGGATTGATCCACTGAAAACCGACCGCCTCGATAAAGCGCATCGGACGGGCATTGCCGGTTTTCGACCCGATTCCACCGGAAAACGCGATCTTGTAGGCGATCCAGAGCAAAATCGCGGCGCCACCCCAGCGCAGGGTTTCGCGCAGGATCGTGCTGGTCTGGAACAGCCCCCCCAGGATCAGCCCGACGATCAGCAGCATCAACGGAAAGCCGAAAGCCACTCCGAGCAGATGCGGGATCGTGCGCCGAAACCCGAAACTGGCCCCGGACGCGGCCAACATCGCGTTGTTCGGCCCGGGCGTGAACAGCGTTGCAATCGCAAGCGCCAGAAGGGCCGGAAACGTCTCCAGAGGCATCGTCTGTTCCTTTTCCGCGGGGCCGGACATCCATTGGCCACATGCCGCGAAAATTCAAGCAAGCAATTGTTCCCGGGACAATGTGAAACCCGATGCGATCCAGCGCGCCTCAAGATCTTTCAAACGCCTGCCGATCTGCGGCCCGGACAGGCCTGTCGGCAGATCGGCCGCCTTCACGGGAAACGTCGCGCCCGCCCCCTGCGCAACCGCGTCCCCCCACCCCGAGGGAAGCGGCGCCCCGGTCAGCGCAGCACGCAACAGGACGATGTCGCGCGCCAGCTCTGCGCCGTGGCGGTATCCAAGTTCGCCCGGACCGGTTGCCTCACCGAGGCCGTCGCGCAGGATCGCGTAGCGGCGCACCTCGTCGCGGCTCATCCGCAGCTGGGTTTCCGCGCCCTCGCCGCCCAATACGCAAAGGCGGCGCAGCCAATCCGGCGGAAGGGTGGCCTCCAGATGTATCAGCGGTGCAAGCGCGCGGCTGTCGGCACCCGGCAGCACGCGGGCGAGTACGCCTGTCGTCTGCATCGCGGCCACCGACGGGGCAGGATCGGGCGCGGCCAGGAGGCGGCGCATCTCATGCCCGATCCTTTCGCGCGAAAGCGTGTCTATTCCGGCGGAAAGCTCGGCACAGGCCGACAGCGCATCGGGATCAAGCCCGGCTTCGGTATTGCCATACCAGGCGTGAAACCGGAAGAACCTCAGTATCCGCAGATAATCCTCGCGGATGCGCTGCCTGGCATCCCCGACAAAGCGCAGCTTTCCCTGCCTGAGGTCCGGCAACCCGCCAAGGGGGTCGATGACCTGCCCTTCCCTGTCGGCGTAAAGCGCGTTCATGGTGAAGTCGCGCCTTGCGGCATCCTCTTCGATCCGGGTGGAAAAGGCCACCACGGCACGCCTGCCATCGGTCGCGACATCGCGACGGAATGTCGTGACCTCAAGCGCCGCGCCGTGGGCCAGTACTGTCACCGTGCCGTGGTCTATTCCCGTCGGGACCGACCGTAATCCGGCCGCATGGGCCAGTTCGCAAACGCGCGCGGGCAGGGCGTCGGTGGCGATGTCGATATCGGCAACCGGCTGGTTCAGAAGATCATTGCGCACGCAACCACCGACCAGAAATGCCTGATGGCCCGCATCGGCCAGAAGACCCAGCACCTGCTGCAGCCCCTGATCCTTCAGCCAGTTTCCTACAAGTTTCATGCCTCAATCCGACCCGCAATCGCCCGCAGAATACGCGCGGTCGCGCCCCAGATGTAATAGGGCCCGTAGGGAATTGCGTAATATCTGCGCCAGACGCCGCGCCAGTGCCGGCCCTCGATACGAAAATTCGCAGGCTCGGCGATGTGCCCGAATGGAATCGAAAAGATCTCATCCACTTCGCCAACCTCGGCGACGGGATCAAAACCGTCTCTGATCAGGCCAAAAACCGGTGTCACGAGGAAGCCCGTTACGGTTTCATGCGACGACCAGGCCCCCAGAACCTCGACCCGGCCTCGTGGCAGCCCGATTTCCTCTTCTGCCTCGCGCAGGGCCGTATCAACGGGGCCTTCATCGGTCTTGTCAACCTTGCCCCCGGCGAAGGCGATCTGGCCCGGATGGTGTTTCAGCCGCGACGACCGTTTGGTCAGGACCAGATGCATGTCGTCAGGCCCGGGCGTCATCAACACCAGAACTGCCGCCGGTTTCAGAACGCGCCGGTCCGGCAGAACCGTATCGGGATTAAGGTCATGGTCGGAAGTTTCCGGGCCCGGACGAAGCAGCGCCCGCCGGACCGCAGAAACCCTGTCATTTATCATCTTCCGCCCCGGCGGTCGCCTCGAAGCCAAGCGTTTCAGGCGAAAATTCGTAATGCGCGCCGCAGAACTGGCAATCGGCAGTTACAATTCCCTCATCTGTCGTCATCTGGCGGATATCCTTGGCCGAATAGATCGACAGGCTGCTGCGGACTTTGTCGGGCGAGCAAGAGCAGCCGAACTTCACCGCCTGCGCATCGAAAACCCGCGGCGACTCTTCATGAAATAGCCGGAGCAGAAGATCGGTCGGAGAAACCGTCGGCCCGATCAGTTCCAGCGCCTCGACAGTGTCGAGCAGCGTATTTACGCGGGTCCAGTTTTCGCTTTCCTCGCCGTCAAGCATGTCGGCGGCCGCAAGCAGCCCGTCTTCGCCGCTTCCGCCATCAGTGGCAACAAAGGGCGACGCCTTGGGCATGTGCTGAAGCATGACGCCGCCTGCCCGCCAACGCTCTTGTCCGCCCGGCAATGTCGATTGGCCGAGGGAAAGCTCAAATCGCGTCGGCAATTGTTCGGATTGCGCAAAATACGTCTCTGCGCAGGCCGAAAGTGACCCGCCGGCAAGCGGTGTAATCCCCTGATAGGGGACGTTGCCGGCACCCTGGTCGATCAGGATCGCGAAATAGCCGGTGCCGATCTGGTCAAATCCGGGGGCTGAAGGATCCAGCCGGTCAGCGTCATAAGAGGCCCATGCCCGCATCCGCGCCGAACCGCCGGGTTCTTCGGGTGCATAAAAATCCGTCGCAATGATACGGATCGGGCCATCGCCGCGAATTTGCAGCGACAGTTTCCAGCGCTGTTTCACGGTTTGCCCGATCATCGACGTCAAAAGGGCGGCCTCTGCCACCAGTGCCTCGACCACCCGCGGATAGTTGTGCTGCGACAAGATCTGCCCCAGCACCCCGTCCAGCCGCGATACGCGGCCGAGGATGTCGGAACGGTCGAGCTGAAACGGCAGGACCATATCGTCCCACGCGATCTGCGACAATTGCATCATTTGGTTTCCTTAAAGCTTGCGTCCTGCCATATCGCGACAATATGGGCACGACAACCGCCAGACCAAAGGGGCAGACATGATCAGGCGTTTCGGAGAGCCGGCAAGGCGCGGCCAGAAATACGGGATCCGGCATGGCGTTTATGGCGTGCTCGCACTGGGCGGCGATGTATTGCTGACCCACCAGTCGGAACCGGAGCCGGAATTTCAACTGCCCGGAGGCGGCATCGACCCCGGTGAATCGCCGCTGCACGCGCTGCACCGTGAAGTCTTCGAGGAAACCGGCTGGTCGATCGCCGCGCCCCGGCGTGTCGGCGCATTCCGGCGGTTTGTCTATATGCCGGAATACGACAAATGGGCCGAAAAGCTTTGTGCGATCTATCTGGCCCGCCCGGTCCGCCCCATCGGGCCACCCACCGAACCGGGCCACCAGGCCGTCTGGATGCCGGCCAAAGACGCGGCACGGTTCCTTGCCAATGATGGCGATCGGCACTTTCTGCTGCGTGCCCTGGGGCTTGGCGGCCGCTGACGGCCGCTGAAACCCCCGAAGCCCGAATAATTCCCGGCCGGCTATTTTTTGCGAAAATCCGTCAAAATTTGCGTGTTTTTCGCAGGGCCAGACCGCTTGCAGCATGCCGAGCCCCTCCTTATATACCCCACGAAGCCGGTCTGGGCGCCATGCCCGGCCACAAGTTTGGGATTGGGGCCAGGGGCCGCATTCGGACCTGTCCCTGTAACATCGCCGAAGGAAAGGTATTGGACATGGCCAAAGTCATTGGCATCGACCTCGGGACCACGAACTCTTGCGTGGCCATCATGGACGGCGCGCAACCGCGCGTCATCGAAAACTCGGAAGGCGCGCGCACGACGCCGTCTGTCGTTGGATTCACGGATAGCGAACGCCTTGTCGGCCAGCCGGCCAAGCGTCAGGCGGTCACAAACCCGTCGAACACGATCTTCGCGGTCAAGCGGCTGATCGGCCGCCGGATGGGCGAGAACGAGGTCGAGAAGGACAAGAAGCTGGTTCCCTACTCGATCGTCGATGGTGGCAATGGCGATGCCTGGGTCGAGGTCAAGGGCGACAAGTATTCGCCCGCGCAGATCAGCGCCGTGATCCTTCAGAAGATGAAGGAAACCGCCGAAAGCTATCTTGGCGAAACCGTGACGCAGGCCGTCATCACCGTTCCGGCCTATTTCAACGACGCCCAGCGTCAGGCCACGAAGGATGCCGGCAAGATCGCCGGACTCGAGGTGCTGCGGATCATCAACGAACCGACAGCGGCCGCGCTGGCCTATGGTCTCGACAAGAAGGAATCGAAAACCATCGCGGTCTATGACCTTGGCGGCGGGACCTTCGACATCACCATCCTTGAAATCGACGATGGCCTTTTCGAAGTCAAATCGACCAATGGCGACACCTTCCTTGGTGGCGAAGATTTCGACATGCGGATCGTGACCTATCTGGCCGAAGAGTTCAAAAAGGAACATGGCGTCGATCTGACGGGCGACAAGATGGCGCTTCAGCGCCTGAAGGAAGCTGCCGAAAAGGCCAAGATCGAGCTTTCGTCGAGCCAGCAGACCGAAATCAACCAGCCGTTCATCTCGATGGACAAGAACACCGGCACGCCCTTGCACATGGTCATGAAGCTGACCCGCGCAAAGCTGGAAGGCCTGGTTGGCGACCTGATCAAGAAGTCGATCAAACCCTGCGAAGCCGCGCTGAAGGATGCCGGCCTGTCCAAGGGCGATATCGACGAGGTTGTTCTGGTCGGTGGCATGACCCGGATGCCGAAGGTCATCGAGGAAGTGTCGAAGTTCTTCGGCAAGGACCCGCACAAGGGTGTGAACCCTGATGAGGTCGTGGCGCTTGGTGCGGCCATTCAGGCCGGCGTTCTGCAAGGCGACGTCAAGGACGTGGTCCTTCTGGACGTGACCCCGCTTTCCCTGGGTATCGAAACGCTGGGCGGTGTCTTCACCCGCCTGATCGATCGCAACACCACGATCCCGACGAAGA
>JAGRDO010000052.1:21648-41225 GCA_020447005.1 Paracoccaceae bacterium
ACCGCCGAGGACAACCAGAATGCGGTGACGCTGCGGGTCTTCCAGGGCGAACGGGAAATGGCCGCGGACAACAAGCTGCTCGGTCAGTTCAACCTTGAGGAAATCCCTCCCGCGCCGCGCGGCATGCCGCAGATCGAGGTCACCTTTGACATCGACGCCAACGGCATCGTGACGGTCAAGGCCAAGGACAAGGGCACCGGCAAGGAACAGGCCATCACCATTCAGGCCTCGGGCGGTCTTTCCGACGAGGACATCGAAAAGATGGTCAAGGATGCCGAGGCCAATGCCGAAGGCGACAAGAAGCGCAAGGATCTGGTCGAAGCCAAGAACCAGGCCGAAAGCCTGATCCATTCGACCAAGAAGGCGCTTGAGGAGCATGGCGACAAGGTTGACGGTTCGACCGTCGAGGCGATCGAACTTGCCATCGGTGCGCTGGAAGAAACGTTGAAGTCGGAAGATGCCGGCAAGATCAAGGGCGGCATCCAGAATGTCACCGACGCGGCGATGAAGCTGGGCGAGGCCATCTATAAGGCCGAGCAGGCGAAAGCCGGGCAGGGCGACGACGACGGCGACGAAGGCCCGCGCGGTGTCGATGACGATATCGTTGATGCCGATTTCGAAGATCTCGGCGACGACAAGAAGCGCAACTAAGGCGACAGAGAACCGGCGGTCGGCCTGACTTTCGTCGGGCCGGCCTGCGTGTTTTCTGAAAAGGTGCAAGATGGCGAAACGCGATTTCTACGAAGTGCTTGGCGTGGCGCGCGGTGCAACGGCCGACGAGATCAAGAAGGCCTATCGTTCGAAAGCCAAGGAACTTCACCCGGACCGGAACAAGGACAATCCCGAGGCGGAGGCCAAGTTCAAGGAAGTGAACGAGGCTTATGAGCACCTGAAGGACGACCAGAAGAAAGCCGCCTATGATCGCTTTGGCCATGCCGCCTTTGACGGCAGCATGGGCGGCGGGCCGCGCGGCGGGGCAGGCCCGGGTCAGGGCGATTTTGCCAGCGCGTTTTCGGATGTCTTCGAAGACCTCTTCGGCGATTTCATGGGCGGACGCGGTGGCGGTGGGCGCAGCCGTGCCCAGCGCGGATCAGACCTGCGCTATAATCTGCGCGTGACGCTTGAAGAGGCATTCAAGGGATCGCAGAAATCGATCACGGTTCCGACGGCGGTTGCGTGCACCGGCTGCAACGGGTCCGGCGCCGAGGGCGGCGCGGAACCCCAGACCTGCCCGACCTGTTCGGGCATGGGCAAGGTCCGTGCCCAACAAGGCTTCTTCACGGTCGAGCGCACCTGCCCGACCTGCGGCGGGCTGGGCCAGACGATCAAGAACCCGTGCAAGTCCTGCCACGGCGCGGGCCGGGTGGAAAAGGAACGCCAGCTTTCGGTCAATATCCCCGCAGGCGTGGAGACCGGCACCCGCATCCGCCTTGCCGGCGAGGGCGAGGCCGGGATGCGTGGCGGTCCGGCGGGCGACCTTTACATCTTCATCGAGGTACGGGAGCACGCCCTTTTCCAACGGGACGGCGTGAACCTGTTCTGCCGGGTGCCTGTCTCGATGACGACCGCAACGCTCGGTGGCGAGGTTGAGGTGCCGACGATCGACGGTGGCCGCAGTCGCGTCAAGGTTCCCTCGGGTGCGCAGACCGGCAAGCAGATGCGCCTGCGCGGCAAGGGCATGCCCGCATTGCGCGGGGCTGGCACCGGAGACATGCTGATCGAGATCGCGGTTGAAACGCCGGTCAATCTGACGTCTCGCCAACGCGAGTTGCTGCGCGAATTCGAAGCGCTGAGCAAGGACAACAACCCGGAAGGGTCGTCGTTCTTCTCCAAGGTGCGGAATTTCTGGGACGGCATGAAAGGTTAGTGCAGGTGTCGCCAATGCGCGACATCTGCCGTTAACCAATCCTTCACCATGTCGCACGACGCTGGTGGCATGGGAACGACTCGCGCCTTTCAGGAAGCTCCGCTGCCGCTTTTCACGGGCGATGAGGCGCCCGAGGTCGCGTTGCCCGCCGGCGGCAGGCTGCCCTCCTATATCAAGGATCACCGGCAGCGACTGCGCGAACGTTTCGTCGAAGGCGGCGCCAGCGCGATGCCCGATTATGAACTGCTTGAACTTGTCCTGTTTCGGGCGATCCCCCGACAGGATGTCAAGCCGCTGGCACGCCGCCTTCTGGACGTGTTTGGCGATTTCAACCGTGTGCTGTCGGCCCCTGCCCGCCGGCTGACCGAGGTTCCGGGTGTTGGCAGCGCCGTCGTTCAGGAACTGAAGATCGTCGAGGCCGCGGCACACAGGCTGGCCCGGGCCAAGGTTATCAACCGCCCGGTTCTCTCGTCCTGGGACCAATTGCTCGATTATTGCCGTACAGCCATGGCGCATCGGGATATCGAGCAGTTCCGCGTCCTCTATCTTGACCGCAAGAACGTTCTGATCGCCGATGAAGAGCAAGCGCGCGGCACGGTCGATCATGTGCCGGTCTATCCCAGGGAAGTGGTCAAGAGGGCGCTTGAACTCAATGCCTCCGCGCTGATCCTCGTTCACAATCACCCGTCGGGCGACCCCACCCCGTCACAGCAGGATATCAGCGTGACCGGCCAGATTTGCGATGCCGCGGATGTCCTTGGCATCGTGGTGCACGACCATCTGATCATCGGCAAATCGCGTGACCTCAGCTTCCGCGCCGAAGGTCTGATTTGACCCGTCCCGACCCTAGAGATTATTGAGCGCAACAGACATTGGGGGGACCGGATCCAGGGGATAGTCGAGGACCACCCGATCGCCCAGCGCGTCGCAACCCGGCATGGTCACGACCAGAGGTTCCCGCACAACATCCTCGCCCGCCCGGGCAATCAGCAAAAGGCCGGACAGATCGCGCCCGCACGACCCCTCGGTCACCTCGGCTTCGATCCGGATGGAATGTGGCAACCCGCTCTGCGGTATCGTGTAGACCTCGGCGAGGTGAGGCGTTGCACCGACCGGGCCGCCCAGCATCGCGATGGTCGCGCCCGTCTTCCCGACCGGCGCCATTGCCGTACCTGTCGCATCGGCAGGGGCCTGCGCCATTCCGAGACGGAAACCATCAAACCCATCCCAGTTGACCGCGATCCGGACAAGGTCTTTCAGGTCCACCGGCATATCCGAAGAAGCGGTGAGGCTGTCCCCATCGGCAAAGGCAAGCGAAACCAGCCCTGAGCCGGTAAACGCCGGAAGAAAGATGTCAAGCGCGCCATTCGCATCGGTGGTTGCGGAAATGGTCAGCCCCGCATGCGTGATCTGGACGTCTTCCGAAGGATGGCACGAACTGGCCATGCTGACCCGCAATGCGGCATCCGGCCGGACCGTGACCTGCAAATCGGACGTGTGGCAACTGACACCGAACCCGGTGTATTCCATGTCCGCCGCCGTTTCCCGATCCATCGCTTGCATCGCGGAAGAAACCCGGGTCGCGAACTGCCGGTCGGCGCGAAGATCGACGATTGTCGCGTTTGGCAGATCGGGCAAGCTGATCTGCAAGGGGTCGGCGGTTCCGGTCGCGGGGGGATCGACCGGCGCCGGGTCGGCGCTGGACAGCACCTGCGTGCCAATCGCGTGGACGCCGAGCGGAATTCCCGCCTCGACCTTGCGCAGGGATCCGATCCGGTCGTCATTCTGCATGAGAAAACCAGCCGCGGCCGCGACACTGAAAACGCCAACTGAGGTCAGGGCCCGGCGTATCGCCTTCATGACCAACTCCCGTCATCTGTTTCCAATCTGGAATATCGGGCGATCATGGCGTTGAAGTGTTCCAATCATGGCAAAATCGTTGATCCGGGATGGATTGGAAGACCGACCTGAGGGTCAGGGCGCTGCAATCTCTTTGCCAGTTCTTCGGCTCGGCCCTTCGCCGAGGGCGGATCATCGGTGCGGCCTTTTCACGGGGTGCTCATGCACCGGTTGACGACGCGGCGCTATAGTGACCCGGAGGAAAGGGGGTGGAATTCGAACAGCGCGCCGGACACGTCATCACCGAATTCTTCCTTGCAAAAATCCGCGACATTCCAGACCAGCGCCTCAAGAAACACTTGCCCATGCAATCCCGAAAGGCGCTGCATCAGCGCCGCAAGCCCATCCTCGCCCAATTGCTGGCCCCCGGGGCCTTCCGCTTCTGTAATGCCGTCGGACATCAGAAACAGCCGGTCACCCGGCCTCAGCCGGGCATCGAATCGGTCATAGCGTGCATCCGCGATCAGGCCGATCGGCAGACCGCCGGTGCCGAGTTTCTCTATCGAACCGTCGGAGCGTTGAAGGATTGGATGGGGATGCCCGGCCTGAACCATCGCGATGTCGCCTGAACGCAGATCGATGATCGCATAGGCGAGCGTAAAATAGTTTTCGGTCTCCATTTCCTGCAGAACGATGCGATTCATATGCGCGGCAAGGTCTTCCGGCGCCCGTGCATCGAAGGTTCCGGGACCGGTCCGCACGAGCGCTATGTTCTGTTCCGGCGAACTGCCGGACAGATAGCCGGCAAGCCGCGCCGTCATCAGCGCCGAGGTAATCCCGTGGCCGGATACATCGATTGAGAACAGCCCCACGCGATCCGCATCGATTGCGAAGAATCCGACCAGATCACCGCCGACATGCCCGGACGGGCGCAGCAGCAGGCTTGCTTCGGCATTGCCGAAATCCTTGTGCCTTTCACTAACAAGGCTTTGCTGAAGTTTGCGGGCTTCGATCAGATCGCGATCGACCGAGTCATAAAGACTTTGCAGTTCTGCGAGGGTCGAGGAGAGCAGGCGGTTCTTGTCGGTCAGTTCCCGTTCCATCCGCAGGATACGGTCACCGGCGGCAATTCTTGCGCGAAGTTCATCGCCGCTAACGGGCTTGGTCAGAAAATCGTCGGCGCCATTGTCCAGCCCCCGCGCCACTTCGGCGGTTTCGGTCTTGGATGTGAGCAATATGAAGTAGGTATAGGAATCATGGGCCAACGCGCGAAGCGCCTGACAGAACTCAAGCCCTGTCATCCCCGGCATCATCCAGTCGGAAATCACGATATCCGGGACGGTGTCCCTGCACAGGGCCAGGGCCTCATTCGCCGATCCGGCCTCGATGACATCATATCCGGCCCGCGCAAGCTGGGACGACAGGATCTTGCGCTGCATGCGGCTATCATCGACGACCATGACCTGACGCCTCGATTCCTCTCGCGGCGAGGGGTTGATGATTTTTGCCTGTGGAGAGGGCAAAGCAATACTCCGAAATGGACTCTGCCGGCAGGTTAGGCGTTGGCGAGTTAATAGCGGCTTTATGCATGTGGTGTTTCGATCTTTACGCCCGGGTAATCCGGACAAGATACGCTGCCGGGTGAAGGGTAGTGGTCGGAGGGTATGATGATCGACTGGAGCAGAGTGGCGGAACTCGTGTCTGAGATTGGTGAAGACGGTTTCGCGGAAGTGGTAGAGCTTTTCCTGGACGAGGTGGAATCGGTCGTCATGCGGCTGCGTGACCAGCCGGATCCAGGTCGGCTGGAGGAGGACATGCATTTCCTGAAAGGAGGGGCGTGGAACCTCGGTTTCGCAGATTTCGGCGGCTTGTGTCAGGACGGCGAAAAGCTTGCGGCAAAAGGCAATGCATCGCAGGTCGATCTCGATCTGGTCATCCGATGCTATTTCGCGTCGAAGGACTCGTTTCTTGCCGACTTGCACCAACATGTCGGAAGCGGCGCGAGCAGTGCAGCGTGACCGCCCCGTCAGACAAGAAACTCGGCAAGCGTTTCATCATCCGTGATATCCCGGTAGGTAAAACCGGCGCGGTCGAATTCCTGGGTCAATTTAACAAAATTCGTGGCATTTCGCGTTTCTATCCCGATCAGTACGGATCCAAAATTCCTGGCTGACTTTTTGAGATACTCAAATCTCGCGATGTCGTCATCCGGGCCGAGCATGGTCAGAAACTCTTTCAGCGCGCCCGGGCGTTGCGGCATGCGCAGCACAAAGTATTTCTTCAACCCGGCGTAGCGCTGGGCGCGTTCCTTGACTTCCGGCAGGCGTTCGAAATCGAAATTCCCGCCCGACGTGATGCAAACAACGGTCCTTCCGCGGATCGCATCGGCAAGACCGGGCAGGACGTCGACCGACAGGGCGCCGGCGGGTTCCAGGACGATGCCTTCGGTGTTCAGCATCTCGAGCATGGTCACGCAGATGCGATCCTCGGGTGCGGAAAGGACATGATCGGGCCGGATGTCGCGCAGGCGTGCGAAGGGCGTTTCACCTATGCGCGCCACGGCCGCGCCATCGACAAAGCTGTTGACGCGCTTGAGGGTAACCGGCGCGCCCGCCGCGACGGCGGCTGCCAGACTTGCCCCCCCTGCGGGTTCGACATACCGAAAGGCAGTCTTTGGACTGGCTTCGGCAAAATAGGTGGTGACGCCGGCGGCCAGCCCGCCGCCGCCTACCGGAAGCAGTACAAAGTCAGGCGACCGCGCCAGCTGATCCAGAATTTCCACCGCGACGCTTGCCTGTCCCTCGATCACATCGGCATCGTCGAAGGGGGACAGAAAATGCCCGCCGACCTGCTTGCAGAAGTCCTGGGCGGCGGCGAGCGTCTGGTCGAAATAGTCTCCGGTCAGCCGGATTTCGACACTGTCATCGCCAAACACGCGGGTCTTGTCGATCTTCTGCTGCGGGGTCGTGACCGGCATGAAAATGGTGCCGCGAACGCCGAAATGGCGACAGGCATAGGCCACACCCTGTGCATGATTGCCTGCGCTGGCACAGACGAAATGGCCGTGTTCGGGGTCGGCCGCCAGAAACTTGCGCATGGCGGTGAACGCACCCCGGAGCTTGTAGCTGCGAACCGGTGTAAGGTCTTCGCGCTTCAGCCAGATATCGGCGTTGTATCGGGCCGAAAGATGTTCGTTTCGCTGCAACGGTGTCGGCGGGAACAGATCGCGCAGCGCAAGGGTGGACGCGCGGACATCGTCGGCAAATCTGGACATATCGATCCCTGTCTTACGTTCTTTTCAGGCACGTCGCCGCAGGCACACCTTGCCAGCCACACCGCCGAAGATGAACCCTAGCGCAGCTTGCACGGCAGGGGAATCTCCGATAATCGCGACACAAAGTCCCAGCCGACGGAGCCCCTGATGACCGCGCCGAAGAAAGTTGTCCTTGCCTATTCCGGCGGCCTCGACACGTCGATCATCCTGAAATGGTTGCAGACCGAATACGGCTGCGAGGTGATCACCTTTACTGCCGACCTCGGTCAGGGAGAAGAGTTGGACCCCGCCCGCAAGAAGGCTGAGATGCTGGGCATCAAGCCTGAAAACATCCACATCGTCGATGTGCGCGAAGAATTCGTGCGCGACTTTGTCTTTCCGATGTTCCGTGCCAACGCGCTTTACGAAGGGTTGTACCTTCTTGGCACCTCGATCGCGCGGCCGCTGATTTCCAAGCATCTCGTCGATCTGGCCCATGCCCACGGCGCGGACGCCGTGGCGCACGGCGCGACCGGAAAGGGCAACGATCAGGTGCGCTTTGAATTGTCGGCCTATGCGCTCGACCCTTCGATCCGGGTCATCGCTCCGTGGCGCGAGTGGAAACTGTCCAGCCGGACGAAGCTGCTCGAATTCGCCGAACAGAACCAGATCCCGATCGCCAAGGACAAACGCGGCGAAGCGCCCTTCTCGGTCGATGCGAACCTTCTGCATACCTCGTCGGAAGGCCGGGTGCTGGAAGACCCGAGCGTCGAATTCCCGAACTATGTCTTGCAGCGCGTGGTGCCCGTCGAACAGACCCCGGACGTGGCCGAGATGGTCGAGATCACTTTCGAGGCGGGCGACGCCGTCGCCATTAACGGCGAGGCGATGAGCCCGGCGACACTTCTGACCCGGTTGAACGAGCTGGGCGGAAAGCACGGGATCGGCGTTCTGGACCTTGTCGAAAACCGCTTTGTCGGAATGAAATCGCGCGGTGTCTATGAAACCCCCGGCGGGACGATCCTGCTGGAGGCCCATCGCGGGATCGAACAGATCACGCTCGATGCCGGTGCGGGGCATCTGAAGGATTCGATCATGCCGCGCTACGCAGAGCTGATCTATAACGGCTTCTGGTTCAGCCCCGAGCGCGAGATGCTTCAGGCCCTGATCGACAAGAGCCAGGAGCATGTGACAGGCACCGTCCGGGTAAAGCTTTACAAGGGGCGCGCCAGCACGGTCGCGCGCTGGTCGGACCATTCGCTTTACAGTGAAAAGCATGTGACGTTCGAGGAAGACGCCGGCGCCTATGACCAGAAGGACGCCGAGGGCTTCATCCGCCTGAACGCGCTGCGCCTGAAGCTGATTGCCACGCGGAACGCGCGGGTGAAGGGCTGAACAGGCGCGTTGACGTTACGCCACGATTGCAGGGCGATCATAGCCGGCCTAAGTCTGCCGCAGATGATCAGGAGATAACCGTGGCCCTTGACGCCATCGCCGCCGATATCGCCAAGACGCTTGAAACACGCGCATTCACCGGCTCGCTCAAATTCGATTGTGGCGATGCCGGCGTGATCGTGCTGGCTGATGGTACCGCGACAACCACTGACCGCGATACCGACTGCACGCTCAGGATCACCGAGGAGAATCTGGTGAAACTGCTGACCGGCAAGTTGAACCCGATGACCGGCGTCATGACGGGCAAGCTCAAGGTTTCGGGCGACCTGACCGTCGCGATGGGGCTGGCCAAGCTTCTTGGCTGACACAATCCTTACGATCCCGTGAGATCACGCGAAGATGAGTTGCCGTTTACCGGACAAACCCGTCTTCTCCGCCAAAACGTGGAGTGAAACGATGTTGCGATATGTGCTTGCCTTCCTGATGCTGACCGGCCCCGCGATGGCCGCGACCGACACCGCGATCGTTGCGGGCGGTTGTTTCTGGTGTGTCGAATCCGATTTCGAAACTGTTGCGGGGGTCAAGGACGTCGTCTCGGGCTATACCGGCGGTACAGTCGACAACCCGACCTACAAGCAGGTTACCAAAGGCGGAACCGGTCACTATGAGGCGGTCGAGATTCGTTTCGATCCGGCCAAGGTCACCTATGCCGACCTGATGTACAAATTCTTCCGTTCGGTTGACCCGACCGATGCCGGCGGACAGTTCTGCGACCGGGGCGACAGCTATCGTACGGCGATATTTGTCCGGAACCCCGAGCAGCGCGCGATTGCGGAAGCCGCGAAAGCCGAGGCGCAGAAAGCGCTTGGAAAGCCGATCGCCACGATGATTGTCGATGCCAAGACCTTCTACAAGGCCGAAGCCTACCACCAGGATTATTACAAGGGCACCGGCATCGTGCTTACCCGGCGCGGGCCGAAGAAACAGTCGGATGCCTATGCGTTCTATCGCAACGCCTGTGGCCGCGACCAGCGCGTCAAAGAGCTTTGGGGCAGCGCGGCGGCCTTCGCGCACTAAGCCACCAAAGCGCCCTGGGCCTAATGGCCCAGGCGACAGGCCGCGATCACCGCCATGTTCAGGATGTCATTGACCGTCGAACCCGTCGAACAGATCTGAATGGGTTTGTCGACACCGGTCAGAATGGGGCCGATCACCGTCGCCCCCGCCATTTCCTGCATCAGCTTGACCGATATCGAAGCCGAATGGCGGGCCGGGACGACCAGAACATTCGCCGGCCCGCTGAGGCGGCAGAAGGGGTAATGGGCCATCTGCTCCATGTTGAGCGCCACATCGACGGTCATTTCGCCTTCATATTCAAAATCGACGCCCCGCGCATCCAGAACCTTTGGCGCTTCGTGCATCTTGGTCGCGCGTTCGCTGACCGGATAGCCAAAGGTCGAAAACGACAGGAACGCCACGCGCGGTTCAAGCCCCAGCCCCCGGGCGACCGAGACGCCGCGTTCGGCGATATCGGCCAGATCCTCGGCCTCGGGCCATTCATGGACAAGCGTGTCGCCGATCAGGACGATGCGACCCTTGTGCAATACGGCGGTGATGCCGACAGCGCCATCGTCGGCGCCGACGTCGAAGGCATGGTTGATCAACCCGAGGACATGCGCGGATTTGCGGGTCGCTCCGGTAACCAGCCCGTCACCATGCCCATGCGCGAGCATGAGTGCCGAAAAGACATGCCGGTCGCGCGCGGCCAGGCGGTGAATGTCGTGCCTGTCGAACCCGCGCCGTTGCAGGCGGCCGTAAAGGAATTCCTTGTATTCGTTCAGGTGCCCGCTGTTGGCCGCGTTCACGATCTCAAGCTCCTTGACCGCATCGGCAAGACCTTCGGCGGCCAGCTTTTCCTTCACGTCCTGTTCGCGCCCGACGACCAGAGCCTTGCCCAGCCCCGCGCGCTGATAGGCGACGGCCGCGCGCAAGACCCGCGGATCATCGCCTTCGGCAAAGATCATCCGCGCCTGCGCCTGCCGGGCGCGCGTATGAATGCCCTGAAGGATCGATGCCGTGGGATCCATCCGCGTCTTCAGGTTCAGCTCATAGGCGTCCATGTCGATGATGGGACGGCGCGCGACGCCCGTGTCCATGCCTGCCCGGGCAACTGCCGGCGGGATCACGTAGATCAATCGGGGGTCGAACGGGGTGGGGATGATGTAGTCGCGCCCGAAGCTGAGCTTGCGGCCATAGGCCATCGCCACCTCGTCTGGCACGTCCTCGCGCGCAAGCCGGGCCAGTGCCTCGGCGCAGGCGATCTTCATCTCGTCGTTGATGGCGCGGGCGTGAATGTCGAGTGCTCCGCGAAACAGATAGGGAAAGCCAAGAACGTTGTTCACCTGATTGGGATAGTCTGATCGGCCGGTGGCGACGATCGCATCCTCGCGTACGGCATGCGCCTCTTCCGGCGTGATCTCCGGGTCGGGGTTGGCCATGGCGAAGATCACCGGGTTCGGCGCCATCGAGGCGACCATCCCGGCGGTTACGGCGCCTTTCGCGGACACGCCAAGAAACACATCGGCGCCCTTCATGGCATCTTCCAGCGTGCGGGCCGTGGTTTCGGCCGCATGCGCCGATTTCCACTGGTTCATGCCCTCGGTCCGGCCACGGAAGATCACGCCTTTGGTATCGCACATGATGCAGTTGTCGTGCCCGGCGCCCATTGCCTTCAGAAGCTCAAGGCAGGCGATCCCGGCGGCACCCGCCCCGTTAACGACGATCCTGACTTCGCTGATATTCTTGCCGCTGATTTCCAGCGCGTTGATCAGACCCGCCGCACAGATCACGGCCGTGCCATGCTGATCGTCATGGAACACCGGGATGTCCATCATTTCCTTCAGCCGGCTTTCGATAATGAAGCATTCGGGCGCCTTGATGTCTTCAAGGTTGATCCCGCCAAAGGTCGGCCCCATCAGCCTGACGGCCTGAATGATCTCGTCCGGGTCCTCTGTGTCCAGTTCGATGTCGATGGCATTGACGTCGGCGAAGCGCTTGAACAGGACAGCCTTGCCTTCCATCACCGGCTTGGACGCCAGTGCCCCGAGATTGCCGAGGCCAAGGATCGCCGTGCCATTGGAGACGACAGCCACCATGTTACCCTTGGTGGTGTAATCATAGGCGGTCTCCGGGGCCTCGGCGATGGCCTGAACGGGCACCGCAACACCCGGCGAATAGGCCAGCGACAAGTCGCGCTGCGTGGCCATCGGCTTGGACGCGTTGATTTCGTACTTCCCGGGGACCGGGCTCAGATGATAGGCGAGCGCTTCTTCAGGGGTCACGCGGTTCTTGCTGGCCATGTCGGACGTTTCCATTTGCTGTCGCGCCGTCATAACGCCCCGGCGCCAAGGTCACAATCCAAAGGATTTGCCGCTTTTCCACCGGAACGGTGTTTTGTAGGGTCGCGGGACGTTCAAGGGGGGTGCCTTCGTGTCGACCGACACCAACGTGACGCCGATGATGGCGCAGTATCTGGAAATCAAGGGGCGCTATGCCGATGCGCTGCTGTTTTACCGGATGGGCGACTTTTACGAGATGTTCTTTGACGATGCCGAGGCGGCGGCGGCGGCACTCGATATCGCCCTGACCAAACGCGGTCAGCATCTGGGCAAGGATATTCCGATGTGCGGCGTACCTGTCCATTCGGCGGAAGGGTATCTTCTGTCGCTGATCCGCAAGGGTTTTCGCGTCGCGATCGCCGAACAGATGGAGGACCCGGCCGAGGCAAAGAAGCGCGGTTCAAAATCCGTTGTGGCGCGCGACGTGGTTCGTCTGGTCACACCGGGAACCTTGACCGAGGAATCCCTGCTTGAGGCCCGCCGCAACAATTTCCTGGCGGCCTGGTCCGAGGTGCGCGATGAAGCGGCCCTTGCCTGGGTGGATATCTCGACCGGAGAGTTCCGCGTCACCCCCTGCCCCGTCGGCAGGCTTGCACGTGAACTGGCGCGGCTTGCGCCCAGCGAAATCATAGTCAGCGAACAGAAAGAGGCCGAACTGGCCGGAATAGTGTCGGATTCAACGGCTGCGCTGACACCCCTTTCGCGTGGGTCGTTTGACAGCGCCGGATCCGAAAGGCGGCTTTGCGATCTGTTTCAGGTCACTTCGCTTGAAGGATTCGGTGCCTTCGATCGCGCAGAAATCTCGGCGATGGGTGCCGTGCTGGATTACCTTGATCTGACCCAGCGGGGAAAGCTTCCCCTGATACGGCCGCCGGCAAGGGAAATGCCTGCCGGTTTCCTGCAGATCGATGCGGCAACCCGGCGCAACCTTGAAATTACGCAATCTCTGTCCGGCGGACGCGAGGGTTCGCTGATCGCCGCTATTGACCGGACGGTCACCTCCGCCGGGGGGCGGCTGCTTGACCGGCGGCTGTCGGCCCCCTCGCGCGATCTGGTTGAAATCCGGACCCGGCATGAAGCGGTGCGATACCTTCATGGCGAGGCGCGGCTGGCAGATGCGCTTCGCACGATTTTGCGCAAGGCGCCCGACATCGATCGATCCCTGTCGCGGCTTTCGCTGGATCGGGGCGGGCCACGTGACCTGGCGGCGATAAGATCGGGTCTGGAGGCCGGATCCGACATGGCGGCACAGCTGTCGGACGATGCCCCTGAAAGGCTGACGGATGCCGCGCGGGATCTGGTCGGGTTTGGCGATCTGATCACGCTTCTTGGCAATGCGTTGGCAGATGAACCGCCACTTCTTGTACGAGACGGAGGATTTATCGCGCCCGGCCACGATGCGGACCTGGATGAGGCGCGCCAGCTGCGCGACGAGGGCCGCAGCGTTATCGCCCGGATGCAGGCGGATTACAGCACCCAGACCGGAATTCAGAGCCTGAAGATCAAGCACAACAACGTCCTTGGCTATTTCATTGAAACCACCTCGACCCATGCCGAGCGGATGCTTTCGCCGCCCTTCAGCGAAACCTTCATTCACCGTCAGACAACGGCCAATCAGGTTCGCTTCACGACGCTCGCGCTGTCCGAGATGGAGACGAAGATACTGAATGCCGGGAACCGGGCAATCGAGATTGAAAAGCGGCTCTATGATGGCCTGAAAGCCGCCGTTCTTGACGCGTCAGCGCAGATTTCCGTGGCGGCCCGGGCACTGGCCGAAATTGACCTGACCGCAGCCTTCGCCGATGTCGCGCGGCGCGAGGATTGGTCCGAACCGCTGGTCGATGACAGCCGCGCCTTCGAAATCGAAAACGGGCGGCACCCGGTTGTCGAGCACGCGTTGAAACGCACGGGCGAGCCTTTCATCGCCAATGACTGCATGTTGTCCGACAGCGCCACCCCGGCGATCTGGCTTTTGACGGGGCCGAACATGGCGGGCAAATCCACCTTCCTGCGACAGAACGCGCTTATCGCCCTTCTTGCGCAGGCCGGCAGTTTCGTGCCCGCGCGCAGCGCGCGGATCGGACTTGTCAGCCAGCTGTTCAGCCGCGTCGGCGCGGCCGATGATCTTGCGCGCGGACGCTCGACTTTCATGGTCGAAATGGTGGAAACCGCCGCGATCCTCAACCAGGCCGACGACAGGGCGCTGGTGATCCTCGACGAAATCGGGCGCGGTACCGCGACCTATGACGGCCTGTCCATAGCCTGGGCGACGCTTGAACATCTGCACGACGTGAACCGGGCACGGGCGCTTTTTGCCACGCATTACCATGAGATGACCGCTTTGGCGCAGAAGCTTACCGGCGTGGAAAATGCAACCGTGGCGGTCAAGGAATGGGACGGCGAGGTTATCTTTCTGCATGAAGTGCGAAAGGGCGCAGCCGATCGATCCTATGGCGTCCAGGTGGCGCGGCTGGCCGGCCTGCCCGCCAGCGTAATCGAGCGCGCGCGCGTCGTGCTCGAAGCTTTGGAAAAGGGCGAACGGGAAGGTGGCCTGCGCAAGCAGACCCTTGTCGATGACCTGCCTCTTTTCAGCGCGACACCGGCGCCCCAACGTCCCCCGACCGGTCCGTCAGCGCTGGAGTCGCGAATCGCCGGACTTCACCCGGATGAGATGACACCGCTCGATGCGCTTGCCGCGCTTTATGATCTGAAGAACCTGATTGATAGTGGATGAAACGGCCAGAGCGGATGCTTGAAACCTGCTCGCGACGGGTTGCTCTGGACCCGAAATCACCGGTGGATGGACCGTGAACATCAGCCAGGTAGAGTATTTCCTTGCATTTCCTCTGCCGGGCGGGCTTGGGCATGCCACGCCGAAGACATTTGCCGATGCAATCCTGTTTCGCCCCCCTTTCGCACCGCGTCGGGCATTCTTTCGCTGGCGGACACCGGATTGACCGGGCGCGATAAGGTTTTTTCGGGCCGGTTTGGGCCGTATGGGTTGGCATCACCCCTGTTTGCGCTGTTGATGACAGATGCGTTCGTGCGGCACGATGAAGCCGGGTTTCGTGCCATCGTGCCGCTTACTTTCGGGTTAACGGCGAGCATCGCCAAGGTTAGGGGGTAAACATGAGGATCATCAAAAACTGGCTTCGCCGGATCGTCACCTTTGCGGGGATAGTTGCCGTTTTGGTCCTTCTCGCCCGGATCGTCTTTGCGCTGCCCGGTCTGGAAGGTCGGGAGGCGTCGTCATACATTCCGCCCACGGTTGAAACCGCACTTGGCGCGGTTGCCCTTTCGAACTCCGCCGCCGCCAGAGGTGAGTCGGGCATGTTCCCGCTGTTTCGTGGCGCCGAAGCGTTCGCCGCGCGCGTTACCCTTGCCCGCGAGGCGGAAACCTCCATCGATGCGCAATATTACATCTGGCACGACGACCTGACGGGTTTGCCTTTGCTCGCAGAACTGAAGGCCGCCGCCGAACGTGGTGTCAGGGTTCGGTTGCTCGTCGATGACAACGGCACGCCCGGGCTGGATTCCGAGCTTTCCGCCCTGAACGCAATGGACAATTTCGAGGTCCGCGTCTTCAATCCGTTCAACATCCGGAATCCGCGCCTGATTTCATATCTGTTCGATTTTCCGCGCCTGAACCGGCGTATGCACAACAAAAGCTTCACCGTGGACGGCGCCGCGACGATCGTGGGTGGGCGGAATGTCGGCGATACCTATTTTTCCCGCGCGTCCGAGTCCCAGTATTCGGATTTCGATCTCTTGATGGTCGGCCCGGCGGCGACTGACGTCAGCGTGAATTTCGATGCGTTCTGGAACAGCGGATCATCCTATCCGCACGAGCTGCTGCTCGCGCCGGATCCGGCGGGTCTGGACAATCTGTCCGCAAGGCTGCGCGATGCCGAGAAGGCACCGGGCTGGCCCGAATACCTGAAATCGATTTCGGACTCGGAACTCGTGTCCGCATTGAAAAGCGGCAAGCTTGCGCTGGAGTGGGTGCCGTTCACGCTGGTCAGCGATGATCCGATCAAGGGTCTGGGAAAGGCATCACCCGACCAGTTGATGATCGTCCGCCTGAAAGACATCGTCGGTCAGGCCGAATCGTCGATCGATCTTGTTTCGGCCTATTTCATTCCAGGCGATGTCGGCACCGAAGTGCTTGTCGGAGCGGCGCGGAAAGGGATCGCCGTTCGAACTTTGACAAATTCGGTCCAGGCGACCGATGTGCTTCCGGTTCACGCGGGCTATTCGCGCTATCGCGATCGGCTGATTGACGGAGGTGTGGAGGTCTACGAACTCAAGGCGGCGCAATCCCCGACCCAGTCGAAAGAGCTTGGCCTGATCGGCAGTTCGGCAGCCAGCCTTCACGCCAAGACCTTTGCACTGGATCGCAATCGCGTCTTCGTCGGTTCCTTCAACTTTGACCCGCGATCGGCGCTTTTGAATTGCGAGATGGGGGTTCTCGTGGAAAGCGAAGCCCTGGCACGGCGTATGAAAGCCGATTTTGACGGAAATCTTGACCGCTTTGCCTGGCATGTCACACGGGGTGAGGATGGCGGATTGATCTGGGAAACCGTCGGAGACGATGGCGCCGCGATCAGGCTTGATACCGAACCGGGGCTAAGTTGGCCGAGACGGATGGCATTGAGGATTATCGCGGCGTTGCCCGTTGAATGGATGCTATAGGCTCAAAGCCTGCTGAGGTTTGGCCGGCGGTGTCATTCGGCCCCCGGCGAGGAGACTGACCAACAGGCGGCCTTCCCCGTGACAGAGCGTGGACGGCACGGCTTCAGCCCGACGCCTCGGGCGTCGGTGTGCGAGGCGACGAAGCCGTGACGGTGGCGGTTCACGGGCTTGATGCCTGGCACGTTCTGGTGTGTATTGATCGCGACCATACCACCTACAACCTTCAAAACATGGCATTTTCAATGACCGCAGAAATCCTGTGCCTGGGCGAACCGCTTTACGAACTGAACCGGCAGGCGGACGGGCGTTTTCTTGGCGGCCATGGTGGCGATACCGCGAATTGCGCCGTGGCCGCGGCGCGGCAGGGGGCGCGCGTGGGATACGTAAGCCGCATCGGCGACGACGTTTTCGGCCGTTCGTTCCTTGATCTTTGGGCCGCCGAAGGTGTTGACAGTTCTGCGGTCACAATCGACCCGGCGGCGCCGACGGGCGTCTATTTCGTCACGCACGGACCGGAAGGGCACGATTTCAGCTATCGCCGGGCCGGATCCGCCGCCTCGCGGATGATTGCCGCCGATCTTCCGCGCGAAGCGATCGCCAAGGCCCGGATCCTTCATGTCTCCGGCATATCGCAGGCGATTTCGGACAACGCCGCCGATACCGTGTTCGAAGCCATCGCACTGGCGCGCGATGCGGGCGTGCTGGTGTCCTACGATACCAACCTGCGGCTCAAGCTTTGGCCCGCGGCGCGCGCACGCGCGGTGATACATGCCGCAATGGCCCAGTGCGATATCGCCCTGCCCGGCCTGGACGATGCGACGGTACTGACCGGGTTGCACGACCCCGACAGGATCGCCGATTTCTATCTTGGCCTTGGCGCGCATGTCGTCGCGCTGACGCTCGGGGCCAAAGGAACACTGGTGGCCACCGCCGAGGCGCGCCACCTTGTTGCCGGCCACAAGGTCAAGGCCGTGGATGCCACCGGCGCGGGCGATACGTTCGACGGCGCTTTCCTCGCGCGGCTGGTGGCGGGCGACGACCCGTTCGAGGCCGCCCGCTACGCCAATGCCGCTGCGGCGATTTCGGTACAAAGCTTCGGCGCGATCGATGCCATGCCCCGCAAGGAGGCGGTTCTGGCCTTTCTGGGTGGCCGTTAAAGCGCTGGCCAGCCGCCGCCGACCGGGATGACCGCGCCGGTCACGTCACCCGCTGCCGGCGAAGCCAGGAATGCGGCGACTTCGGCGCCCCAGGCTGCGCCGGATCAACCGACCTCGCTCAGCTTGCGCAACAGGCGAAGGAAGGTTGTTCGTTCGGCTGCGGTCAACGGCGCGAGTGTCTTGCGGCTGATCTGAAGACCGAATTCATGGATGTCGGCGATCATCGCTTCGGTTCCGGGTGACAGCGACAGGAGTGTCCGGCGCCGGTCGAGCGGATCGGGGCGGGTGACAACAAGGCCCTTCTGGCGCAGACGGTCCACCACGCCCTTGATCGTCGCGACATCCATTGCCGTCTGGCGGCCCAGTTCGTTCTGCGAGCATTCGCCGATCTGCGCCAGCCGCACGATGGCGGCCAGTTGCGTGGGCGTCAGATCGAAGGCGGGCGAGTCCTGAAAGATCGCCGTATGACGCTGACTGGCCAGCCGCAACAGAAAGCCGACCTGGTCATCAAGCACATAGGCCGCCCGTTCGCCGACCGTCGTATCGTCGTTTTGGTTCACGAATGCCCCCGATCCGCACTGATATGATACGGCATGTCAGTTTCGACCTGACGGCGCAAGCCCGCAAGGCACCTGACGATCCGGCATGCTGCGTGCAAGCTAGCGCTTGATGGCCAATGAACTCAAGTCTTGAACGCCCAACATCCGGTTGTTAGCATACTAACATTATCGAGGGAGGAGACATAAGATGTCTGACGAAAGCAAGCTGGTTATTCGCAATATCGGTCTCATCCTGACCGGCAAGATCGAGGCGCCGATCGCCGATGGCGATTGCGTTGTTGCCGTCGGCGGCAAGATCGCGGCCTTCGGGTATGAGAAGGATCTCGATACCGAAGGCGCCACAACGGTGATCGACGCCAAGGGCGTCACGCTGGCACCCGGTCTGATCGACAGCCACGTTCACCCTGTCGTGGGCGACTACACGCCCCGCCAGCAGCAGCTGCACTGGATCGATTCGACGCTGCATGGCGGTGTGACGACGATGATTTCGGCGGGCGAAGTGCATATGCCGGGCCGGCCCAAGGATATCGTCGGGCTGAAGGCGATGGCCATCGCGGCGCAGCGCTGGTACGAAAATTTCCGCCCTTCCGGTGTCAAGGTGCTGGCCGGCGCGCCGGTGATCGAACACGGCATGGAAGAGCATGATTTCAAGGAACTCGCCTCGGCCGGCGTCCGGTTTCTGGGCGAGATTGGCCTTGGTTCGGTCAAGGACGGCAAGACCGCGCGGCAGATGGTCGACTGGGCGCGCAAATACGGCATTCAATCGACGATCCATACCGGGGGGCCGTCGATCCCCGGATCGGGCCTGATCGACAAGGATATGGTGCTGGAAACCGGCACCGATGTCGTCGGCCATATCAATGGCGGCCATTCGGCACTGCCGGACGATCAGATCGTCTGCCTGTGCGAAAACTGCA
The DNA here is from genome assembly GCA_020447005.1 of Paracoccaceae bacterium. Taxonomy (GTDB): domain Bacteria; phylum Pseudomonadota; class Alphaproteobacteria; order Rhodobacterales; family Rhodobacteraceae; genus Albidovulum. Next base: position 40,727 of record JAGRDO010000052.1, read on the forward strand.
CCAAGGGGCTTGAGATCGTCCACAACGGCAACGAACGCGCGGCGCTGCTGACGCTGAACACCGCGCGCGAATTGAAGAAGATGGATCAGCTTATTCTGGGCACCGACGGTCCCGCCGGGTCGGGCGTGCAGCCCCTTGGCATCCTGCGCATGGTGGCCATGTTGTCGAGCCTTGGCAATGTGCCGGCCGAAGTGGCCTTCTGCTTTGCCAACGGCAATACGTCGCGCCAGAGGGAACTGGACGTCGGATTGCTGGAACCCGGCTATTCGGCCGATTTCGTGCTGATGGATCAGGCACAGCACGCTCCGGGCAAGACGCTGCTCGAATCGGTGCAGCTTGGCAACCTGCCCGGGGTTTGCATGACGATCATCGACGGCATCGTGCGAACCGAGCGCAGCCGCAACACACCCCCGGCGCAGCGCCTGCCCGAGGTCGTCCGGGCAGGATAAGTCTTGCCGATGCCCGGCACGGCTTTCCGAACGTGCAAGGACGATGCGCG
>JAGRDO010000053.1:0-8606 GCA_020447005.1 Paracoccaceae bacterium
CTACGCGCTCTACCCGCATATGTCGGTACGTAAGAACATTGCGTTCCCCATGAAGATGGCGGGTATCGATCAGGGTGAGCAGGACCGCCGGATCGCGTCGGCAGCCAAGGCACTGAACCTGACCGATTACCTCGACCGGCGGCCGGGGCAGCTTTCGGGTGGTCAGCGCCAGCGGGTTGCCATCGGCCGCGCCATTGTGCGTGAACCCGAGGCCTTCCTTTTTGATGAACCGCTTTCGAACCTCGACGCGGCATTGCGCGTGGGGATGCGGATGGAAATCAGCGAGTTGCACAAGAAGCTCGACACGACCATGATCTACGTTACCCACGATCAGGTCGAGGCGATGACCATGGCCGACAAGATCGTTGTCCTTCGTGCCGGCTTCATCGAGCAGGTCGGAAGCCCTCTGGAACTTTATCATACGCCCCGCAATCGGTTCGTTGCGGGCTTTATCGGTTCGCCCAAGATGAACTTCGTTGAGGGCGATGATGCAAAAGCCATGAATGCTCATGCGATCGGTATCCGGCCTGAACATATCGAGGTTTCGACGAAATCCGGCAGATGGAAAGGTACCGTTGGTGTTGCCGAACACCTTGGCTCGGACACATTCCTGCACATTCATGGCATCGCCGGCTGTGATCCCATGACCGTGCGCGCCAGCGGCGATGTTTCCGTCCGCCATGGCGATACCGTGTATCTGGAGCCAAATCAGACGCAAATGCACCGGTTCGACGAAAAAGGGCTGCGCATAGAATGAACGAACTCGACGGGAAGGTTGCGCTTGTAACCGGCGGCGCGCGTGGCATCGGCCGAGCGATCTGCGAAGCCTATGCCGCCGCCGGGGCAAAGGTTGCGGTAGCTGACCTGCGCGAGGAGGAAGCGCGCGAAACGGCAGAAGCCATCAAGGGGATGGCGGTAGGAATGAATGTATCGGATCCGTCATCCATCGCCAAAGGCGTGGCTGCCGTCGCCGCTGCTTGGGGCGGGATCGATATCCTTGTGAACAACGCCGGTATTTTCAACATGGCGTCCATCGACAAGGTCACGTTTGAAGACTACCGCCGGCAATATGACGTCAACGTCGGTGGCACCATCTTTGCCATTCAGGCGGTCGTCCCCATCATGAAGAAGAGGGGGGGTGGCGTTATTGTGAACTTTGCCAGTCAGGCTGGCCGGCGGGGGGAACCGAATATTGTCGTTTACTGCTCGACCAAGGCGGCGGTGATATCGATAACGCAGTCGCTCGCGCTCGAACTGGCCAAGGACAATATTCGCGTCAACGCCATCGCGCCGGGTGTGATCGACACCCCCATGTGGGATACGGTCGATGCGCAGTTCGCAGTTTACGAAAACAAGCCGAAGGGCCAGAAAAAGCGCGAAGTCGGGCTGGCTGTGCCACTAGGCCGAATGGGCGACCCCAGAGATGTCGCTGATCCTTGTGTGTTTCTTGCGTCGGATGCGGCAAGATACATTACGGCTCAGACGCTTAACGTCGACGGTGGAAATTGGATGAGCTGAAATGAAACTTACAAATGCGACATTGTCGGCGATGCCGTCGGGCGTTCTGCGGCCGACCTATGATCGATCAGCGTTGACGCCCGGTATCGTCCATATCGGTGTCGGAAATTTCCATCGTGCACACCAGTCATGGTATATTCACCGACTGATGCAGCAGGGGCTGGCCCAAGACTGGGCCATATTGGGCGGCGGGGTCCGGTCATTCGACGCGGACCAACGCCAGAAGCTCTTGTCACAGGACTGCCTGACAACGCTTATCGAACTGGATCCGAAAAGCAGCGCTGCCGAGATTGTCGGCGCGATGATCGATTACATCCCGATCGAGGCGGACAACGCGGCACTGATCACCGCCATGGCGGACCCGGCTATTAGGATCGTCGCGCTGACGGTGACCGAGGGCGGGTATTACCTCGACCCAGCGACCAAGGCACTGGATGTCAGTCATCCTGATATTCAGCATGATGCGCAGCATCCGGCCCGCCCACGAACAGCGTTTGGCGCGATGGTCGCAGCTTTCAAGCGTCGTCGTGATGCTGGTCATGGTCCATTCACGGGGCAAAGCTGCGATAACCTTCAGGGAAACGGAGCGATATTACGTCAGACCGTTGTCGGATTGGCACGGCTGTCGGATTCCGGACTTGCCGAGTGGATTGACCGCAATGCCAGCTTTCCGAACTCGATGGTCGACTGCATCGTTCCGGCGACGGGTCCGCGCGAACTGGCGCTGGTACGGGATCTGGGTATCGATGACGCCGTGCCCGTCACCCACGAGAATTACCGTCAGTGGGTGATTGAGGACAATTTCTGCGCGGGTCGCCCTGATCTGGATCGCGCCGGCGCAACCTTTACCGACGCGGTCCACGACTACGAAGTCATGAAAATCCGCATCCTGAACGGTGGCCACCAGGTAATTGCCAATGTCGGAGAAATCCTGTCGGTCGAGACGATACATGGCTGCATCGCGCACCCCCAAATCGGCGCATTCTTCTCACAAGTGGCCCGGACAGAAATAGCGCCGCACATTGCGCCGGTTCCCGATATGTCACCCGAAAGCTATGTTGAACTGATCCGGGGGCGATTTGCCAACCCGATGATCGCGGATACCACACGGCGTGTCGCCTTTGACGGATCATCCAGGCATCCCGGGTTTGTAATTCCAACCCTTCGGGACGGGTTGAAAGTGAATGCGCCCGTTGAAGGTTTGATATTGGCCGAGGCTTTCTGGGCGCGGATGTGTCATGGAACACGTGAAGACGGCACAACCATTGCTCCGAACGATCCGACGTGGAGCCGCTTGCAGTCCGCCGCTGAAGCTGCCCGAAACACCCCGGCGGTCTGGCTGGAACAGCGACATATTTATGGTGACCTTTCCGACGACCCGCGCGTGGCGGTTCCTTTTGCAGATTGGCTTGATCTGATCTGGACCAAGGGCGCCAAGGCTGCTCTAGCCCGATATCTTGACGGCTGACAAAAGAACGGCCTGACGCACGCACGTACGGGCAATCCCCCGGCCGGGTCGACGAGGCCTGTTGTCAGATCCCGAATCTGTCCCGGATCCGATAAGCCGTGACCGCCGGGGCCAGAAACCACGGCTTGCCAGAGTAGAGCGGCCGGGTCGGAAAGCCGATCTGCTCAAGACCAGTCTCCCCGCCCGCGAGGCCCGCCGCCTTGCGCCCGAGCTTCATTCCCAGATATCCGGCCATCCCGACGCCCGAGCCGCAATAGCCCATCGCATGGTAGACGCCGTTTTCTTCCCCAATATGGGCAACCGTGTCGAACGAGTAGCCGACAAAGCCCATCCAGGAATGGCTGATCTGAATTCTGCGCAGTTCGGGGAATAGTGAGGTCAATTCGGCATGAAGCCGGGGCGCGCTTTTACGCGGGTCCGTTTCCGACACCGAGACGCGCCCGCCAAATAGAATGCGGCTACGATCCGGCGATGGACGGTAGTAGTAAACCAGCTTGCGCGTATCCGACAGAACCCGGTCGGTCGGGAACAGCCGGTCCATCAGCTCCGGTTCGACAGGCGAGGTTGCGATGATGTAGGAACCAATGGGGATGATCCTGCGCCTGTGCCAAGGCGAAAGCGGGCCGGAATATCCGTTGGTCGCCAGTATCACGCGTTCGGCGCGGGTGGTCCCTTTGGTGGTCGTGACCATCAAGCCTGTCGGGGATCTCGTCAGGCCGGTTGCCGCACAGTTCGAAAAGATCTGGGCCCCTGCCGCAATTGCCGCATCCAAAAGGCCGGCATGGTATCGTGCCGGGTCGACGCTGGCATGCTTGGGAAACACGCAACCGCCATGGTAGGCCTTGGTGCCGAGTTCGGTCGGCATGTCCTGCGGCGATACCATGTAGGCTCCGGTCGTGAAGGCTGGATTGGCGCCCTCACACTCTTTGGCAAGCTGGTCGAATTTCTTTGGCAGATGTGCCCCGTGAAAGCGCCCGACTATCCGGTGATCACACTCGATCCTCTCGGTGCGGATAAAGTCGGCCGTGTAGTCAAGGGAGGCTTGGCCATCCTTCAAGATCGCTGTGGCAATTTCGCGCCCATGTCGTCTCGAAAGTTCCTCAAATCCCGGTTTGATGCTGGTCGAAATCTGCCCGCCGTTGCGCGTTGAGCAGCCAAAACCCGCGTCTTCGGCATCAACCACCACCGTCGAGAGACCGGCCCGGGCCGTTTGGATCGCAGCATGCAATCCGGTATACCCTGATCCGACGATCAGGATATCCGCCTTATCCGGCGGACTGACCGACGGCAAATTGGGACGGGGTGTGCGGTCCCACCAATAAGGGGTCAGTTTGAAGTCGGGTGCAAAAAGACCTTTGGGATCATCCATCCCAGCCTACCCCCTCGGTTTCCCGGCTGTACTCTCGTCACCCGCGATCGGCGCGTCAACAGCAACCTTGCGATCATGTCTTTGATGGGATGCGCGCCGTCTGACTGCGACCTAATCTGTCGCGGGGCGTGCAGACGCAAGGACAGTATTCGTCAGCATGGCGCGCATGAAAGACTCCCTGAAAATGCCATCCGCTTCGGCATGTGCTTCAGCCGCGCCTTCGCCAAACGCGGAGCGACCGGTTATCGGGATTCTCTTTCTTCTGACGGCTACGACGATCTTTCCGCTTCAAGATGTCATCATCAAGATGCTGAGCAATACCTACGCGGTCCACCAGGTGGTGTTCCTGCGCAGCGCCTTTGCCCTTCCGTTTGCATTGATCTTTGCCCGGCTCGAAGGCCCGGTCTGGCCGTTAAAGATCGGATCTTGGCCGCTCCAGCTGTTACGCGCCGGTGCGGCGTTTACGTCCTACATGTTCTATTACATGGCGCTTGCGGCCATTGGCCTTGCCGAGACAGCCGCGATAACATTCACAACGCCCATGTTTGTTACGCTTCTGGCGGTACCCTTTCTGGGCGAACGTGTCGGGCTTTTTCGGTGGTTCGCGGTTTGTCTTGGTTTGGCGGGGGTGACGATCATCGTGCAGCCGGGGCGGACGGTGTTTGAACCGGCGGCAGTCTTGGCGCTGCTTGCCGCCGTGTTCTATGCGACGTCGATCATTGCCACGCGAAAGTTGGGACATCGTACGAATGGCGGTACGATGACGGTGATCACTATCCTGTTCTACCTTGCCGGAGGCGCATCGCTGGGCTTGGTATTTTCATACCTCGATGTCTCATCACCGCATCCGAGCTTTGAATTCCTCTTTCGGGGATGGAGCACACCCGACCCACGGGATTGGCTGCTACTGATCGCAATAGGTGCGACTTCCGCGATCGGGTTTTTCTCGCTTTCACAGGCCTATCGCGTTGCCGAAGCCAGCATCGTGACCCCGTTCGAATATACATACATGCCTTGGGCGGTGCTTTGGGGTTGGGTGTTCTTCAACGCATTGCCGACCGCCACAACATGGGTTGGTCTTTTGATGATCATCGGAGCGGGCCTTCTTATCTTGTTCAGAGAGGCAGCCCGCGGGCGCAGGCTTGTTCGCCGCCGCGGTCTTGGTTTCCTTCGCCAGAGATAGCTGGTGGCAGGCTGGGTCATAGAATAATTTTTGTTGTTTTCCCAATTTGCCATTGCACCCGCCGCAACTCGGCTCTAAACAGACGACCTGATTTGGCGCGGGGTGGAGCAGCCCGGTAGCTCGTCAGGCTCATAACCTGAAGGTCGCAGGTTCAAATCCTGCCCCCGCAACCAAAATATTCCGTAAGATCAAAGACGTCAAAGCCGAGCAAGATGCTCGGCTTTTGTCATTCCAAATTCTTGTCAACACCTGGTCAACGTTTTACGAGCCCCCCATCGACGGTGCGGATAATCATCCCCGGAGGCATCCGTCACCTCGGAACATCCTCCCGAAACCGATCCATCTGATGCATCCGCTCGTGCAGGATAGTCACGATGCCGACGTCTCCATTCGACAGCCGCCGCCAGTACACGAAGTGATGTTCGTGCGGGAAGTAGAAGCCCTCAACCCCGAACTCGGCCGGGATGGGCCGCGATGCAACGCCGTGCTTCTCGATCTTGTCGAATGCCGCGAATAGGTCGGTGATGTACCGATCAGCCTGTTCGAGGCCCCAGCGGTCGCGCGTGTAACGGTAGATCTCGTCGAGCCGCAGCGATGCGGCCTCCTGGACGCGGACGGCCACGATGTCAGCCCCGGTTCCGGGCGATCACCTCGGCGGCGGTCAACGGGCGATAGCTTTCCTCCGGCGCCGCAAATGCACGGGTCAATTCTGCCTTCAGCCGGTTGAAGGCTTCAGCCTCGGCCCGCTCCTTGTCGCGCCGGATCAGGTCGCGGACGTATTCGCTGATGTTCTCGTAGGCGCCGTTCTCGCCCACGTTCGAAGCTACAAACTCGCTCAGCGTGCCGCTGATACGGACAGTCATCGTCGTGGTCTGGGACATGCTGGCCTCCGTCTGTCTGTATTCAAGATAAGCAAAAATGAACACGCGGACAAGGGTGTTGCCAAAGTCCTACAGCACCAACTCATAGTGCGTGCTGCGTCCGCCGCCTTCGCCCTTCCGCAGCAGCCCGAGCTCGAGCAACGCCGCGATGTCACGGTTCGCCGTGTCCTGCGAGCACTTGGCGATCACCGCCCACTTCGAAGAGGTCATCTTGCCTTCGAACCCATCGAGTAATCGGTTCAGTACCTTGATCTGGCGTTCGTTCAGCGCCAACGCCGCGGCGCGTTCCCAGAACTGGCCTTTGGCGACGACCGCCGCCAAGACGCCATCTGCGCCGTGGATGGCACGGCCGAGGCAGTCGAGGAACCACAGGATCCACAACGTGACGTCCGTGCCGCCTTTCTGGGTGCGCTCCAGCTGGTCGTAGTAGGCGTTCCGCTCAGCCCTGATCTGCGCGGACATGCTGTAGAACCGCTGCGAGCTCCCCTCCGACCGGGCAAGTGCCAGGTCAGCGATGGCGCGGGCGATGCGGCCGTTGCCGTCCTCGAACGGGTGGATCGTCACGAACCACAGATGCGCCAATGCCGCCTTGATCACAGGGTCGGTGGTCAGGGGCGCGTTGAACCATGCGAGGAAGGCTTCCATTTCCTCCGCCACGCGCGGTGCTGGCGGGGCCGAGTAGTGAACCTTCTCCCGGCCGTAGGGCCCAGACACCACCTGCATCGGGCCGGTACTGTCATCGCGCCAATTGGCGACGATGATCTTCGTCATGCCGCTGCGCCCGGTAGGGAACAAAGCCGCATGCCATCCGAAAAGGCGCTCGGTGGTGAGTGCGGCCTGAAAGTTTCGGGTTGCGTCCAGCATCACCTCGACGATGCCTTCCACATTGCGATCGGTTGGGGGCAGGGCGCCGATGTCGATGCCAAGCCGTCGGGCGAGGGATGACCGCACCTGAGTGGCATCCAGCTGCTCGCCCTCGATCTCGCTTGTCTTGACGACATCCTGCGTCAGGGTCTGCAGGACGGCCTCTTCACGCAGCTTGAAGCCCAGCGCCTCCATCCGGCCGATCAGTCGCCCTTGGTCGTGACGGACCGCAGCAAGGGGAGCGGCAATGCTGCCATCCTGCCAGGTCAGCCTTGGCCAATCCTCTTGCTCCCAGATGTACATCGCAATCTCCGCATCCAGCGCGGTGATTGTGCTCCGCATTCTCCGCATGTGCAAGAGTAAACACCTCAGAATTTGCGGAGAATAAGGGCACTAATCTCCGCACGACATCGATAGGTCTCGGACTTGACGCCACGCAGCGCATCTCAAGATGCTTTGATGTCAGAATGCAGGCTCAAACTGTCATCAACGGTCGTTGCTGCTAGCGGGCTGAAATCAAAGCCCGCCCGACACGAATGCGTGGTTTCGTCGCGTGCCCTACCTGCACCGGGAAAGCGAAGATTTCAGGTGGTGACCGGCCAATGATCACCAAACCAAGACGCCGAGCGAGGGCCTGATCCAAAGTGCACAATTGTGCCCATCGCCACAGGGGACAGATGCCGCTTAGCTGTGCCACCATTCCGGCGCAGCGACTCCCTGCCGCTCCTTGAAACCGTGAACCTGTGATTCGGGCCGAGCGATACGCCACGGTCGAGGCGTTCTGCGCTTCCCGTTTTGATGTCGCCCGGCTCGCGCTTCACGCGAGTTGGTTTTCCATGAAGCCGGATCAGAAATCCGTCTCGACGTAGACCCCAGCGCAGTCGTAAGCGACGGCGGCGGCCGTGGCGCCGGTGTTCAGGAACAGCCGCGGCGACAGGAATTGCGACGCGGCGGGCAGGTCGGCGGCGACTTCCTGTTCGAAGACAGCGCCAGTGACCTCGTTCACTGCTCGGACCCATGCCGACGAACCGTTCGGGGGCGCGGCTATGAACAGGGTCAGCACCCCGCCGGTGGCAATGGCAAAGCTCGCGCCCATGTCGGTGAGCGTCGGTGCTCCGGTCCCGTCATTGGCGACCAGCTGCCAGTTGGCATGGGTGCCACGCTGAAAGCCGATTCCGATACAGTTGATGGCTGCGGACAGCGTCAGAGTGGTGGCCAGAGCAGCCGTCGATCCGTAGAGACCGAAGAAGCCCATGCCGGTTGCCTGCAGGGTCGTGAGCGAAATCCGCGTGACGAACGTCCAGCCGCCGAGGCCCGCCGCGT
>JAGRDO010000053.1:8645-8828 GCA_020447005.1 Paracoccaceae bacterium
CGGCGACCGAGTCCACGACGGCCGCAGAAGTCAGCCGCCAGCGCCGCATGCTGGCGGCAAGGTTCGTGGCCGCCAACGTCGGGTGCGACACGGTACCAACCGAGGTGATCGGCAGGCCTTCGGTCGTGATCGTGGTGCTGACCGAGGGGGACCAGTTGGCGATCCGGTTCACCCCGAAATGCG
>JAGRDO010000054.1:0-54501 GCA_020447005.1 Paracoccaceae bacterium
ACCTGGTCGAGCGATTCTTCTGCAAACTCAAACAGTTCCGCCGCATCGCCACCCGTTTCGAGAAGCACGCCACCAACTTCATGGCCGCTATCGCCCTCGCCGCAACCCGCATCTGGGCCAGAGCTATTGAGTCCGCGTCCTAGGCGTCCACAGCACTGGACCATGACCTAGGACAAGTATCTCCTCCCCCCTCGGGTCGGCCCACCTCCCCGGGTTCTGCCTGACGTAACCATATACACTCGCCCCATCCACCAACCCCAGAGGGTCGGCCTCAATGTACCGCCCCATGGTCGGATCGTAGTCGCGCATCCAGTTCTGGTGCAAGCCGGATTCGGCCTGGAACCACTGGCCGGGGAAGCGGAGGCCTATTCCGCCGGTGGCGACGTGCACTCCACCGAAGGGCAAATACGAGGCCTCCCAGACCTTGACGCCGAGGTCGTTCGTCGCGAAGACAGGCCGGCCGATATGATCGGTGCGGATGAAGTAGATCTGCCCGCCCTCGACCACCGCAACCACGCGCCCCTCCATCCAGACATATTGCCGGATCAGGGTCGAGCTTTGCGCCACGGGATCGTAGAGATATTCCGCGATGCGGTTGCCGTCCTTGTCGTGGACGGCATGGATCACCTCCCCGGTCTGGGTCAGTTCCCGCACCACCTGCTGGCCCTGCGCGTTGTACTGGTAGTTCGCCTGCACCACCCCGTTGATCGAGAAGGTGGCGAGCCGGTTCGCGGCATCGTAGGCTATTTCAAACACGAAGCAGGTGCTTACCGATCATTTGTTTGAATGGCGCAGAAGCCAAAAGGCCACAACGGCAAACAGGATCAGCTCGAATACAAACGCGAAGAGCAGAATCGCAATACTGTTAGTGTGCCCGGCCAATATGGAGACAACGAAGTGAACGAAGATTCCACCAGCAATCAAGAATATTCCGATCACAACAACAGTCCATTTGCGTAACACGATGCACACGAACAAAGAAAACGCGAGGATGGGGGCATTGGTCATAACGGAGAATATGAGGTAAAACCATCTCTCATTTCCGTGAACATTTGGGGGGGGCCATAGCCCGGCCAAAAGCCATAGATAAGTTCCGATTGCCGCCACTCCAACAAAGATCTGCACAATTCTTGCTGTGATTGCCATGCCGCCGACACCCTTCCGCTATGCGATCCACTCAGTTTCGGGGAACTGGATTTGGCCAAACGGAATGCGGCCACCAGTTTCCACCATAGAATGCATTGTTCAGCCCGGTCTCCGAAAATGACATGAGATGATACAGATCAATATCGTCGCCGCACACGCAACCGTCATCTCCGACATTACCTAGATTGCGGTTCTGATAGTCATAGAATATCAGTTTCTGTCGTATGCGATCATATATCTCGGATTGAGATGAATTGTTTCCCCCACGGCTCCACGATTGTCGGATCGCAAAATCAGTTAGGACATTTACTACTCGGTTCTCACCACGACAGATTTCTGCGGCCGCGCGATAATACTCACATGTCGGACTTGCTGCAGCCTGCCGATCATAGTATTGGCACACGACGACGTTACCGTGACCGTCCCAATCCCAAGCCTCCAGTCCGAATGGATCGATATATCTCCCCGGGTTCTGCCTGACGTAGCCATAGATGCTCGCCCCATCCACCAACCCCAGCGGGTCCGCCTCGATGTACCGCCCGGTCGTCGGATCGTAGTCGCGCATCCAGTTCTGGTGCAAGCCCGATTCGGCCTGGAACCACTGGCCCGGGAAGCGCAGGTCGATGCCGCCGGTGGCGACATGGACGCCGCCGAAGGGGAGGTAGCTCGCCTCCCAGACCTTCATGCCGAGGTCGTTGGTGGCGAAGACCGGCCATGCGACCCGCCGCGTCATAGCCGTAGCCATAGCCCCCGCCCGATCGGTTGTCATAGGTGACGTTTCCGGCGGCATCATAGGTGAAGGCGCGGGTATGCCCGCCCGCCTCGGCGATGGAGGCGAGGCGGTTGTCCGACGAGCCATAGAGATAGCCGTCGGTCGCCACAGTCGCCGCGGCGAGGAAGGGACCCGGATCGAAGACGTAACAGGGCACCAGGCCCGTGGCGTCTGCGCGCCGGTTCGGGTAACGATGGCGCAAGGGTAGAGGCGGGACCGTCACGCGGATCAGAGAGGGCAATGATGGACAGTACGGCACATGACCGGATCCCCGAGATCGCGCTGGGCTGGCACCGCGAGGGGCGCGGCGCGGCGCTGGCAACGGTGATCGAGACATGGGGGTCGGCCCCGCGCCGGGTCGGAAGCCAGCTTGCGATCTCGGGCGCGGGGGACATGGCGGGTTCGGTTTCGGGCGGCTGTGTCGAGGGCGCGGTCGTTGCCGAGGCCGCTGAGGCGCTGGCGGATGGCCGCGCGCGCGTCCTGACCTATGGGGTGAGCGACGATGATGCCTTTTCGGTCGGACTTGCCTGCGGGGGCACGATTCGTGTTCTGGTCGAGCCGGTGGGCGCCGCGCTGGACGAGGCGCTTCTGGCCGGGCTGGTCGCCGCGCGTGCCGCCCGCCGGCCCATCGCCTATATCGCCGATCTTTCCGGCGGGGCGCCGCGTCTTGAAGGCGCCGGCGCCGCCCTGGTCGAGCGGTTCCGGGGCGACCGTTCGGGGATCGAGGGCGAGAGGTTCATCGGCATCCACAATCCTCCATTGCGGCTTTTCGCAGTCGGCGCGGTCCATATCGCGCAAGCGCTTGTTCCGATGGCGCGGGCCTGCGGGCATGATGTGACCCTCATCGACCCGCGAGAGGCCTTCGGTTCGGCCGCACGCTTTCCCGGGGTTGCGATCAGCCATGACTGGCCTGACGAGGCGCTGGGCGCGGCCGCGCTCGATGCCCGCTGCTCTGTTGTCACGCTGAGCCATGATCCCAAGATCGACGATCCGGCGCTGGTTGCCGCGCTGCGGTCGGATGTCTTCTATATCGGCAGCCTCGGGTCGACGCGGACCCATGCCAAGCGGCTGGACCGGCTGGCGGGGGCCGGGTTCGATGCCGCCGCGCTGGCGCGCATTCATGCCCCGATCGGCCTGCCCATCGGCGCGCAGAGCCCGGCCGAGATCGCGCTGGCGATCATGGCCGAGATCACCCGCGTCCTGCGGAGCGGCGCGTGATTTTCGCCCGGGTGCCACCGGGGGAGGCGCTGGGCGCGGTTCTTGCCCATTCGGTTGTCGCCGGCAAGCGGCGTATCGCGAAAGGAAGCGTGCTGGGCCCCGAGGAGGTAGCCGCGCTGATCGGCGCGGGGCGCGACACGATCAGCATTGCGCGGCTGGAGCCGGGTGATGTCGGCGAAGAGGCCGCGGCGGCAAGGCTGGCCGCGGCGATGGTGCCCGATCCGGCGGGGGCGGGCCTGCGGGTAACCGCGCCCCATGCCGGGCGCGTCAACCTTCACGCCACGCGTCCCGGCCTTGCCGAGTTCGAGCCGTCGCGCATCCATGCGCTGAACCGGGTCGATCCTGCGATGACAGTGGCGGTTCTGGCCCCGCTGACGCGCGTGACGAAGGGGCAGATGGTCGCCACGATCAAGATCATTCCCTACGCCGTCGCGGACGAAACGCTGCGCCGCGCCGAGGCGCTGGCGCGCGCGGTGCTCAGGGTGCGGCCGGTCGAACGCCGCTCGGCCGGGCTGGTTCTGACAGAGGCCGCGGGCGAAACCGGCGGGCGGAACGCGGCGCTGGCGGAAAAGGCGCGCCTGGCGGTCGCGGGGCGGCTTGCGGCCCTTGGCATCGATCTGGCCGGGACGCGGGCGGTGGCGCATGAGCGGGCGGCCCTGGCCGAGGCGCTGGTATCGGTGCCGGGCGAGATGGTGCTGATCCTGACGGCGGCGGCCACGGCGGACCTGCACGATACCGCGCCCGAGGCGGTGCACCTTGCGGGGGGCAGCGTTCAGCGCTTCGGGATGCCGGTCGATCCCGGAAACCTGTTGTTTTTCGGCGAATTGCCCGGGCGGCCGGTGATCGGCCTGCCGGGATGCGCCCGTTCGCCCGCGCTGAACGGTGCCGACTGGGTGCTGGAACGGATCGCCTGCGGGCTGGTGCCGAGCGACGACGAAATCGCGATGATGGGGGTTGGCGGGCTGCTGAAGGAAATTCCGACGCGCCCCCAGCCGCGCGACAGGGTGGCAAGGCGCGGGCCCGGATAGGCGGCGGATTTTCATCAGGTTGCAGGTCAGACGGCCCTACCGGCCCCGGCACCGGTCCTGACCGGGGCAAGCCGGATCGGCCGGGTGGCGGTGCCCGGTGTGATCTTCCCGATGGAGGTGAGCAGGCCGGCCAGCCGCGCGGGGATCACCCGCGCGCTTGGGCCGGATCGGGGCGGCGCCCGTTGCCGCGCGCGAGGTCGAGCGCGCCGTCAAGCGGGGTTCCCAAAGGTGCGACGCGGTCGGCGATGACATTTGCCGGCAGATAGGCCGCGACGCTTTCGGATGCGCCGCCGGTCAGGCAGACCGGCTCGCCCGGGCGCCAGCCGATTGCCGTCATCGTCGTCACGACATAGGCCGCCGCATCGGTCATGATCGCCCGCGCGGTTTCGTCCCCGGCCGCGGCGGCATCGGCGACGGTCGGGGCGAAGGCTGCAACCTCGCCCGGTGCGGCGCGGCTTGCGAATTCGATCAGCCTGCCGGTCTGCCCCGAGAACCGGGCGAGGAGTGCCCGCGTCAGCCCGGTGGCCGGGGCAAGCCCGTCCTGCGCGGCCAGCGTGGCCGAAAGCGCACGGCGGCTGATCCAGTAGCCCGATGCCTCATCGCCAAGGCGGGCGCCCCAACCGCCGACGATCCGGTGTTCGCCCGCCTTCTGGCGCGCAACGAATGACCCCGTGCCGAGTGCTGCAAGCGTGCCGTCGCCTGCGCCGAAGGCGCCGCGCAGGGCGGTCTGGCGATCGCTTCCGACGGTGGCGTTGGTCAGCGGAAGGGCCGCGCGGACCTTTTCGGCATCTCTGTCTTCGGTCACGCCGGCAAGGCCGAGATGGGCCGGCACCGGCAAGAGCGCGGCGACCGTGGTCCCGGCCCTGGCGGCCAGTCCGGCGAGGCCGTCGCGGATCGCGCCGACCGCCCCCGAGAAATCGGAAAAGACATTCGCCGGACCGCCGGTGTGATCGGTGCGAACGCCGTCGCGGACCAGCGCAAGCCGGCACCCCGTGCCGCCGCCGTCCACCGCCAGAAAGGATGTATCGGTCGAATTTGTCATGCGGTTCCTATAGACAGGCTTCGGCCCGGCAAGAAGCACAATTTCAGGGCGGCTGGCGCGGCGGGGCGGGGCGTGCCGGATTTCGCCACCCATGCGGGGGATGGGACGACTGCTCTGGGCAGGCGGGCCGGTACGCGCTATGCTGGCGGCAGTGACCGTGCTGGATGAGGCGCATGAAGATATTCCTCGGGATCGTCCCCCTTCTGACCGTGCTTGGCCTGGCGCAACCGGCCAGTTCCTTCACCGCCGAAAACGGGCTGGAGGTTCTGGCGACCGGTTCGCGGGACTTCACGGTGCCCTATGGCGGCCTGTCCGGCCCCGCCGATTTCTGGTGCGCGGCCGGCGATTATGCGCTGCGCGAACTGGGGCTTCGGTCCGGGGCGCAGATCTATCGCACATCGGCGGCGCCGCGCCGTGCCGGCGACGGGATGCGCTTTTCGCTGGATGCGACGGCGGCCGTGCGGTCGACCGGGCTTTTGCTGATCGGTCCGAAAACCGCGGGGATCACGGCGGGCCATGCCCGTTCCCTGTGCGACATCCCCCTGAAGCGCTAGACCGGCGCCCCGCCGCCGGTCGGGGCTAGGCAAGCCCCGAGGCGCCGATATACTGCGCCCCATGAATTTGGTCGTCTATTCCGCGCATTACGGTACCGCCGATCCGCTGAACCCGGAGGTGTTCGGCGGATTTGACACCGCGCGGAAGGTGCTGTTCACCGACCGGCCCGGCATCCGCCTGCCCGGGGTCGAGGTCATTGTCGATCCCACCGACGGGCTGGACCCCGCCCGAGCCTCGCGCCGGGCCAAGCTGATGCCGCACCGGTATTTTCCGGACATGGAGCATTCGCTCTGGCTTGACAACAAGTCGCGGCTGAAGCGCGACCCGCAAGAGGTGCTTTCGGTGCTTCGCGCCCAGAGCGATGCCGATTTCCTTGCCTTCCCGCATTTCCGGCGCGACTGCGTCTATCAGGAAGGGCAGGCGGTCTGGGAAAACGGGCTGGACGATTACCGGCTGGTCAGGTCCCGGATGGACGCCTACCGGGCCGAGGGCATGCCTGCCCATGCCGGGCTGATCGAGGGGCATTTCCTGTTCCGCCGCCACAACGCCCCCGATCTGATCCGCTTTGGCGAGCGCTGGTTCGAACATGTGCTGCGCTATTCGCGGCGCGACCAGATTTCCTTTCCCTATCTCGTCTGGAAACTGGGGCTTCGTTATGAATTCATCACCGCGCTTGACTGGCGGGAGACGGTGGAGTTCACCGTCTTCGACCGCAAGGCGCGGAAAACCGACTTTCCCCGCAAGAACGCGGCCTATCAGCAGCTTCGCGGCATCTGGCACAGGCTGCGCCGGCGGTTGCGCTGATGATGCAGGCCACCCTGACAATCGCGACCCGGGGCGCGGGCCTTTACGAGTTCACCGACAGGGTGCGGGGCGTCTGCCTTGGTCAGGGCGACGGGCTTTTGACGCTTTTTGTCCGGCACAGCTCATGCTCGCTTCTGATCCAGGAAAACGGTGACCCGGATGTGCAGCGCGACCTGCAAGCGTTCTTTCGCCGGCTGGTGCCGCCCGCCGACGATCCTTCGATGAGGTATCTTCGCCATCTGCAGGAAGGACCCGATGACATGCCCGCCCATATCAAGGCGTCGATGCTGCCGGTCAGCCTTTCGATCCCGGTCATGGGGGGGCGACCGGCGCTGGGAACATGGCAGGGGATCTACCTGTTCGAACATCGCCAGTCGCCCCATGACCGCCTGGTGGTGGCGTGTCTCACATCCTAGGCGCGGCCCCGGTCGCGCCGGCGGTGAGGTGTCCGAGGGCGGTCGGATCGTCGGGCCGCAAGACCGCGGCCGGTTCCGGGATTGCCCTGCAATACGCAACCGCCGGGTGAAGGGTACTGGGAAAATACGGTGATCTTTCCCCGGTGCCGTCCTGCGCTATCTGGTAGGTGCAACTACCCCCTACCCAAAGCCTTGCGGGTTCCCTATAGTCGCTGTGGCTAGTCGGGTTATTGGACCAAGGGGAACGGAATGCGCTGCCCGTTTTGCGGAAATGTCGATACGCAGGTCAAGGATTCGCGCCCTGCCGAAGATCACGTTGCCATCCGGCGGCGACGGTTCTGCCCGGCTTGCGGGGGCCGTTTCACCACCTATGAACGCGTCCAGTTGCGCGACCTCGTGGTCATCAAATCCTCGGGCAAACGCGAGGATTTCGATCGCGACAAGATGGAACGCTCGATCCGTATCGCGATGCAGAAACGGCCGATCGAGCCGGAGCGCATCGATCAGATGATTTCGGGTATCGTGCGCCGACTGGAAAGCCTGGGCGAGACGGATATCCCGTCCAAGACCATCGGCGAGATCGTGATGGAGACGCTGGCCCGGATCGACACGGTTTCCTACGTGCGTTTCGCCAGCGTTTACAAGAACTTCCAGGCGGCGGACGACTTTGACAAGTTTGTCTCGGAACTGCGCCCGAACGCTGCAGCGGACGAGTGAGCCGAACCGGGGACGACCTTCGGCATATGGCCCATGCGCTGGGCCTTGCCCGGCGCGGACTGGGGCGGGTCTGGCCCAATCCGGCCGTGGGATGCGTGATCACAAGCGATGACCGCGTCGTCGGGCGGGGCTGGACGCAGCCGGGCGGGCGCCCGCATGCCGAAACCATGGCGCTGGCACAGGCTGGCGCGGCCGCGCGCGGGGCCACCGCCCATGTCACGCTTGAACCCTGCGCCCATCACGGCCAGACCCCGCCCTGCGCCGAGGCGCTGATCGCGGCCGGTATCGCCCGCGTGGTCACCGCTCAGGAAGACCCGGACCCGCGCGTTTCGGGCAGGGGCCATGCGATGTTGCGGGCCGCCGGGGTCGCGGTCACGACCCGGGTGATGGAGGCAGAGGCCGCCGCCTTGCAAAGCGGATTTCTGACGCGGATCGGGCAGGGCCGGCCGATGCTGACGCTGAAACTGGCGCTCAGCCTCGACGGGCGCATCGCGACGGCGGCGGGCGAAAGCAAATGGATCACCGGCGAAGAGGCCCGCCGCACCACCCATGCGCTGCGCGCCAGCCATGACGCGGTGTTGATCGGGGCCGAGACCGCGCGTGCCGACGACCCCGCGCTGACGGTGCGCGGCCTCGGGCCGGTGGCACAGCCCGTCAGGATCGTCGCCGCGCGCGGGCTGAACCTGCCAACGGACGGCGCCCTTGCCCGGTCGGCACAGGATGTGCCGCTTTGGCTGATGCACGGGCCTTCGGCGCCGGTTTCGGCACGGAGGGTATGGTCGGGCACGGGTGCCCGGATGTTCGAGTGCGACGAGACCGCCGAAGGGCTTGACCCGGCGGGTGTGATGGCGGCCCTTGGCGGCGCGGGGCTGACGCGGGTTCTGTGCGAAGGCGGCGGGCGGCTTGCGGCCGCTCTCATGCGCGCGGGGCTTGTCGATGAGCTGGTGATCTTTTCGGCCGGTCTGGCGCTTGGCGCCGACGCCCGGCCCGGTATCGCGGCGCTCGGGCTGGTCCGGCTGGCCGATGCGGGCCGCTTCCGCCTGACCGGTCAGCGCCGGATCGGCGGCGATCTTGTCAGTCACTGGATACGGGACTGATCCCCGCCCACCTTTCTGGCCAGGCCCGCAGAGTCCCGGCCTAACCCCGCCGCCAGAGCCATGACTGGCTGGCCAGCAGGCCTTGCAGCTTGGAAAGGCCGCGGTTCATCGGGCCGGGGCGCATGACCTCGCCCCGGGCCAGCCGCCCCGCGATCACCTCGGGCGGGCAGGGCAGCCCGCTGACCGGATCGCGATAGCGCGGATAGGCGATCAGCGCGGCATGGGCAAGCGCGGCCAGGGACGGACGCCCCTGCCTGTGCGGCGGCCTTGGCATCATGTCATGGGTCAACCCCCAGCCCGCATAGAAGGGCAGGCCGAGACAGGTGACCTTCTTGCCGCGAAGAAGCGCCTCGAACCCCAGAAGCGAGGTGATTGTCCAGACCTCATCCACAGCCCCGATCAGGGCGACCGGATCGGCGCCTTCGGCGACATGATCGGCCAGACCCAGCGCGGTGATCTCGGCCGGGGACAGTTTTCCCAGCCGCAGCCCGGCTTCGACATCGGGATGCGGCTTGTAGATGATCACGGCATCGGGGTTTTCCTGCCGGACCCGCTTCAGCAGGGCAAGATTGGTGTGCTCGGTCCCCGCGCCGCAGCGGATCGAGGCATCGTCCTCGACCTGCCCGGGCACGAGGATGCGCCGGCCGTCGCGAAACCCTTCCGCGCCGGCGCCCCCAAGGTTGTACTTGCTCAGCCTGTCGCGGATCAGCCGCGCCACCAGATGTTCGGCGCGTTCGGCGCCGCCGGGCGGCGGACCCGCCGCGATCAGCCGGTCAAGCCGGCTTTCGCGGGCGGGATCGTAATAGATGCCCAGAGGGTCGGCGACGAGGGACATCGGCGGCACCAGTTCCGCGCCAAGCCCCCGTGACCGCAAGAACCCGTCTTCGACGCGAAGGAGGGGCGTGTCCCTTGCCAGTTCGGTCAGTGTCCTTGTCTCGGCCCCGGCCCAGACCATCAGCCCCCGCCCTTCGGCGCGCGCAAGGGCGGCCGCACGGCCGGGGTCGTTCTGAAAGCGAAGCGGTCTTTCGCGGCCGAACGCGGCTTGCAGATGCCGGCGTTTCCACAGCCGCATCCCGACGGCGACATGGCCCCTGCGATCCTGTCTGAACGCGGCGACTTCGGCCTCGAGCTGGTCGACCGCTTCCTCGAAACTGCACAGCCGGTCGCGGCAGGGGTCGTACCACGCGGGCGCGAGGATCATCGCCCCGGCAAAAAGCTGCGCGCGCGTCAGCTTGCGTTCGCGCCGCGCCACGGGGTTTTCGTCGGCGGTCAGCCCCCAGCCCGCGTAGAACGGCTGTCCGAACACCCGTGGCCGATGCCCGGCCATGATCGCCTCGAACCCGAGCTGCGAGGAAACGGTATAGACCGCGATCGCCCCGTCCAGCAGCCGCCAGGGCGAAACCGGCCGGTCGAGAAGCGAAATCTGGCCATGCGCGTGGCCATCCGAATAGTGGCCCAGCCGCGCGCCGGACAGGGTTTCCGGATGTGCCTTGATCACGATCCGCGCGCCCGGGTGTTCTTCCTGCGCAAAGACGAGCATTTCGCGAAACGTCGCGGCGGTGGCTTTGCCGTAGAGGATCGAGGCATCGTCGCGCGTCTGGTCGACAACCAGAACGTAACCCGGTTCCGGCACCTCAAGATCGGGGTCGAAATTATTGTATTTGGACAAGTTCATCGCCCGCAGCCGGGCCATCCCGACCCGCGCGCGTTCGAGAATTGCAGAATCGTCCAGAGGATCCCGCGCCAGGACCGTCTCGATGCGCGAGGGTGACGAGCTGTCAAAATGCACGCCCAGGTCGTCGATCAGCAGGCCGATCGGCGGATCACCCGAAACGCGGCCCGGGCGGATGGATCGCAGGAAGGCGTCCTCGATCCGGACCACGGGCGTGTCGGTCCAGCCCGAGACGGCCTCGCCCCGAGGGGCGGTGGGGCTGCGGCCCCAGACACCGACACGGTCGCCCGGCGCGCCGGGCTTGCCGATGCGGATATCGTATCCCGAAAGGGACAGGATCCGGCGGATACGGGGCTGGGTCAGAAAGCCGCCGGAATAGACATAGAGCGACTGGCGCCCGCCGCCGGATGCCTCTGGCGCCGGAATGCGCCCCGAAGACATTACTGCCCGGCGGCCGCTGACAGGGAATTGGCGGTGTTCAGCGTACCGGTCAGAGCGTTGAGCGTCTTGTACCATTGGACATAGGGCGCCTCGGTCACATAGACGGTGTCCTCATCGCGGATGATGAAATCGCGCGCGTTGAAAAGGCCGTTGGGCTGGGTCAGGTCAAGCACGTAGGCCACGCGTTGCGGCCCGACAAGGTCGGTTCGCCCAAGAACGGCATTCGCGATTTCCGGGCTTTCGTCGCGCAGGACAAAGACGCCGGTCGGATCGGCGAGATTGGTCGACAGGCCGCCCACCTGGGCAATCGCCTCGATCGCCGAAAGGTTCTGCGTCTCGAAGGGAACGCGGCTTTGCGCCCCCGTGGCCCCCATCGCGGTAAAGCTGCGCTGATCCTTTTCGACAAGGATCACGTCACCCGGCCGCAGCGCGATATCCATGCGCGGGTTGGAATAAAGGTCCTTCAGCCAGACCTTGCCGTTCTGGCCGCCACGGGTGACGGTGATCTGGGCAACCTCGGGTTCGATGACGACGCCGCCGGCCTTGGCAAGCATCGCCGAAAGCGTGCGCGTCGGCCGTTCGATGGGAAACACGCCCTGCGCGCCCACGCCGCCCATGACCGAGACGGTGGCGCCATCGCCCGCCAGCCGCGTGACCGAGACCTGCGGATCGGGGGTTTGCGCGTCAAGCTTTCCGGTGATGACCCTGCGGAGCGCTTCGGGCGTATTGCCCGCCGCCTTGATGCGGCCGGCATAGGGCACGAAGATATAGCCGCTTCCATCCACCTGCACTTCGGACAGGTTGGTGGAATTCAGGCCCTGAGCGGCCAGCAGGCCATTGTCGACGTTTTCCCAGATCGTCAGCCCCAGCACGTCGCCCGGGCGGATATCGTCGGAACCGACGATGCCGGCGCTCTGGAATTGCGAGGAAAAACCGAGCGAGGGAACAACCGCGGTCGCCCGTGTCACCGCGTCATCGACCGGAACGATGAAGGCGCTGCCCGATTTCGCTTCCTTGCCGGCGAAAATCTCGCCCTTGTTCGGGCCGGAGCGTGGGAGGCCGCACGCGGCAATGCCGGCGACAAGCGAAAGAAGGGCCAGATGTCTGGCCCAACGCATGGCGTGGGGTTTCACTGCTCGGGCTCCTCTTGCCGAAAACTGCCTCAGGTTGTTCTTTTTCTGAAATTCTAGTGAATTGTCTCCGGTATTTCTAGTGTTCCCGCGGCTCTGCCGCCAACTGTTGCCGACGTGCCGCTTTGCCTTGGGAAAGGCTGTCATAGGGGTCTTCGCGTGCGAGGACCATGTCGATCACCTGACGCAAGAGGTAACGGCGGCCGCGGCTGGAATAGAACCCGCCCGGCACCTGCGACGTTTCCAGAAGATAGCGGCGAAAATCGCGATAGGCCGCGATGTCGGGGCGGGCCGGGGCGGCGAAGAATTCCGCCAGCGTCTGGTCGGGGACGAATTCGGGTTTGCAATAGACCGCGCGCCCCAGCGCCATGAGCGGCAGCCCCCGCCAGAGGACCTGCTGGCCCGCGGTCGAATTTACGGTCACGGCGCTGCGGGCGCCGTCCAGAAGCCGCGCAAGCTTGCCGCCGCGCACGAAGTGAACCCGGTCGCGCAGGCCCAGCCGGTTCGCCTGGTTGCGGATCAGCGCCACGATGCCGGCGCGTTCGTCTTCCAGCGGATGCGCCTTGAAGACGATATGGTGATGCGGCGGCGCGCCTTCGGCAAACCCGGCAAGGCAGGTCTCGACAAAATCGCCCATCGAAGCAAAGTCGGAATGGGACTGAAAGCTTGCATCATGTTCGAGTTGCAAGAGCACGAGATGATAGGGAAATCCGCCAAGATGGACCCGCGCGGTGGCGATCATGCGCCCGATCCGGTGGAGCGGCATCAAGAGCAGCCGGCGCAGGTGCAGCCGGAATTCATGGGCGACCGTCACCCCCCGATGCGGGCTGAAATGGCGATAGCGCCGGTTCAGCGCCAGCACCATGAAATGATAAAGCGCCCCGTAAAAGACATGCTGGCGCATGTCGCCCCAGCGCGCCGGCGCTTCGGGAAGTTCGTCGCCCGAGGCGCTCAGCGCGCGTCGCATGTCCCGGATCGACAGGCCGGTCAGGCGCGAGCCGCCATTTGTCGCGCCGCGTTCATATGTCGCCCAATAGGGTCTCAGATAGCCTTCCTCGAAGACGTGGACGGTGATGTTCCGGCTTCGCGCGATTTCGATCGCCTGGGCGTGAATGGGCCGGGTGTCGCCATAAAGCACAAGATCGGTGGCGCGTTTTTCATCGCAGATCGCGGCGAAGGCGGCGGGCCAGCTTTCGGCCGGCGCATCGAAGGGGATATAGCCGGGCAGGCCCCAGAAAAACTCGTCGCCACGGTTGAAGCCGACGCGCCAGACCTCGGCGCCCGCAGCACCCAGCATCCGGCCAAGCGCGCGGAAGAACGGCCCGTGCGGCCCTTGCAACAGCAGGAAGCGGCGATCCTGCCCGGATATGCCACCGGCTTTTGCTTTCATTCCCCTGGCATCCTGGTGTACTTGCCGCCCCGTTTCCGGTCCGAATTCACATTTGTCACGCAATTTGTGACATTGGCCGTCACTACGGGCAGGAGTATGGCATTCGCACGACAGCGGCGGGGGGGGCGGACCGGTCCCGTCAATCTTTCGACGCGCTTGCGGCGATCCGTCCGCCGGGCTAGTCAGGGCAGAGAGCGGGAGGCCCCATGTTCACAGGAATTGTCACCGATATCGGCGAGGTCTTGCAGCTGGAGCGGCGCGGCGATCTGCGCGCGCGCATCGCCACGTCCTATCCTGTCGACGGCATCGACATCGGTGCGTCGATTGCCTGCGACGGGGTCTGCCTGACCGTCGTCGCGCTGGGGCGCGAGCCGCGCGGATGGTTCGACGTCGATATTTCGGCCGAAAGCGTGGCGCGGACCAATATCGGCGGCTGGGCGCCGGGGCGGCGTTTGAACCTTGAGCGTGCGCTGCGGGTGGGAGACGAGCTTGGCGGCCATATCGTCTCGGGCCATGTCGATGGCGTGGCCGAGATCGTGGCGATGAAGGACGAGGGGGACAGCACGCGCTTTACCTTCCGCGCCCCCGAGGCGCTGGCGGGGTTCATCGCGGCCAAGGGGTCGGTCGCGCTCAACGGCACGTCGCTGACCGTGAACGAAGTGTCGGGCGCCACGTTCGGGGTGAACATCATTCCCCATACCAAGGCGGTGACGAACTGGGGCGGGGCCGGGACCGGCGACCGCGTCAACCTTGAGATCGACACGCTGGCACGTTACGTGGCCCGCTTGCAGGACTGGGCCGCAAGATGACCGGGCCGGGCCATAACGGCGGCCCGACGCTGGAGGCCGGCGCAAGCTGGCGGCGGCATTGCTGGACGGCGGCGCGCGGATCGCTGTTGCCGAAACTGCCGGTCGAGATCGTGCGGCTGCATGTCAAACGCGCCGCCGAGATCGGGCTGGATTACAAGACCTATGCCGGGGTTCGTGCGGCGACGGGGCACGATCTGGTGGCATTCCTGTTTTCAACCAACGCCTTGCGGCTTTTGCGCGCGGGCGACCGGGTGGCCGGGCAAGAGGCCCGGCACATGGCCGCGGCCAGCGGGATCGGGCGTCTTCTGGCGGTTCAGCCGCCGCTTGATCCGGCGCGCGTGTGGCAGGGGCTGGCCGGTCAGGGCATCGCCGTCGATGCGGCGGCGCGGGCGCCGGGTCTGGCGCAGAACTGGGGCGAGACGCGGGCGGCGCTGCTGTCGCTGATGGCCGGGGTCCGGGCCCCTGCCGACCGGGTTCTGCTGATCGGCGAGACCGCGCTGGAGCGTGACTGGGCAGGCGCGGCGCGGATGGCGGGTTTCCTGCCGGCTGACCGCTATTTCGGCCGGGCGGCCCCTGACGCCGCGGCACGCGCCTAAGCTGGCCACTGGCCAAAGCCGGTCGCTTGGGCTATCGGATCGGTTTGGATGCTGACGGGACTGCGAATGCAATGATTGACGACCTGAAAACCGCGATCGCTTCGACCGAAGAGATCATCGACGAGGCGCGCAATGGCCGGATGTTCATTCTTGTCGATCATGAGGATCGCGAGAACGAGGGCGATCTGGTGATCCCGGCCCAGATGTGCACGCCATCGGCGATCAATTTCATGGCGACCCACGGGCGGGGGCTGATCTGCCTGACACTGCCTTCGGCGCGGATCGACGCGCTGGGCCTGTCGATGATGGCCACGCAGAATTCATCGCGCCACGAGACCGCCTTCACCACCTCGATCGAGGCGCGCGAAGGGGTATCGACCGGCATTTCCGCCCATGACCGTGCGCTGACCGTTTCGGTCGCCATCGACCCCACCAAGGGGCCGCAGGATATTGCGACGCCGGGACACATCTTTCCCTTGCGCGCCCGCGACGGCGGCGTTCTGGTGCGTGCCGGCCATACCGAGGCGGCGACGGACATTTCGCGGCTGGCCGGGCTCAACCCCTCGGGCGTGATCTGCGAGATCATGAACGAGGACGGCACCATGGCGCGGCTGCCCGATCTGGTGGCCTTCGCGCAGCGTCACGGGCTGAAGGTCGGCACGATTTCCGACCTTATCTCCTATCGCCGCCGCCACGACAATCTTGTCCGCGAAACCGCGAGCCGTACCGTGACCTCGGCCCATGGCGGCGAATGGCTGATGCGGATCTTCACCGATCAGACCGAGGGCGTCGAACATGTCGTGCTGACCAAGGGCGACATCACGACACCCGAACCGGTGCTGGTGCGGACCCATTCGCTGAACGTGCTGGAAGATCTGCTGGCGCTTGGCCCCTCGCCCGAGGGCGAACTGGCCCGGGCGATGCGGATCATCGCGAAAGAGGGCAGGGGGGCGGTGTGCCTTTTCCGCGAACCACGCGCCAAGCTGATGACCGAGGAAGAGGACGGACCGCGCACGATCAAGCAGACCGGGCTTGGCGCGCAGATCCTGTCGACGATGGGGCTGAAGCGGCTGATCCTGCTGACCGATTCGCCCCTCACCCGCTATCTGGGTCTGGACGCCTATGACCTGACCATCACGGGCACCCGCCCCATCACCGGAGGCTGAGCATGGCCGGACAGGAAACCCATCACATCCTCGATCTGCCGAAATTCGACAGGGCGGTGCGGCTTCTGATCGTGGTCGCGCCCTATTACAAGGACATCGCCGACAACCTTGTGGCCGGGGCGCGCGCGGTGGCGGCACAGGCGGGGGCCGAGGTCGATCTGGTCGAAGTGCCCGGGGCGCTGGAGATCCCGACGGCCATCGGCATGGCCAGCCGCATGGCCGATTACGACGGTTTCGTCGCCCTTGGCTGCGTCATCCGGGGCGAGACGACGCATTACGATACGGTCTGCAATGACAGTTCGCGCGGGCTGACGATGCTGGGCCTTTCGGGCGTGGCGATCGGCAACGGCATTCTGACCGTGGAAAACCGCCGTCAGGCCGAGGTGCGCGCCGATCCTGCCGATCAGGACAAGGGCGGGGGTGCGGCGGCGGCGGCCTTGCATCTTGTCGCCTTGTCGCGCAAATGGGCGCGCCGGACGAAAGGCATGGGGTTCAGGCCGCAGGGCGGGGAATTCCGCATCGCCGGCGACAGCGAAGGACCGAAGACCGCATGAACGACAGCGCCCGAAAACCGTCATCCTCTGAAAAGCGCCAGATGAAATCCGCCGCCCGGCTTTATGCCGTGCAGGCGCTGTTCCAGATGGAGCATTCCGGCCAGACGGTCGAGGCGGTGAGCCGCGAATTCGAGGATTTCCGCTTCGGCGCGGACTATGACGAAGGCGAGATGATCGAGGGCGATGTCGATCACTTCCGTTTCCTGATGGAGACGGCGGTAAGCTATCAGGCCCGGATCGACCAGATGACCGACCGGGCGCTGGTGGCGAAATGGCCGATCGGGCGGATCGACCCGGTCCTGCGCGCGCTGTTTCGCGCCGCGGGGGCGGAAATGCTCGACACGGGTACCCCGCCCAAGGTTGTCATCAGCGAATATGTGGACGTGGCGCGGGCCTTCTTTCCCGAAGGCAAGGAGCCGAAATTCGTCAATGCCGTGCTGGATCACATGGCAAGGGAGGGCCGGCCCGAGGCCTTCGCATGACCCTTGCCGCAAAAGCCGTGATCGCTTTGGTGGCGGTCTTGCATCTCTATGTTCTCTGGATTGAGATGTTCGCCTGGGAAAGCCGCGGGCCGAAGGTTTTTCGGATGATCCCCAAGGACATGTTCGCGCCGACCAAGGCGATGATGGCCAATCAGGGGCTGTATAACGGCTTTCTGGCCGCCGGGCTGATCTGGGCGCTTGTGGCCGCGCCGGATCGTTTCGTGTCGGTCGCGACATTCTTTCTGGCCTGCGTCGCCATTGCGGGCATCTTCGGGGCGATGACCGCCGCGCGGCGGATTTTCTATGTGCAGGCCCTGCCCGCGCTGGTCGGGCTGGCGCTGGTCTGGCTGGGCTGAGCGCCCTGCGACAGCGTGACACTGTGAAAATTCCGGCATCCTGATAGGCTGGCCGCGAAGGGAGCCTGCCCATGCCCGCGCTTGTCCGCCTTTACATCCGTCACGTCCTGATCGGCTTTGGCCTTTCCGTTGCCTTCGTCGCGGCCCTTCTGTGGCTGGATGTCGCCGGGCTTTGGCATCTTATCTCGACCTCGCCGCAGGGCTGGATCGCCCTGGCCATGCTTTTGGTCTTCAACGGTATCGTCTTTGCCGGGGTCCAGTTCGCGATTGCGGTGATGCGGATGGCGGACAAGGATGAGGGCGGCGGGCGCGGGACGCCCATCGGCCTGCCGGCCGCGGAACCGGTGCCCGTGGCCGTGCCCAAACAGCGCGGCTGATCCGGGGAAGATCCGGGCAAGATCCGTAATGGGCCGGGAAGTGGCGGGAACCGCGGCAACCGTGACGGCGTGTATTTCCCGAGAGCCTGGCTTTACCAGGTGGGCGCCGGATACCGGGACCACGATCCCGGCAGAGCCAGCTCCCTCGGAAGAGATTATCGGCCACTGGAAAAGGGCCGCACACGAGAGGGGCAGAACCCGCCGGAACAAGAGATAGGCCTCAACGCGGCTTCCCGCAAGGCTTGTCATTCGTTCTCTTTATGTTCATTCTCTGCCCATGTCCGATACGATGATGCCCGGTCAGATCCTTGCGCGTGGTGTTTGCCGCCACCTTCTGTCGCATGGCTTCGCGACGGTCGAGGAACTGGTGCCCGCGCCCGGGTTGCGGGTCGATGTCATGGCGCTGGGGCCGAAGGGCGAAGTCTGGATCGTCGAATGCAAGTCGAGCCGGGTCGATTTCACCTCGGACCGCAAGTGGCAGAACTATCTGGAATGGGCCGACCGGTTCTTCTGGGCCGTCGATGCCGATTTTCCGGTCGAGCTTTTACCGGAAGGCACGGGGCTGATCATCGCGGACGGCTATGATGCCGAAATCCTGCGGATGGGGCCGGCGGCGCCGCTGGCGGGCGCGCGCCGCAAGGTGATGGTGCAGAAATTCGCCCGCCATGCCGCTCTGCGCTTGCACGGATACCGAGACCCCGGCGTCACCGTTTCGGGGATTTCCCCTTAGGCTTGCCCATGCCGCGCGCGGCTTCGGCGGCGGCGCGGAGTTCCTCGGCAATCTCCTCGGCTTCCTCGGGGTCGAAATCCAGAGGCAGTTCAATGCCTTCGCCCTCGACATAGATGCGCACCATGCCTTGCGTCGTCGGCCCGATCTGCAGATTGGCGGCGATGTCGCTTTCCTTGTCGATGCCCATGGCGCGTCCTCCTTCATGCGCCCGATTGGCTACAGGCTTGCGCGGGTTCGGGCAAGACGGCATTTGCGGCCGGCCTTGCGTTTTGCGGGTGCGGGAGCGGCCCCGATTTCGGGCAATCTGCCACTTGCAATCGACGGTTTCGCGGGCTAAATGCCCCGAATGTGCCGCCTTAGCTCAGTTGGTTAGAGCGCTAGATTGTGGATCTAGAGGTCCCCCGTTCGAGCCGGGGAGGCGGTACCACTTCCCCGGAACATGAACTTCGGACGCGGGTGGTGTGCCCCTGAAGGCCTCTTGCGGGCATGGACTTCGCCCCCGGCGGGGGAAATAGTGGTGCCCGAGGGGAGGGCAGGCCATGGAATGGCGCGACGAAGGCGTGGTGCTGGCCGTGCGACGGCATGGCGAAACAGCCGCGATCATCGATGTCTTCACCCCGGGCCTTGGCCGGCATGCGGGGGTGGTGCGCGGGGGGGCCTCGCGCCGGCTGGCGCCCCTTCTGCAACCGGGCGCGCAGCTTGACCTTTCCTGGCGCGGGCGGCTTGAGGAACATATCGGCAGCTTTACGGTCGAGCCGCTTCGATCGCGGATGGCGGCACTTTCAGACCGGATGGCGCTGGCCGGGCTGAACGCGGTCGCCGCGATGCTTCTGTTCGCGCTGCCCGACCGGGAACCCCACCTGCGCCTTTACACGACGACGATTGCCCTTCTCGACGGGCTGGGCGGGGACGGCTGGGCGCTTGACTATCTGCGCTGGGAACTGACGCTGCTGGAGGAAATGGGGTACGGGCTGGACCTGTCCGCATGCGCGGTGACGGGTGTGCACGATGATCTGGTCTATGTCAGTCCGAAATCCGGGCGCGCGGTGTCGCGGGCCGGCGCGGGCGACTGGGCCGACCGGCTTCTTCCTTTGCCGGCCTGCCTTCTGGGGCAGGGCGGGGCCGACGCCGGCGATCTGGCGGCGGGGCTGCGCCTGACAGGGTATTTCCTTGAACATCATCTTGCCCGCGACCTGCGCGGGCGCGCCCTTCCCGAGGCACGTGCGCGCCTTCTGGCCCTGATCGCCCGGCTTGGCTGAACCGGGCCGCCCGCACCCTTCGCGTACGGGGCATTCGACGCAGTTCCCGGGCAGGACCGTATCAAAACGACATGTCCGGTCGGATTTGACTGCGACATGAAGCGCCCGGTTTGCCTTCTGGGAACCGGAGGCCCCGATGCTCAGCCGTAACATTCCCGAGTTCCTGCGCCACGCGCCGACGCCCGGCGTCAAGGGCTTTGCCGTTCTTGCCGGGATCGAGGCCTCGCTGCGCGGCACGCTGATCTCGGTCTGGCCGCTGGTCATGTATCAGGCGCTGGGCGAGAATGCCGCCCGGGTCAGCCTGATGTATTTCTTCGTCGGGATCGTCGCGCTGAGCTGGGGTCTTTTCGTCCCGTGGATGAACCGCCATGTGCCGCGCCGCTGGGTCTATACGTTCGGGACCGGGCTTTACATGGCGGCGGGGCTTTCGGCCATTGCCGGGGGGCCGATCCTGATCCCGCTGGCGCTTTTTCTGGCGAACATGGCGACAGTGACCGTCTTCATCTGCACGAACGCCTACATCATGGATTACATCGCGCGGAGCGAGCTTGGCCGGGGCGAGACGCTGAAGCTGGTCTACAGCGCGATTTCGTGGACCGTGGGCCCGGTTGTCGGCGTGACCTTGTGGAAGATCTGGGCGCCGATCCCCTATCTGATGGCGATGGGTTTTGCCGCGCTGCTGCTGGCGACCTTCTGGTATCTGCGGCTGGGCAATGGCAAGCTGATCACCCGCGCCCGTGCGCCCGCACCCAATCCCCTGGCCTATCTTGGGCGGTTCTTTCGCCAGCCACGCCTGATCGCGGGCTGGCTTTTCGCGGTGATCCGTTCGGCCGCGTGGTGGGTCTATGTGATCTATCTGCCGATCTTCTGTATCCAGGCCGGGCTGGGCGACCGGATCGCGAGTATCGCCTTTTCGATGTCGAACGCGTTGTTGCTGACCTCGCCCTTCATCCTGCGCTGGATGCAGCGCCGTGGCCTGAAACGGGCGATCCAGACCGCGTTTCTGGCCTGTGCCGGATGCTACGGCGCGGCGGCGTTCGGTCAGTTCTGGCCGCCCGTCGCTGTTGTCGCGCTCATGGCCGGGTCGCTTTTCCTTGTCATGCTCGACACCTTTGGCGGGCTGCCTTTCCTGATGTCGGTCAAGCCGGCCGAGCGGACCGAGATGTCGGCGGTCTATTCCAGTTTCCGCGATGTCTCGGGCATCCTGACGCCCGGGGCCGCATGGCTTGTGCTGCTCGTCACGCCGATTTCGGGTGTCTTCGTGGCGATGGCCGGCGGCCTTCTGGCGGCCGCGGCCGTCGCCGGACGGCTGAACCCGCGCCTTGGCGCGAGCCGGTCGCGCGGCTACCGGCCGGCGGAATAGCGCATCCCGTGTCTCAGGCGATGATGTCGGGGGTGAGGATATCCTCGATCCGCGCGATCTGGTCCTTCAGCATCAGCTTTTGCTTTTTCAGCCGCCTCAGCGTCAGTTGATCGGACCGGCCCGAGGTTTCAATCACGTGGATGGCTTCGTCGAGGTCCCGGTGTTCCTGGCGCAAGACGCCCAGTTTCACCCGCAGAACCTCGACATTATCCATTTCCATATGTGCGTTCATGAGTTTCCTGCGGGACGAGTCGTCTTGACCTTGGGGGAGACTATCAATTTTGTCGTTGCGCGGGAAGCATTTGGCGTCGGCCACCTTGCCGCAGGCAGCGCGAGCGCCCATATTGCGGATCGGGACCGCCGCAGCAGGGGTTCCGCGATTGTCGCTTGACGCCGAGGACAAGACCAGATGACGAAACTGACTTTTGCCGCACACCCATTTCTTCTGGGCTTCGATCAACTGGAACGGTTGGTCGAGAGGACCGCAAAATCCGGTAATGACGGATATCCGCCCTTCAATATCGAACAATCCTCGGACAACGGGTTCCGGATCACGCTTGCCGTTGCGGGCTTTGCCGAGGATGACATCGCCATCACGATCGAGGAACGCCAGCTGGTCATCCGCGGCCGCCAGTCGGATGAGGCCGAGAGCGGCCGCGTCTTTCTGCATCGCGGGATCGCCGCGCGCGCCTTCCAGCGCAGCTTCGTGCTGGCCGAAGGTGTCGAGGTTGCGGGGGCAAGGATGGAAAACGGATTGCTTCACATCGATCTGGTGCGCGCCGTACCGGAAAAGACGGTGCGGACGATCCGGATCACGAAGGGCTGAGGAGAGCGGCTATGGATACAAGATATGATTTCGGACCCGAGGATGCCGCGCGGATCGTCTATGTCCGCGAGGTCGCGGTCGCTGAACTGCCGGACGAACTGCGCGCGCAGGTGGGCGGTGCCGATGTGCTTTATGCCGTCCATGACGTGAATGGCGAAAGGCTGGCCTTGGTGCGCGACCGCCATATGGCCTTCGTGCTGGCGCGGCAGAACGACCTGGCACCGGTCAGCGTGCACTGACCCTGACCATTCGGCGAGGGGGGCAGCCTGTCGGGCGCGCTTGCCCTTCGGGCAATTGGCTGACAGTCTGTCCCCGGATCGGCAGGAACGATCTGCCGGTGTGAATTGCCCATGCAAGACTTTGTCGCCCGCCACTTCGGTACGCCGCACTGGCCCACCGTCTTACTGACCTATGCGATCGGTCTTGCCGGCGGCCATGTGGCGCGGCTTTTGCACCTGCCGCTTCCGATGCTGCTCGGCTCGCTGCTGGCCGTGGGGGCGGTCGCGATCGGCGGGCTGAAGCCGCTGGGGCACCTGCCGCAGGCGCCCCAGAAGATCCGCATGATCTTCATCCCGATCATCGGCATCGCGATCGGCGGGGCGGCGCGGCCCGAGCTTCTGGACGAGATTGCCGACTGGGTGCCGTCACTGGCCATTCTGGCGCTTTTCATTCCCACGGTTCACTATTGCGGGTACCGGTTGCTGGCGGCCACCGGGCAGACGGACGCGCGCACCGCCTTTTACGCGACCGCGCCGGGCGGCCTTGTCGAGACCGTGCAACTGGGCGAGGAGGCCGGCGCGGATATCCAGATGCTGGCGATGCTGCAATTCCTGCGGCTGATCCTGACCATCGTGCTGGTTCCCTTCGCTTTTTCGTGGATGGAGGGCCATGCCGTCGGATCGGCGGGCGGTGCGGCGGTGGCGGGCGGGCGGCTGGGGCCGGCCGATGTCGTCATTCTGGCCGCCGCGGCGATTTTGGGCGCCTGGGCCGGGCTGCGCCTGAAACTGCCCGCGGGCCATGTCCTTGGGCCGATCCTTTTTTCGGCTGCCGCCCATATGGCGGGCTGGACCTCGGCCGTGCCGCCCGGCTGGATGATGGCGGCCGCGCAGATCGTCATCGGCACTTCGCTGGGCGTGCGCTTCGCGGGGATGCCGAAGCGGCGCATTCTTGTCGCGCTGCGTCTGGCGCTTTTGAATGCGGTGGTCACGATCGGTGGGGCGGCAGCGATATCTTTCGCCGTTTCCCCGCTGGCGGGCGAACCGGTAAGGGGCGTCTTTCTGGCCTTTGCGCCGGGTGGTCTTGTTGAAATGGGGCTGATCGCGCTCAGCCTGAAGATGTCGATCCTTTACGTGACGGCGCATCACCTGTTGCGCATCGTGCTTTCCGTGACATTCGCGCGCTATTTCGGCCCCCGCATCGGGCCGTGACCCGGCGCGTTGCGGGTGGCGCCTTGCGGGTGCCGCCCGATCCGCCCGGCGGTCAGATCGTGATCAACCCGGCCCGCGCCGCAGCCAGCATCAGCGTCGCGGTCGAATTCACCCCGAGTTTCCGCATCAGCCCGGCGCGATGGCTTTCAACCGTCTTCGGCGACAGGCCGAGGTCCTTTGCGATGGCGGGGTTGGCCATGCCGCGCGCGATGCGGACAAGGACTTCATGTTCGCGCGCCGTCAGGTTCAGGTCAGGGGCATTGGCCGCCGCGACGGTCCGGAAAGCATCGTCGAGAACCGTCTCGCCCCTGACGATCCGCGCGAGGGCGTCGCGTATCGCCGCGATCGGTGTCGATTTGGACAGCACGCCGGCGGCGCCGGCATCAAGGAGAGGCGGGACGATTTCGGCATCCTCGCGCCCTGTCACGATCACGACGCGTGTCGCGGGCGTCCAGCGGCGCAATTCGATCAGCACGTCCAGCCCGCTGGCATCGGGCATGACGTAATCGACAAGGGCGAGGCCGGGGCGAAGCTGGCGGGCAAGGCGGATCATGTCGATGCCGCACCGGGCGGTGGCCACGACGTGGAACCTCGGGTCCTCGCCAAGGCTCTGTTGCATGCCAGCCAGTGTGAATGCATGGTCGTCTGCAATCAGCACGGTCGCGATTTCAGGCCTGGTCATTCCAACTTCCGATCGGATTTTCGATGTTCCGCTTCCTCGTGTTCATGTGCATGCTTGCGTTTCTCCATTTGCCGGCGCCCCGGGCGGCGGCGCAAGGAAATAGTCTGGTGCTTGAGGGCGCCCGGACGGACTGGGAAGAGATTTCCCCACATGTCGGCTTTCTGCGCGATCCCGGGGGCGCCCTGAGCATTGACGACCTGCTGGACGGGGACAGTCCGGATCGTTTCCTCGCCCTTGCCGGGCGCAGTGCCGATTTCGGTTATACGCACGACATCATCTGGTTGCGCTTTGCCGTGACGAACGCGAGCGACCACGCGATGTTCCGCATCGCGTTCCGTGAAAACTTCCTGCAACGGTTTTCGGTCTGGTTCGTCGATGGGGCGGGGAAAGTGACGGCGCTTGAGGATCAGGGCGCCGGGTCGGTCTTTTCGTCGCGCCGTGTCGCCTATCCGGAACTGACGGTTCCGCTTGCTCTGGCACCCGGGGCAAAGGGCAGCATCTATGTCCGGTACTGGTCGGGCGGGTCGTCCGAGCTTTCCTGGCGTGTCTACGAAAGCGAAGCCTTCGCCGACTGGTCATCACGCCGGACGGCAAGGAATTTCGTCTATTACGGGATGATGATCCTTCTGACGGTTGCCGCACTTGTGGCATTCGCGGTGACGCGGCAGAAGGTTTTCGGCGCCTACGGGGTCTATGCGCTGTTCGGCCTGCTTTTCATGATGCATGCCGATGGCAATGGCTTCGAGTTCCTCTGGCCGAACCTGCCGCGGTTCAACGCTTTCGCGACGGTGCCGCTTGGTGCCGGTCTGATCGTCTCGGGGACGGTTTTTGCGCGCTGCTTTCTGCAGACGCGGCGGTTTCATCCTTACCTCGACATGGCGATGCGCGCGACGATCCTTCTGGCCCTGGGCCTGACGCTTGCAACGCTGGCAATCGACGCCCAGCCGATCAAGCGGGTGTTGATCATCCTGTCGCTGGCCGCGACCATCCTGTTTACCGTCGCAGGGCTTGTGGCGGCGCGCACAAGGTTCCGCGAGGTGCGATTTTATGTGCTGGCATGGACCGGCGCGGTGATTTCCAGCACGATCATGATGTTGCGCCACTGGTTCGGGGTCGAGATTTCGGAAGAGGTGCAGTTCAATTCCATACGGATCGTACTGGTATTCGATGCGGCGATGATGGGGTTGGCCATCCTTGACCGGATCAATCAGATGAAACTGGTCCGACAGATGGCGCTGGAAGCTTCGCTGAGTGAAGCGCGAAAATCGCTGGAGCTTGGGCGGCGGTTGCAGGATCTTGAACAACAGGTGAGCCTTGCCGAAAGGCTGGCGCGGGCAGAGCGGCGCAACCTGACCGAAACCGTGCATGACCTGCGTCAGCCCTTGACGGCGCTGCGGCTGAATATTCGCAATGTCACCGATGCTGGAAGCCGGCCTGAGGCGGTCGCAGAGGTGGAGCGCACCATCGGCTATCTGGAAAGCATCGTCACCACGCAGCTTGCTCAGGCCCTGTCTCTGCCGGCCGAACCGCTGCGTTCGGAGGGCCCCGGGACGATGACCCCGCTTGAGCCCGTGATGGCAGCCGTGATCGGCATGTTCGCCGCGGATGCCGCCGAAAAGGGGTTGCACCTGCGCATGGTTCCCACAAGCCTTGCCGCAGCGGTCCCCCCGCTGGCCCTGATGCGCATGCTCAGCAATCTGGTGGCAAATGCGATCCGCGCGACCGAAAGGGGGGGTGTTCTGGTCGGTGTCCGGCATGGGGGCGGCCCGAGGATCGAGGTTCGCGACACCGGATCGGGTCTGACGCCGTTGCGGTTCCAAGATGCGATGGCGCACGGGCCTGCCGCGGCCGTGACCGCGCAGGGAAGCGGGTTGGGTCTGTCGATTGTGCGCGACCTCGCGCTGCGCCATGCCATGCGCTTCGATCTGGGGGAAAGCCGCCAGGGCGGTACCACCTTGCGATTGTGGCTGCCGCCCGGTCAATAGCGCCGATCAGCCCGCGCAAATGGGGTAATCACCTGATTGTCAGGAATTTTCACGCTCACTACGCTTGATCCTGTCCGTGTAGGTTTTTTGCCGCAAGATTTTTTGAATGGTCGATTTGCAGGAGCAACCGTCATGCGAAAGCTGGCAATCATCTGCGTCGGAAGTTGTGCCATTTCGACGTCAGCCTCGTCGGCGTTCGCCCGCCGCAGGGCATTGATCGACGCCGATCCGTCGATCTGCACCCTTTAGGGCGGTGTTCCGGGTGGGGCTACTGGGCGACATCGGCGGGTTTCTTGAGCGCACCATCGTGTATCCGATCGGGCGGCATATCGTCCGGCCGATCGACCGCGCGCTGACGCAGCCGTTGTGCCAGGTCACGGACAAGGACGTGGCACTGAAACCGGAACGCGCCCGTATTGAAACGTTGCGCCTCTGCTACGGGATCGAGATTCGCCGCTTCTTCGAAAACCGGCAATCGCTTGACGTCGCGCGTGCGGAATATGCGCACGTGGTCGGGGATTTTCGCACCCAGTTCGGCGAAGAGGCGACGCACAGGCAGATCCGCCGGATCGCGATGGACCCCGGGGGGGACGATCCGGGGGATCTGGCCGGGAAGATCGGCAAGGAGCTGGAAGATGGCGCGCGTCTGGTTCTGGGCGCCCTGACACTCGATCTGACCGCGATCCTGTGGAACGTGAACGAAATCCCGGCAGAGAGGAAACGGCTGGACAAGCGCGCGGATCAGTATTCGGCCGCTCTTTCAGAACTGCGTCAGGCGAATGCCAAGATGACCGGTGCCACACGTCAGCTGGAGGAAGAAACCGCGCGCATGGGCGATCTCTATGCGGCCCTTTTGCCCGATACGCCCCCGACGGCGCCGGACTTTCAGGCGCGTGAGGCCGCGCAGCGCGGCATCGTCATCCGGCTGTTTTCGGATGGGCACGGCGCTGAGGCCATCGCGGCCACGACAGGATTTGCCCCCGATTTCGTTGCCGCCGTGGCGCGGGATCGGGCCGTCGCGATTTCTGGTCTGGCCCCAGATCGCGCGGGGTGAGGGCGGGCCGCATATGCTGCGTGTCCCGGGCGGTCTGCCTTCCGCGCCGAAGCTGACATTTTCCCGGCCCCAGACGGCCGAACCCCTGCCGATCCCCCCCGGGGCTGAAAACCAGCCCGGGGGGGCGATCCTGCCCGTGGCGCGGCCTGATCCGGCATTTCTCGCCCGATCCGCACTTTACCGCCATTGTCGAACAGCTTTCAAACGACCGCATCGAAATTGGCGGAACCGCCGTGGTTCTGTCGCTCAAGCCGCTGAAAATGCGGGGGTTCTGGCTGGATGGCAACGTGCCGGCCGTCGCGGTCCGCGCGGGCGGCCGGGCAATATTGACGACGGATCTGACGGTGGCGGAGGAACCGCAAGTCCGGACAAGCGCCCCTCTGGGACAAAGATGGTTCCGTCGTACGGGATTCGGGGGAGAATGGTGCTGCGAGAGAGGATTGAACTCTCGACCTCTCCCTTACCAAGGGAGTGCTCTACCACTGAGCTACCGCAGCCCGTTTTGCGTGCGCCGCGTGTTAGACGCAAAATCCTGCCCGTGCAAGGGTAATCTGGACGCTTTGTGCCAAGCCATGTAGACAGGGCGCCATGGACAGGAAACCCCCGAAAAGCCGGTCTGAAAAGGATGAGGGCAGCCGCGAGGCACGGCTGAAAGCCGCCTTGAAGGCAAATCTTTCCCGCCGTAAGGCACAGGCGAAGGCGCGCGGGGCGAAACCCGGCGGGGCAGACAAGGAAAGCTGAGGCAGGCATGGATTCGATCATCGTCACGGGGGGCGCCGAACTGAAGGGGCAGATCCCGATCGCGGGGGCTAAGAACGCCTGTCTCGCGCTCATGCCCGCGACCTTGTTGTCGGACGAGCCGTTGACGCTGACCAACGCGCCGCGCCTGTCGGATATCAAGACGATGACGGTTCTGCTGGAATCGCTTGGCGCGGAAGTCCGGTCGATGCAGGAGGGGCGGGTTCTGGCGATGTCGTCGCATGACCTGACGAACCTGACCGCGGATTACGATATCGTGCGCAAGATGCGCGCCTCTAATCTGGTGCTCGGGCCCTTGTTGGCGCGGGCGGGGCGGGCGGTCGTGTCGCTGCCGGGCGGATGCGCCATCGGCGCGCGGCCGATGGATATCCATGTCTCGGGGCTCGAGGCGCTGGGCGCCGAGATCGAGCTGAAGGACGGCTATCTGCATGCCGAGGCGCGCAAGGGGCTGAAAGGCGCCGTGATCGAGCAGCGCTTTGCCAGCGTGGGGGCGACCGAGAACATCGTGATGGCGGCGACGCTGGCCAGGGGAACGACGGTCCTGAAGAACGCCGCGCGCGAACCCGAAATCGTCGATCTTGTGCGGTGCCTGCGCGCGATGGGCGCCCAGATCGAGGGCGAGGGGACCAGCACGATCGAGGTGCAGGGCGTTGACCGGCTGCATGGCGCGACCCATGCCGTCGTTGCCGACCGGATCGAGATGGGCACCTACATGATCGCCCCGGCGATCGCGGGGGGCGAGATCGAGCTTGTCGGCGGGTCGATGGACCTTCTGCCCGCCTTCTGCGAAAAGCTTGAAGGCACGGGCATTTCGGTCACGCCCACGGCCAATGGCCTGAAGGTGGCGCGGTCGAACGGGCGTGCAAGGGCAATCGATGTAAGGACCGAGATCTTCCCGGGCTTCCCGACCGACCTTCAGGCGCAGATGATGGCCCTCTTGTGCACCGCGAACGGCACCAGCGTTCTGGAAGAGACGATTTTCGAGAACCGTTTCATGCATGCGCCCGAACTGGTGCGCATGGGCGCCGAGATCGATGTTCATGGCGGTCATGCGACCGTTACCGGGGTTGAGCGGTTGCGCGGAGCGCGCGTGATGGCCACGGATCTTCGCGCCTCGGTTTCGCTGATCCTTGCGGGGCTTGGCGCAGAGGGGGAAACCGTTGTCAGCCGGGTCTATCACCTTGACCGGGGCTATGAGCGGGTCGAGGAAAAGCTGTCCGCGGTCGGAGCGCGGATCGAACGGGTCAGGGGCGAATGATGCGGGAAGATGCAAGGTTTGAAGATGCGGGCGCGCGCCCGCTGAACCTCGGGGCGCGCGAGGCGGACGACGTGCAGGTGATATCCGCCCTTGTGCAGGATGCTGTCCTGACCGGCGCGGATATCAGCTGGCAGCCCGCGCGGCGCCGGCTGTCGCTTCTGATCAACCGCTTTCGCTGGGAGGACCGCGACGCGGCCGAGACCGGCCGGCGCCCCTATGAAAGGGTCCGCGCGCTTCTGGTGATCGACGGGGTCACGGGGGTTGCGTCGCAGGGGATCGACCGCAAGGACGGATCTGCGATCCTGTCGCTCTTGTCGCTGGCGTGGCTGCCGGGCAAGGATGCCGAAGGGCGGCTGGAACTGACATTGGCGGGCGATGGCGCGATTGCGGCGAATGTCGAATATCTGGAACTGACGCTGAAGGATGTGACGCGCCCCTACCGCGCGCCGTCGGGGCACGTGCCGCACCATCCCGAATGATGGTCCGCCCCGAGAGGGTGACGCCGAGGCATGGCGCGGGATCGGCCTGCGCTTGGCCACAACACATGCGATCTGACGATGCGGCGTGTGCTGGCCCCGGCCGGAGAATAAGCAAGGCCGGGCGGTTTCCCGCCCGGCCGTTTCGCAATGGCGTCTGCCGGCCTTAGACGAACTTCTTGATTTCGCCCGACTTCAGCCGCGAGAGGTAGCTTTCAACCTCGCGCTTGACGACCGGCATCAGGAAGTAGAGCCCGATGATGTTCACGACGGCCATCGCAAAGATCGCGGCATCCGAAAAGTCGATGACCGGGCCAAGGCTGGCGGCCGCGCCGACGATGACGAAGAAGCAGAAGAGCAGCTTGAAGACCAGTTCCTGCGTCTTGCCTTCGCCGAAGAGATAGGTCCAGGCCTTGAGGCCATAGTAGGACCAGGAAATCATCGTCGAGAAGGCGAAGAGCACGACCGCCACGACGAGGATATAAGGAAAGAAGGCGAAGGTGGACCCGAAGGCCGCCGAAGTCAGGCCGACGCCCGAAGTGTCGCCGACAGTGGCGATGCGGCCCGTGGCCTCATTCATCACGTAAAGCCCGGTTTCCGGATCGACGACAAGCTGCTGGGTGAAGATGATCACCAGAGCGGTCATGGTGCAGATCACGACGGTGTCGATGAAGGGTTCCAGAAGCGAAACGAAACCTTCGGTGATCGGTTCTTTGGTCCGCACGGCCGAGTGGGCGATGGCGGCCGAGCCGACACCGGCCTCGTTCGAGAAGGCCGCCCGCTTGAACCCCTGGATCAGAGCGCCGACAGCACCACCGGCGATGCCAAGCCCGGTGAACGCGCCGGCGAAGATTTGGCCGAAGGCCCAGCCGATATTGCCGATGTTCATCAGGATGATGATCAAGGCGGTGCCGCAGTAGAGGATCGCCATCAGGGGCACGATCTTTTCCGTCACCTGCGCGATCGACTTGATGCCGCCGACGATGACGACAAAGACGATGAACGCGAAGATCACGCCGGTGATCCAGCCCGGATAGTCGCCAAGGACGCCGGACAGCTGGGCATGTGCCTGGTTGGCCTGGAACATGTTGCCGCCGCCGAAGGAGCCAAGGATACAGAAGATCGCGAAGAGAGCGGCGAGGAACTTGCCACCCGGGACCCCGCGTTCAGCGAAACCCTTGGTGATATAGTACATCGGACCGCCCGAGACGGTGCCGTCCGGATATTCGTTGCGGTACTTCACGCCCAGCGTGCATTCGGTGAATTTCGACGCCATCCCCAGAAGACCGGCAAGGATCATCCAGAACGTGGCCCCGGGTCCGCCGATGCTGATGGCGACGGCAACCCCGGCGATATTCCCCAGGCCGACCGTTCCCGACAGCGCCGTTGCCAGCGCCTGGAAATGGCTGACCTCGCCCGCGTCGTTCGGATCGGAATAGTCGCCCTTCACCAGCTGGATCGAATGCCTGATCACGCGGAACTGGATGAAGCCGAAATAGAGCGTGAAGATGGATGCCGCGGTGACCAGCCAGGCCACGATCCAGGGGAAGGACGTTCCCGGGAAGGGGGCGAAGATGAAGTTGACGAACCAGCCGGTGGCCGAGGCGAACATGGTGTTGATGGTTTCGTCCATCGATTGGGCCTGGGCCGCGCCGGCAAAAAGCGTTGCCACGGCAGCGCCGCATGCGGCGCGCGTTTCCATTCTGATTTTCATGAAACTGTCCCTGTCTGTTATGGCACGATGGTGCAGGGCACCGGTGCGATCTGGGCAAGCGTGCCCGCGACCGAGCCGAAAAGCCGTTCGACCACGGTCGATTGCCCCGTGCGGCCGATAAAGATCTGGCTTGCGCCTTTTTGTGTGGCGATCTCGCAAATCGTCTCGGCGACATGGCCGTATTTGATTTCAGAGCTGACCGAGACGCCGCCTTCGGCCAGATCCTTCATCAACGGTGCGATGACGGCGGTTTCGGCGCGCGAAAGTTCCTGCCCGCGCCGCTTGTGGCGTTCCTCGATTTCCTGCGGGGTCAGGAATGAATATGGCGACCACTCAAGCACGTGGGCGACCACGACCGAAGCCTTAGCTGCCTTGGCCTGAGTGATGGCGTAGTCGACGGCTCTTCTGCCCGAAGGGCTTCCGTCATAAGCGGCAACAAAGATGTTGGCCATCGTGTCCTCCTTGTTTGATGCCCGACCTTTTTGGGCAGTTCATTGTCACACGACCGCTGCGGCAATCTGTCCCTAATTTCCTTCAAAACGCAAAAAAATTCGAAATATGCACGGTAATGTAGGCTTGGTTTAGAAGAATCGTGCGTACTATGAGTATTTTTCGCTTATTACTTGCTTTGCCTTCGGGGCGGCGCCTGCGGCAATCCCGACCCTTGTCCCGCGCCGTGTCAGGGCCTAAACCGCGAGGTTAGGAACAGGAGGGCCCATGGCCAGGCAACCCCAGTTGGCGGGCGAGGAACGCACCGCGTCAAAGCGTGTCGGTGCGCTGGCGGGGTTATTGCCATTCGTGCGCCCCTATCGCCCGCTGGTTTTGGGCGCCGGGGTGGCGCTGGTCCTTACGGCCTCGATCTCGCTTCTTCTGCCGGTGGCGGTGCGCCGCGTGATCGACGGCTTCAACGCGGGGGCCGAACTTCTCGACAGCTACTTCGCCGGGGCGATGGTGATCGCGGGCCTGCTCGCGCTTGGGACCGGCCTGCGGTATTATCTTGTCACCCGGCTGGGTGAGAGGGTCGTCGCCGATATTCGCAAGGCGGTCTTCGACCGCGTGGTCGGCATGAGCCCGGCCTTTTACGAACGCGTCATGACCGGCGAGGTGGTCAGCCGGATCACCACGGATACGACGTTGATCCTGTCGGTCGTCGGGTCTTCGGTATCGATCGCGCTGCGCAACGCGCTGATCCTTCTTGGCGGCATCGCGCTGATGATGTTCACCTCGGCCAAGCTGACCGGGCTTGTCCTGCTGATCGTGCCGCTCGTTCTGGTGCCGATCATCACCCAGGGCCGCCGCCTGCGCCGGCTGAGCCGCGAGAATCAGGACTGGATCGCCGCGTCATCCGGCGCGGCCTCGGAGGTTCTTGGTGCGGTCCAGACGGTGCAGGCCTTCACCCATGAAACCGAAAGCCGCGGCGATTTCGCGCGCGTGACCGAAGCGGCGTTCGTTTCGGCAAAGGACCGGATCCGCACCCGCGCGGCGATGACGGTCGCGGTGATCTTTCTGGTCTTCGCGGGTGTCGTCGGCGTCTTGTGGATTGGCGCCCGCGATGTGCGCGCGGGCGGGATGAGCCCGGGCGAGC
This sequence comes from Paracoccaceae bacterium, assembly GCA_020447005.1. Classification (GTDB taxonomy): domain Bacteria; phylum Pseudomonadota; class Alphaproteobacteria; order Rhodobacterales; family Rhodobacteraceae; genus Albidovulum. Next base: position 32,887 of record JAGRDO010000054.1, read on the forward strand.
TGGTTCAGTTCGTGATCTATGCGATCATGGCGGCGGGCGCCGTCGCCGCGCTTTCGGAAATCTGGGGCGAATTGCAGCGGGCGGCCGGGGCCACCGAACGTCTGGCCGAACTTTTGGCCGTGACGGACACCGTGCCTGAACCCGCGCGCCCGGTCCCGCTGCCGCGTCCGGCGCGGGGCGAGATCGCATTTGAAGGCGTGACGTTCAACTATCCGACACGGCCCGAGCAATCCGCGCTTGACGCGATGGATCTGCATGTGCGGCCGGGCGAGACCGTGGCCCTTGTCGGCCCATCGGGCGCTGGCAAGACCACGGTCATCCAGCTTCTGCTGCGGTTCTACGATCCCGATAGCGGGCGGGTCACGCTGGACGGGATTGCGCTGACCGAAATGGCGCGGGCGGATTTCCGCAAGGTGCTGGCCCTGGTGCCCCAGGATCCGGTGATCTTCGCGACCACGGCGCGTGAAAACATCCGTTTCGGACGGCCGGATGCGACCGACGCCGAGGTCGAGGCGGCCGCCCGCACCGCCGCCGCGCATGACTTTCTGAGCGCACTGCCCAACGGTTACGACACCGAGGTTGGCGAACGCGGCGTGATGCTTTCGGGGGGGCAAAAGCAGCGGATCGCGATTGCAAGGGCGATCCTGCGGGACGCGGCGGTTCTGCTTCTGGACGAGGCGACCTCGGCCCTGGATGCCGAAAGCGAACGCGCGGTCCAGAAGGCGGTGGAGGCGGTGTCGAAAGGGCGCACGACGCTTATCGTCGCGCATCGGCTGGCCACGGTCAAAAAGGCCGACCGGATCATCGTGCTGGACGGCGGCCGCATCGTCGCGACCGGAACCCATGACACCCTTGTCGAACAGGGCGGGCTTTACGCCCGGCTGGCGCGCCTGCAGTTCACCGAAGGACTGGCCGCGGAATAACGTAAGGCTTCATTTCGCGTTTTGGCGCGGATAATGTTACTGCTCGACAACGCTTGGCCGTAGGACCTCTACCCGAAGGGCGTGACGCAAGGCTTGACGATGACAGTTCAGACCATCGATCTACTCGTCCGGGCCGTCGCGGGCGGAGACCGGGCCGCGTTCGAGCGGCTCTATCTGCTCATGGAGCGGCCGCTCTTCCGTTTTGCCCGGCTGAAATTGAACGATCCGTTCCGTTCGGCCGACATAGTGCATGAAGTTTTTCTGGAAGTCTGGCGGCGGGCCGCCGAATTTCAGGGAAAGTCGAGCGCGCGGACATGGATGTTCGCGATCGCGTACCGGAAGATTGTGGATACTTACAGGCGGGAAGGACGGCTTAGTTATCAGGAGGAACTGCCCGAGCAGATCGATGACAGCGCGGATGCGACCAGCGTGCTGGTTGCGGCCGAACAGGCGGAAGCCGTGCGCGAATGTCTGGGCAGGCTTCGGGTCGAACACCGGCTGGCGATCGAACTGACCTTTTACGAGGATATGGGGTATCGTGAGATCGCCGAAATTGCCGGAGTACCGGAAGGGACGGTCAAGAGCCGGGTCTTCCACGCCAAGCAGCTTCTGATGCGGTGCCTTGCCGCCCGTTTGCGGATAGGATGAAGAGTATGATTGAACAGGTTGATACCAGGCTCCGGGCGATCGAATTGCTGCCCTTCCACGTGAACGGGTCGCTTTCGGCCGAGGAGCGTGCCGGCGTCGAGAATCTGCTGGCCACGGATGAGGACGCCCGCCGCCAGCATGAACAACTTGTTGGATTGCGCCGGGTGATCCAGGCCGAGGAAACCGGCCCGACGCCGGGGGAATTCGGGCTGGCAAGGTTGAAAAGCGCGATTGACAGCGAACGAAGGGTGAGGCGGTGGCAAGGCCTTGTTGCGGCCTCGGTTGCCGGTCTGGCGGTGGCCGGCGCCATAGCCTATGCGGTTTTGCCCGGCGGGGAACCGGTCTATGTTCAGGCCGGCGCCTCGGCAGGCCATCCCTTGCTGGTGATCGCCTTCCGGCCCGACGCGCCGCAGGGCGCGGTATCGGAACTGTTGGTCGACAATGACGTCGTGATTGTCGATGGCCCGTCCGCTTTAGGTCTTTATCACGCGGCATTGCCCGACGCCCGGCCGGGTGGCGACGTGCTGCAGGCGCTGCGTTCGGCATCGAGCCTTGTGGAAAGCGTGGGAATAGAGGAATGATCCTGCCATCGGGGCTTGTCTCTGCGGTGACAGGCGCCGTCGTTGCCCTGGCTGTCGGACTGATGGCGCCGGATGCCCCGCGCGGCGGCGGGGGGGCGGATCGCGCGGCGCCGGTTCCCGTATCGCACGAAAAATCGCATCCCAGGGAAGACCCGCCCCCCAAACCTCCGACGAAGAAGAAACGCGATAGCGCCCAGCTGCCCGAGCGCGAGGAGCGGTCGGGTGAACTGGTTGTTCTGGGCCGTCTGGATGACGTTGACCGGGCACTGCCCGTTGTCGACGCGATTGGCGGCCGCGTTTTGCGTTCAAGCGCGCTGGGCGGCCTGAAGCTGGCGATGGTTGTAATCGACCCCGGTTCCTATTCGTCGCGCGCCGACCTGCGCGCGCGCTTTGCCCGTGCCGGGATCGACGTGGCGACGGATAGCGCGAGCGAATACAGGACGGCGGCGCAGGGACGCGACTATGCGCAGGGTCTGATCGGTCTGCCGGTGCCGCGTTCTTGTCCGCTTTCGCGCGAGGTCCGCGTCGGAGTGATCGACGGACCGACAGATCTGGAAGACCTTCGCGATGCGGGCATCGCGGTCGAAAGCCAGACCGTGCTTGGCCAGGGCGCCGAACCGGCCGAAACCGACCACGCGACCGCTATCATCAAGCTGATCGCCGCCAGTCGGCCCGGCGAGAACGAAGGCGTGGCCCCCGGCGTGATGGTTTACGCGGCCAACGCCTTTGCGCGCGAGGGCGACGCCACGGTCATGAAGCTGGAGAACATGATCAAGGCGCTTGACTGGCTGGTCCTGCGCCGGGTCGAACTGGTCAACCTCTCCTTCGCGGGGCCTTCAAATGCGGTCATGGCAAGGGCGATCGAGGCAACGGCCCGACAGGGGATCATTCTTGTCGCCGCGACGGGCAATGACGGTGCGCCGGTGGTTGCCTACCCGGCCGCGGACCCGCATGTGATTTCGGTGACTGCCGTGGATGCGCGCAAAAGGCTCTACCGGTCCGCCAATACCGGCGACGAGGTTGATTTCGCGGCTCCGGGCGTCGATCTGACCGTTCCCGGCGACCCGTCGGGCCGGTATCGCAGCGGCACGTCCTTTGCCGCGGCTATTGTCAGCGGCGTGGTCGCGCGCGAACTGGCGCGTGGCCCCGCAAGCCGGGAGGCCATCGAGGCGACGCTGGCGCGGCGTGCCGAAGACCTTGGCGCGCCGGGGCATGATGGCGAATTTGGCTGGGGCCTGATCCGTGCCGGCGGGTGCTGATTTTTTTTGAACCAAACCCGATCTGCCGCGACTAACCGGTATTGGGAATTGGTGGGGCTGTAACGAGTTTTCCGTTTCGGGTGTGCAGACGGTTGTCATTTCGGACCAGCTGTAGCCTGCATGTTGTTCGCCACTCACATTCCGGACGCTGGTCGCTTGTTGGCGTGTAGGGAATTACAGGGTTTGCGATCATTGATCCGGTGGAATGGCCGGCTGGGCGAGGGGAAACCCGGGTCCGGCCGGCCATTTTCATTTCTTGGCCGCCGGCATCGGGAAATGCCTGCGCAAAGCCGTTGCGGCCCAATGCCGTTGCGATTTTCCGGTAACCGATCAATAGTAACGCCTCTCGGCGCCAAGACTGCGCGGAGGTGTCAGCTGCAAGTTAATGGAGGTAAAAATGGGTGTCTGGAGCTTCGTAAAGGACGCGGGAAAGAAACTGTTTGGGGTTGGGTCCGCCGATGCGGCCGAGGTTCACGAAGAGGCCCTGCAAAAGGAATTGAAGGATCTCGGACTTGATGCGAGCGGGCTCGACATCAAGGTTTCGGGCGATACCGTGACCGTCGGCGGAAAGGCCGTCAGCCCGGAGATCAAGGAAAAGGTCATTCTTGCGGTCGGCAATGTGGACGGTGTGGCCAAGGTCGAAACCTCTGAGGACGCCGACACGGAGGGCGCCGTCTTCCACACCGTGGTCAAGGGTGACACGCTTTCGGCAATCGCCAAGAAGACGCTGGGCAATGCCAACCGCTACCCCGAGATTTTCGAGGCCAACAAACCCATGCTGAAGCACCCCGACAAGATCTATCCGGGGCAGGTCCTGCGTATTCCGCGCGGCTGAACCGGGGCGGCCGGGAAACGACGCAGCGTCGCTTTGCGGGCATCGGCGGCCGATGCCCTTGCCCCGGGCGGCGTTTGTGATCATCCTCGGGCGAGGGAGACGCCTGCGGGAACGCGGCTCGGCGAATGGGAGGACATATGCCCGGGTTCAGAGGCATGGAAAGCCGCGATGCGGTCCAAAACGAAATGCCATACGAAAAGCGCGATCTGCCGGTCACGCTTTATGAATTCCTGAGCAGGACGCGGGTCCGACACGGCGGACGCAAAGCGATCAGCTTTCAACTTCTGTCCGACCCCGGCGCCCCGGCGGAAACCTGGACATGGAATGAAACGCTGGGCAAGGTGACCCAGGCGGCCAATCTGTTCCGTAGCCTTGGCGTCGGCGAAAAGGACGTTGTCGCCTATCTGCTTCCCAACAGCCTCGAGACGGTGGCGACGCTTCTGGGGGGGGCGGTCGCGGGGATCGTCAATCCGATCAACCCGCTGCTTGAGCCGGAACAGATCGCCGCGATCCTGCGCGAAACCGGCGCCAAGGTTCTGGTCACGCTGAAGGCCTTTCCCAAGACCGATGTGCCGCAGAAGGCGGCCGCGGCGCTGAACCTTGCCCCGAACGTGACGACGGTGCTTGAGATTGACCTCAACCGTTATCTTTCGCCGCCGAAATCGTGGATCGTGCCCATCATCAGGCCCAAGAACCCCGTCGCGCACAAGGCGGCGGTCAGGGATTTCAACGCCGAATGCGCGAAAATGCCGGCCGACCGGCTTACATTTGCCGATGCGAAGGGCGACCGGGTGGCGGCCTATTTCCATACCGGCGGCACCACCGGCATGCCGAAGGTCGCGCAGCACAAATATTCCGGGATGATCTATAACGGCTGGCTGGGCGGGACGCTGCTGTTCGACGAAACCGATGTGCTCATCTGCCCGCTGCCACTGTTCCATGTCTTCGCGGCCTATCCGGTTCTGATGTCGGTGATCGCGTCGGGGGCCCATGTGGTCCTGCCGACGCCTGCGGGGTACCGCGGTGACGGTGTCTTTGACAATTTCTGGAAGCTGATCGAACGCTGGGGCGTCACCTTCCTCATCACGGTTCCGACCGCGATCGCGGCCCTCATGCAGCGGCCGGTCAATGGCGATGTATCGACGCTGAAGACGGCGATTTCCGGCTCCGCACCGCTGCCGGTAGAGCTTTACAACCGGTTTGCCTCGGCGACCGGGGTTCAGATCGCGGAAGGTTACGGGCTGACCGAGGCGACCTGTCTGGTTTCCTGCAATCCCGTGGATGGCGACAAGAAGGTCGGGTCGGTCGGCGTTCCGATGCCCTATACCGATGTGAGAATCCTTCATGTGGACGCGGCAGGCAGGATCACCAGGGAATGCGCCACCGACGAGGTTGGCGAAATCTGCGTGGCCAACCCCGGCGTCATAGTCGGAGAGACCTATACGGAGGCCGCCAAGAATGTGGGCCTTTTGGCCGACAGCCGGTATCTGCGCACCGGCGATCTGGGGCGCATCGACGCGGATGGCTACCTCTGGATCACGGGGCGGGCGAAGGACCTGATCATCCGGAGCGGACACAACATTGATCCCGCCGAGATCGAGGAAGCGCTGATGGCGCATCCCTCGGTCGCCTTCGTCGGGGCCATCGGTCAGCCGGACGCCTTTGCGGGAGAACTGCCTTGCGCCTATGTCGAACTGGTCGCGGGTGCCTCGACCAGCGCCGATGAGCTGATGGAGTTCGCCAGGTCCCACATCAAGGAACGTGCGGCCATCCCGAAATTCATCCACCTCATGCCCGAATTGCCGAAGACGGCGGTGGGCAAGATCTTCAAGCCGGACCTGCGCAAGATGGCCATCACCCGGATCTATGACGCGGCGCTGACCGAGGCCGGGTTCAATGCCCGGGTCCGGGAAGTGGTCGAGGACAAGAAGCGCGGACTTGTCGCGCGGCTTGAACGGACGGGCGAGGTCGATGAAGACGCGCTCAAGCACAAGATGGGTGAATTCACCCGCCCGTGGGAATGGGCCGCCTAGGCGCGAATCATCGCGAATTGTGGCGAAAATCGCCGGGGCCATTGTCGCGCCTCGCTGGTCAATGCCGGCGATGCAAGGGTGTATGGCCCCGGTATCGGCATGAATAATCATCAAAATTGAACCAAAATTTGTCGCATCGCGACGACTGTGCCTAAATTCGGCCGTATTTCAGGCGCTGACTGTCCCTGCGGGGGCGTATGGCAGGCCGGGTTTACCGGTCGACGATACGGGATTGTGGTAACCGATGCGTTTTAGGCTCCCTTGGCCCGGCATTCCGGGAAGGTTTGTGCGGAACGAAGACGGCGCGGCGACGATCGAAGCCGTATTGTGGCTGCCGTTCTTCATCCTGCTGTTCGGCGTGCTCGTCGATGTGTCGATGATCTTCAACGGGCAATCGCGGCTATTGCGCATCGTTCAGGACGCCAATCGCAACATGTCGATCGGGCGGCTGACAACCACCTCGGACACCGAAGACTTCGTTCTGGCGCGGGTCGCGTCCATCGCCCGGAATCCGCAGGTCTCGACAACCTATATCGCCGGAACCGGCCTTATCTCGACGACGCTGACGGTTCCGATCTCGGATCTCGACATATTCGGCGCCGCGACCGTGTTCAACGGAGTGAACATGGTCGTCAGCGCCGAGCATCTGATGGAGAACTGACATGGCGCCGCGGTTCGACCCGATACGCTTTCTGCAGTCCGAGGACGGTGGCATCACCGCGCTGAGCCTGCAGATGTTCCTTGGCGCGGTCGTCCTTGGCGGGCTGGCCGTGGACGTCGGAAACGGCGTGGCAAACAAGACCCATCTTCAGGTGGCAGCCGATGCGGCCGCCCATGCCGCGATCCTGACGCGGGAGTGGCACAGCGAGGATGACGCCAAACAGGCCGCCATCGACATGGCGAAGGAGAACATGTCGACCACCGTCTACGGCAACATCCTGACAAGCTCGGACATCCAGTTCGGCACGTGGAACGCTGCAACGGAGACCTTCACCCCAAGCTCGGGGTCGCGCGATGCCGTTCAGGTCAGCACCAAACGCTATGCGGCGAACAATAACGGTGTCGCCACATACATGCTTGGACTGATCGGCCTGAACCGCTGGGACGTGGCGTCTGCGTCGGTTTTCGAAACCTATTACCCGTCCTGTTTCCGCGAAGGCTTTGTCGCGCAGGACCGGGTCGACATGCAGTCGAACAGCTATTACAAGGCCGGGTTCTGCATCCATTCCCAGACCCATGTCGAAGTAAGTTCGAACAACACGTTCGAACCCGGCGTCGTGGTTTCGATGCCGGATGCGCGTGACGTGGTGCTGCCAAGTTCCGGCTTTACCTCGAATACCGGGTTGCAGCCGGCGCTGCGCGACGGGTCCTACAACACCAAGATCATCAACCGTATCGACAGCATCATTGCGGGTATCAATACGCCCAACCATGCCGACTATGGGGTGATGACCTCTACCTCTCCCTATTACCGCAGCTATATCACCAGCGCGACGCCGGTGAACGTAAAGACCCAAGGCAAGACTGCGCTTGACCAGAATGACTTCAAGTCCGGGCGCATCCACGTGCTGGATTGCAAGAACGACAACACCCACAAGCAGTTGGGTTCGGGTTTTACGCTGAAGAACATGGTGATCATCACCGATTGCCGCCTTCAGATCGGGGCGGGTGCGGTGCTTGAGGACGCGGTTATCATCACGACGAATACCGATTCGAAATCGATCTATTCCTCGGCCGACATCCAGATCGGCAAGGATGATCACCGCGGGTTCGGCGGCGATGTGCAGATCGTGACCAAGGGCGGTATGGAATTCGCGTCGAAGGTCAGCATCTTCGGCAGCCAGCTTCTGGCAGCCGGTGACATTTCGCTGACCGCCAATGCCAATGGCATCGAAGGCGCGTCGATCGTGGCCGGCGGCAAGCTGGACGTGACCTCGAACGGCACATTCGGCTTTTGCAACGGCAACGGTATGAACAACAATTACGAAGCGGCCTATTTCCGGCTGGTTCGCTGATCTGACCCCGACCGGCGCGGGCCGGAACGGGAACCGGGCAATTCCCTCGTCGTTCATGCGGCGTACTCTGGGCCGCGCCTTCACCGGCGCGGCCATTTTCCTCTCGGCTGGCCATTCGCGACGCAATCTGTCGCGAAACGGCGCGGATTTCGCATTCGACCATTGAATTGTTCGGGTGGGGGCGGTTCACTGTCCGGGCAGGAAGGGGGATGACATGCGCTATTCCGGTTTTCGCGTGTTGACCGAGGGTTTGTCGGGCAACAAGGGCTGGCGCCCGGTCTGGCGCGATCCCGCACCGAAACCCGATTACGACATCGTCATCATCGGCGGGGGCGGTCATGGCCTGTCCACCGCCTATTACCTTGCGAAGAACCACGGGCTGACGAATATCGCCGTGCTGGAAAAGGGGTATCTCGGCGGCGGTAACGTCGGGCGGAACACGACGATCGTGCGGGCGAATTACTTTCTGCCCGGCAACCAGGAATTCTATTCGCATTCGCTGAAGCTTTGGGAAGGGCTCGAGTCCGAGCTGAACTATAACGTGATGCATTCGCAGCGCGGGCTGATCAACCTGTTCCACAGCGACGGTCAGCGCGATGCCTTCGCGCGGCGCGGAAACGCGATGGTAGGTCAGGGCGACGATGCCGAGCTTCTGGACCGCGAGGGGGTTCGCCGCCATCTGCCCTATCTTGATTTCGAACAGACGCGCTTTCCTATCTATGGCGGGCTTTTGCATCGCCGGGGCGGTTCGGCGCGCCATGACGCGGTGGCCTGGGGGTATGCCCGGGGTGCGGACGGCCGGGGTGTCGACCTGATCCAGAATTGCGAGGTGACCGGGATCGATATCACGGGCGGCCGTGTGACGGGGGTCCAGACGACACGCGGCGCGATCCGGGCGAAGAAGGTCGGCATCATCGTTGCCGGGCGCTCCGGGCAGGTGGCCGCGATGGCGGGGATGCGTCTGCCGGTCGAAAGCCACATCCTGCAGGCCTTCGTGACCGAGGGGCTGAAGCCTGTCATCGATCATGTCGTCAGCTTCGGCATGGGGCATTTCTACATCAGCCAGTCCGACAAGGGCGGGCTGGTCTTTGGCGGGGATCTGGATTTCTACGCCTCCTACGCGGCGCGGGGGAACCTGCCGATGGTGGAGCATGTGATGGAGGCGGGCATGACGCTGATGCCGATGATCGGCAAGGCCAAGGTTCTGCGGTCATGGGGCGGCATCATGGACATGACGCCGGACGGATCGCCCGTCATCGACAAGACCCCGGTCGAGGGGCTTTATATCGATTGCGGCTGGAACTATGGCGGGTTCAAGGCCGTGCCCGCGTCGGGCTGGTGCATGGCGCATCTGATGGCGACGGGCGAAAGCCACGCCTATGCCGGCCGTTTCCGGCTGGACCGTTTCGCCACCGGCCATCTTCTGGATGAAGAGGGCACGGGCAGCCAGCATAACCTGCATTGAAGGGGATCAGGTTGGGAATGCCCGGTGCCACACAACCCGAAACGGATAGAGCAATGACATGCGTTTGACTTGCCCCCTCTGCGGCAGCCGCGACCGGCGCGAATTCACCTATTACGGTGACGCGGTCTATGCGTCGCGCCCCGGCCCCGACGCCCCGCCCGAAGCATGGGACGCCTATCTGCATTTGCGCGACAACCCGGCGGGTGAGACGCGTGACCTCTGGTATCACGAGATGGGCTGCTCGGCCTGGATCGAGGTGACGCGCGATACCGTGACCCATGCGGTGGGCGCGACACGGCTGATCGCGGAGCGCGGCGGCGGGCGCGCCTCTGGCGCAGGCAGTCCGGCCAAGAAGAAAGCGCCGTCCAAGCCCCGGGGAGGCAGGGCATGAGGATTTCCGGAAAGGGCCTTGTCGATCGGTCGAAGACCGTCGGGTTTCGCTTCGACGGCAGGGATTACACGGGCTTTCAGGGCGATACGCTTGCCTCGGCGCTTCTGGCGTCCGATGTGCGGGTGTTCGGCAGATCGTTCAAGTATCACCGGCCGCGCGGGGTGGTGACCGCAGGTTCGGAAGAGCCGAGCGCGCTGGTTACGGTTGGCCGGGGGGCCGCGCAGGTTCCCAATCTGCGCGCGACGATGCAGGAAATCCATGCCGGGCTGGAGGCGCGCGGCCAGAATGCCTGGCCATCGGTCAATCTGGATCTGATGGCGGTCAACGATCTTTTCGCGCCCTTCTTCAGCGCGGGCTTCTATTACAAGACCTTCATGTGGCCCCGGAAGTTCTGGGAAGCGCTTTATGAGCCGGCAATCCGGCGGGCGGCGGGGCTTGGGGCCCTGTCGGGGGCGCATAATGACGAAACCTATGAAAAGGCGTGGGCCTTTTGCGATCTGCTGGTCATAGGGTCGGGGCCGGCCGGTCTGATGGCGGCCCTCAGGGCGGGCCGGGCCGGGGCCGATGTGATCCTTGCGGAAGAAGACAGCCGCATGGGCGGGCGGGCGCTGGCCGAAAGCCATGAGATTGGAGGCCAGCCGGCGGCGGAATGGGCCGCCGGTGTTGTGAGCGAGCTTGCGGGAATGCCGAATGTGCGGCTGATGACGCGCACAACCGTGACCGGCGCCTATGACGGCGGGACCTATGGCGCTTTGGAGCGCGTCGGTCTGCATCTGGCCAGTCCACCCGGCGACCTGCCGCGCGAGTGTTTCTGGCGCATCGTGGCCGGACGCGCGATCCTTGCCTCGGGCGCGCATGAACGCGGCATTGCCTTTTCCAACAACGACCGGCCCGGCATCATGACGGCGGGCGCGGTTCGGGCCTATCTCAACCGCTGGGGCGTGGCGCCCGGGCATGCGGTCACGATCTTTGGCAATAACGACGATGCACATCGTACCGCCCGCGATCTGGCCGGGGCGGGCGTCAGGGTGGCCGCATTGATCGACGTGCGGGAAGATGTTGAAGTGGCGGGCAATTTTCCGGTTCACGCCGGGTGCCGCATCGTCGATACCGTCGGCCGCATGGGGCTGCGCGAGGTCGTGATCGCCGATGCCGCCGGCAAGATCTCGCGGATCGTGAGCGATTGCCTTGCGGTGTCGGGCGGCTGGAACCCGGCGCTGCACCTGACCTGTCACATGAATGGCCGTCCGGTCTGGCGCGACGACATCGCGGCCTTTGTCCCGAAACCCGGCATGGTGCCGGGGCTGGAGGCGGCCGGGGCCGCCAATGGCGCCTTTTCGACGCGGGCCTGTCTTGCCGAGGGGGCGGCCGCGGCCGGGGCGGCGCTGGAGGCGCTGGGGCGAAAGACCGTGACGCTTGATGTCCCAGTGGCCGAAGACGGGGCGGTCAGGCTTCGCGCCTATTGGGAAGTGCCCGAACCGCGCCATCGCGCATGGCTCGACTTTGCCAATGACGTGACGACAAAGGATGTGCGGCTGGCGGCGCAGGAAAACTTTGCCTCGGTCGAGCACATGAAACGCTATACGACGCAAGGCATGGCGCCCGATCAGGGCAAGAATTCGAACGTGGCCGCGCTGGCCATCCTTGCCGACGCGACCGGGCGCGGCATTCCCGAGACCGGGACCACCACCTTCCGTCCGCCCTATGTTCCGGTGTCCATCGCCGCATTGGGCGCGGGCGGGCAGGGTGCGGGCTTCGCCCCGCAGCGTTTCACCACCTCGGACCGCGCGGCACGCGAACGCGGTGCACCGATGATCGAGGCAGGGCTCTGGTACCGGCCTTCGTATTTCCCGCGCCCCGGCGAGACGACGTGGCGCGAAAGCTGCGACCGCGAGGTTCTGATGGTGCGCGACAGGGTCGGGGTCTGCGATGTCTCGACCCTTGGCAAGATCGACATTCAGGGCAAGGATGCGGGCCGCTTCCTTGACCTTGTCTATACCAACACCTTCTCGACCCTGAAGCCCGGCCGGGTGCGCTATGGCCTTATGCTGCGCGAAGACGGGCTGGTGATGGACGATGGTACGACCGCCTGTCTGGCCGAGGGCCATTACCTGATGACAACGACGACCGCGGCTGCCGGACCGGTGATGCGGCATCTGGAATTCGTGCATCAGGCGCATTGTCCGGATTGGGACGTGCAGATGATTTCGGTCACCGAGCAATGGGCGCAGTTCGCGCTGGCCGGCCCCCTTGCGCGCGAGGTGCTGAATTCGGTTCTGGAAAGCCCGATCGATGCCGCGCGGCCCGCATTCCTCGGGGTGATCCCGGTCAGGGTGATGGGCGTGGAGGCGCGGCTGTTCCGCATCTCGTTCTCGGGCGAGCTTGGATATGAAATCGCGGTTCCGGCCCGCTATGGAGAGGCGCTTTATCGCGACCTTGTGGCCCGTGCCGAAAGCCTTGGCGGCGGCGCGTACGGGATGGAGGCGCTGAACGTGCTTCGGATCGAGAAGGGTTTCATCACGCATGCCGAAATCCATGGCCGTGTGACGGCCTATGACATTGGAATGGCGGCGATGGTTTCGGCCGGGAAGGATTGCATCGGCAAGGCGGCAAGCCAGCGCCCGGGCCTTTCGGGGCCCGAGCGCGAACTGCTGGTTGGCCTGAGGCCGATCCCGATGTCGCGGGCCATCGGTGCGGGCGCGCATCTTTTCGACGAGGGCGCGGAGCCGGTGTCGGCCAATGATCAGGGCTATGTCACGTCGGTCTGCTGGTCGCCGACCCTGAAAACCCATCTGGCGCTGGCCTTCCTGAAGAACGGCCGGGCGCGGCATGGCGAAAGGGTGCGTCTGGTCGATCATCTTCGGGGAACGGATGTGATCTGCGAGGTCATGCATCCGGTCTTCTTTGACCCAGAGGGAGGGCGGGCCCGTGCCTAGCCTTATTTCAAAATCGCCCTGCGAAGATCTGCTGCCCGTCGAAGCGGGTGGCGTGAAACTGAGCGAATATCCCGTCGACCGCGTCAGCTCGGTAGCCCCCTTCGCGGGCAAGGAGCGGGCAAGCGGCGCCGCGTTGAAGGCGATCGGGCTGGGCTGGCCGAAGCCCGGCCAGTCCATTTCCGCAAACGGGGCGCGAATTCTCTGGACGGGGCGCGGGCAGGCATTCCTTGTCGGTGCCGAACCGGCCGGACTGGACGGGCTTGCCGCGATCACCGACCAGTCAGACGGTTGGGCAAGGCTGAGGCTTGCCGGATCGGGGGCCGAGACGGTTCTTGCGCGGCTCGTGGCGCTGGATCTGCGACCGGGGGCATTTCCGGAGGGATCGGTCGCGCGGACCGGGCTTGGTCATATGATGATGATCCTGCGCCGGGACGGGGCGGATGCCTTCGAGATCATGGTTTTCCGGTCGATGGCGGCCTTCGCGGTGCGCGAGTTGCATCATGCGATGACGGCGTGCGCTGCCCGTGTGGCCGCCGGGTGATGTGGTGACGGGCCGTATGCAGGCGGGGTGACAGAGGACACATGCTGAAAGACTATGATTGCAAGGATGCGACCGACCTTGCCGGTCGCCTTGCCGCGGGCGAGGTCACGCCGGGCGAGTTGCTGGATCACGCACTGGCGGCAACCGAGCGGCTGAACCCGAGGCTGAATGCCGTCGTGAATATCCGCGAAGATGTCGCGCGGCGCAGTATCGCCGCCGGGCCCCTGCGTGGCCCGTTTTCGGGAATTCCCTTTCTGTTGAAGGATCTGGGCTGCGAAGCGGTGGATTTTCCGTCGCATAACGGATCGCGGCTGCTGGAGGGCACGCGCTATACCCGGGATTCGGCGATCTATGAGCGTATCCGCGCCAGCGGTGTCGTGACCTACGGGCGCACGACGAGCCCCGAGGGCGGCATCGGTGCCGCGACCGAGGCCGCGGTCTATGGCGGGCCGACGCGCAATCCGTGGAACCCTGATCATACGCCGGGCGGATCGTCGGGGGGCGCGGGGGCGGCGGTCGCGGCCGGGATCGTGCCGCTGGCCCATGGATCGGACGGGGGCGGATCGGTTCGCATTCCCGCCTCGTGTTGCGGATTGTTCGGGTTGAAGCCGACACGCGCGCGCCTGCCCGACGGGCCCTATGTCGGCGAAGGCTGGGCCGGGATGGCGATCGACGGCTTTCTGACATGGTCGGTTCGCGACAGTGCCGCCATGCTTGATGCCTGCCAGGGCGCCGATCCAGGCGCGCCCTATCATGCGCCGCCCCTTGCCGCCGGGTACATGCAGGCGATCAGCCGTCCGCCGCGCAGGTTGCGGATCATGCTCTGCGACACGAAATTTACGGGCGAGCCGATCCACCCAGACTGCGCAAATGCCGTACGTGACGCCGCCCGGGTTCTTGAAGGGCTGGGCCATCACGTGGAGCCGGGCAGGCCCGAGGCCGATGTAAAGGCGATGATGCGCGCTTGGACCGATATTGTCGCCTGCGGCACCGCGCTTGGCATCCGCAAGGCACTGGGCGCGAAGGGCAGGGGGTTGCAGGCGGGTGACGTCGAAGGGGTGAGCCGCGGCGCGATGGCCCATGCCGAGACGATCTCGGGTGCCGACTATCTTGAGGCCGTGTCGCGCATCCACACTTTCGGGCGGGAAATGGCGGCGGTGTTCGATCCGGATGGGGGCCGGGGGCCCGACATCATCCTTTCGGCAACGCTCGCCGAACCGCCCGCCCGGATCGGCCGTTTTGCCCATTCGACCGAAGATTATGTGCATTACCGTGTCGGGCCGGGCATGATCTTCGACTATTCGCCGTTCTGCGCGGTCTTCAATGCCTCTGGTCAACCGGCCGCGTCCCTGCCGCTTGCCATGTCGTCGGACGGTCTGCCGATCGGCATCCATCTGGCCGCGCGCTTCGGCGCGGACGAAGAGCTGATGGCGCTCTGCGCCGAGATCGAACGTGCCGTTCCCTGGCATGATCGTGTCCCGCATGTTGAACGAATGTAAAGCGGGCCATTGCCAAACCCGGTGTAAATCGGCCAGAGTAAATATGATCAAACCGAACCGGGGGGGGCGGATTGAAAGAAGACATTGCAGTAACCGCCGAATCTGTCGTCAAGAGTTTCGGGCACGGGGCGGCTGCGGTCCGCGCGCTCGACACCGTTTCGGCCGCAATCCGCAAGGGCGAGTTCTTTACGCTTCTCGGCCCGTCCGGCTGTGGCAAGACGACCCTTTTGCGCCTGATAGCGGGGTTTGAGACGCCGACATCCGGCCGCATCCTGCTTGGGGCGGACGATGTGACGGACCTGCCGCCGAACCGCCGCCCGGTGAATACGGTCTTTCAGTCCTATGCGCTGTTTCCCCACCTGACGGTGCGTGAAAATGTGGGCTTTGCCCTGAAGATGCTTGGCCGGCCGGCCAGCCAGATTTCGGCGCGTACCGCCGAGATGCTGGCGCTGGTCAAGCTGGAGGAACTGGCCGATCGCGCCACCGCGCAGTTGTCGGGGGGCCAGCAGCAGCGGGTGGCGCTGGCGCGCGCACTGGCGCCCCAGCCGAAGGTGCTGCTGCTTGACGAACCGCTTTCCGCTCTGGACCTGAAGCTGCGCAAGGAAATGCAGGTCGAACTGAAACGCCTGCAGCAGGAAACCGGAATCACCTTTGTTTTCGTCACCCACGATCAGGAAGAAGCCCTGACGATGAGCGATCGCATCGGCGTGATGAGCAACGGCAAATTGCAGCAAGTCGCCAGCCCGCGTGAAATCTACACCGCCCCGGTGAACCGTTTCGTCGCCGATTTCATCGGCGAGACGAATTTCCTGCCGGTGACACTGGTCAAGGAAGGCGCGCGGCTTGGCAGCGGCGAAATCGTTGCCGCCGAGGGCAAGGGCGGGGTGCTGACGATCCGGCCCGAGCAGGTGAACGTCGTCCGCGCCGACAAGGCCGGCGCGATCGGGGCGCGGGTCGAGAACCTGATCTATTTCGGCACCGACATGCACGTTCACATGCGCCTTGGCGACGGCGCCGCGCTGGTGGCGCGCATGCCATTGCCGCCGGGCGGCGATGGGGGGCTTGCGCCCGGTGATGCCGTGGGAGTTACCTTTGCCAAGGGCGCGGCCCGGCTGATCGAGGAGTGAGCGATGAGCTTGGCTGAAGAGCGTCAGCGCAAGACCTCTGCCCGCAACGGCTGGCTTTTATCCGCCCCGGCGTTGATCTTGCTGACGCTGGCGGCCTCGGGGCCGCTGCTGGTGGTGCTGGTCTATTCGTTCCTTGAAAAGGGCCAGTATGGCAATGTCCTGTGGGATTTCAGCACCGACGGCTGGACCGGGATCCTGTTTTCGCGCGACATTTTCGATGACACGCTGAAGCTGGCGGATGCGCATCTGACGATCTTCTGGCGCAGTGTGAAACTGTCGTTCCTGACGACGATCATCACTTTCCTGCTGGGGTTTCCCACAGCCTGGTTCATCGCCACGCGCACGCCGGCGCATCGCGCGATCTGGCTTTTCCTGATCACGATCCCCTTCTGGACGAACCTCCTGATCCGGACTTTTGCCATTGGCGAAATTCTGCGGAGCGAGGGGCTGATCAACACCGCCCTGATCCGGCTGGGCATCATCGATCAGCCGATCCAGATGCTGTATAACGACGGCGCGGTGCTGGTCGGCATGGCCTATGTCTATCTGCCCCTGATGGTGCTGCCGCTCTATTCGGCGATCGAGCGCTTCGACATGCGGCTGCTTGAGGCCGGGTACGACCTTTTCGCCAGCCGCATGCAGGTCCTGCGCCATATCATCCTGCCGATCGTGAAACCGGGTATCATCGCCGGGTCCATCCTTGTGTTCGTGCCCTCGCTTGGCGCCTATGTCACGCCGCGGATCCTCGGCGGCGGCAAGAACATGATGATCGGCAATTTCATCGAGTTGCAGTTCGGTCAGGGCCGGAACTGGCCCCTGGGCGCGGCACTGTCGATGACGCTGCTTGTCGTGGTGACGGTGGCTTTGCTGTTCTATGTGCGCACTCTCGGCAAGGGCGGATCGGGGGGCGGACATGGCTAAACCGGGATTTACCGTAGCGCATCTTCCCGGCTTTGCGACGATCGCGGTCGGCGTTTTCGTCTGCCTTTACCTGCCGATCATCACGCTGGTGGTCTATTCCTTCAACGGCGGTTCTTCGATTGCGGTCTGGCAGGAATTTTCCTTTCGCTGGTACAGCGTGGCCTGGGGCAACGAGGCGGTGAAGGATGCGACGGTCCGCTCGCTGGTCATCGCCCTGTCGGCAAGTGCCATCGCCACGGTCCTGGCGACTTTCGCGGCCCTTGGCACCACGCGGCGCGCCCCCTATCGCGGGCAGACCTTCATCTATGTGATGATCAACCAGCCGCTGATGGTGCCCGAGATCGTGACCGCCGTGGCACTTTTGATCATTTTCGCCTCGATCAAGGTTGCCACGGGGTATCATGGGCTGGGTTACCTGATCGCCGCGCATTCGGCATTCTGCATTCCCTTCGCCTATCTGCCGATCCGGGCGCGGCTGGAAGGGATGGACACGGTCATGGAAACCGCTGCCGCCGATCTTTATGCGTCGGCGTGGCAGACGTTCCGGTATGTCACGCTGCCGCTTCTGGCGCCGGGGATCGCCGCCGGTGCGATGCTGGCCTTCGTCATCAGCCTTGATGACGTTGTCATTACCGAATTTGTCAAATCCGGCGGTCAGGATACACTGCCGACCTATATGCTCGGCCAGTTGCGCCGGGCCGTCACGCCCGAGGTCAATGCGATTTCCTCGGCGCTTCTCGCTCTGACGGTCGCATTATTGACCGCCTTCTTCTTGCTGACACGAAAAAGAGACTGATCAAAAAGGGAGGACTGCAATGAAAAAGATATTTGCCACGCTCGCCACTCTCATGGCGACAACGGGCCTGGCGCAGGCGCAGGAGGTTCTGAACCTCTTCAACTGGGGCAATTACACGAACCCCGAACTGCTGTCCAAGTTCGAGGCCGAGACCGGCATCAAGGTGACCGTCACCGACTATGACAGCAACGACGCCGCCCTTGCCAAGATCGAGGCCGGCGGCCACGGTTTCGACCTTGTCGTGCCGACCCACCAGTATGTCCAGATCTATGCGAGCAAGGGACTGATCCAGAAACTCGACCTGTCCAAGCTTCCGAACCATTCGAATATCGCGCAGGAATGGATGAACGTGGAATGGGATCCGGGCCGCGCCTATACCGTGCCGTGGCAGTGGGGCACGACCGGCATTGCCGTCAACACCTCGGTCTATGACGGCGACATCAACACCTCGGACATCTTCCTTAAGGTCCCGGACGAATTGAAGGGCAAGATCAACGTCGTGCCCGAGATGAACGACATCGTGAACCTTGCCGTGATGTGGGCGGGCGGAACGTCATGTTCGGAAGATACCGAGGTTCTCAAGAAGGCGCGCGATGCCCTGGTTGCCGCGAAGCCGGACTGGATCAGCATGGATTACGGCGCGACCGAGAAGCTGTCCAACAATGACTGGGCGGCTTCGGTGAACTGGAACGGATCGACGATGCGGGCGCGCATTGCCAACCCGTCGGTGAAATACGGCTATCCGAAGGAAGGCTACCCGATCTGGATGGACTCGGTCGCCCTTCTCTCGGACGCTCAGCATGTCGAGAATGCCTACAAGTTCCTGAACTTCATCGCGGAGCCGGAGAATGCCGCATTGATTTCGGCCTTTGCGCGCTATGCGAACGGCATTGCCGGATCGGAAGCCTTCATGCCGGAAGACATGCAGACCGCGCCGGAAGTCGTGGTTCCGGAAGAGTTCAAGGCGGCGGGCAGCTTTATCCCGACCTGCTCGGCCAAGGCGCAGGAATACATGACGGCGATCTGGACCGAGCTTCAGAAGTGATCACGAAAGGGGCGGCCCCGATCGGCCGCCCCGTTTCCTGCCGCTGGACTTCGGGCCCCCCAGCACCCATATTTTCCCGATGAGTCTCCCGCCCGGTTTCCTAGACGAATTGCGTAGCCGCACCACGCTTAGCCATGTCGTGGGGCGCAAGGTCACATGGGATCAGCGCAAGTCAAATCAGGCCAAGGGCGATCTTTGGGCTCCTTGCCCCTTCCATCAGGAAAAGACCGCGTCCTTCCACGTCGATGACCGCAAGGGTTTTTACTATTGCTTTGGCTGTCACGCCAAGGGCGACGCGATTTCCTTCCTGAAGGATGTCGAGAACATGCCCTTCATGGAGGCGGTCGAGACGCTGGCGCGCGAGGTTGGCATGGCGATGCCCGCGGCCGACCCCAAGGCCGCCGAACGCGCCGACCGGCGGACCGAGCTTGCCGGTGTGATGGAAGAGGCGATGCGCTTCTTCCGGATGCAGCTGAAAACCTCGTCCGGGGCGGCGGCGCGCGACTATCTTGTGGGCCGCAAGCTGACGCAGGCCGCCCTCGACCGGTTCGAGATCGGTTTCGCGCCCGAGGGCTGGCAGGGGCTGTGGGAGACGCTGCGCGGGCGCGGGATCGCCGAAGACCTGATCCTTGGCGCCGGTCTTGCCCGGCCGAGCACCAGGGGCAAGGCACCCTATGACACGTTCCGCAACCGCATCATGTTCCCGATCCGCGATGCGCGCGGACGCTGCATCGCCTTTGGCGGCCGTGCGCTGGACCCGAATGACAGCGCGAAATACCTCAACTCGCCGGAAACAGACCTTTTTGACAAGGGCCGCAGCCTTTACAACCACGGCCCCGCGCGCGATGCGGCCGGCAAAGGCCAGCCCCTGATCGTCGCCGAAGGCTATATGGATGTGATCGCGCTGGTCATGGCCGGTTTCGACGCGGCCGTCGCCCCGCTTGGCACGGCGATCACGGAAGATCAGTTGCAGCTTCTCTGGCGCCTCCATCCCGAACCCCTGATCATGCTGGATGGCGATGCGGCGGGGATCCGGGCGGCGACGCGCCTGATCGATCTGGCGCTGCCCCGGTTACAGGCCGGACAGGGGTTGCGCTTTGTGATCCTGCCAGAGGGGATGGACCCGGACGACCTGATCCGGATCCGTGGAAAGGACGCCATGTCGCGGGCCCTGTCCGAGGCGCAACCGATGGTGAACCTTCTCTGGCGGCGCGAAACCGAAGGCCGGGAATTCGACAGCCCCGAACGCAAGGCGGCATTGGACAAGAGCCTTCGCGAAACCCTTCGCACGATTGGCGACCGTTCGATCCGTTCCCATTACGGCGAAGAGATCAAGCGTCTGCGCTGGGAACTTTTCGGCGCGCACCGCCTCGTGGCGAGGCGCAGGGACAAGGCGTTACCCGGCACGCGCTGGCGGCGCGATGAACCGGCCCAGCCGCTGCCCGAGACGAAGGCGTCGCTTCTTGCCGCGGCCCAGGGCGCCGAGGTGGAGGATTATCTGCGCGAGGCGATGATCCTTGCGATCGCGATCACGCATCCTGCCTGCGCCCAGCGTTTCGAAAGCCAGCTTGAAACGGTGGAAATGCGCGATCCGGGCCATGCACGCCTTCGCCACGCGCTTTTGACGGCCGCGCATGGCGACATTTCACAGGTCAGGGTGAAACTTGAGGCAACTTGCGCCGCCGACCTTGAAAAGCTCTTTCATCTCGCCCATGTGCATTCCGCACCCCCGGTCCGAAATGCCGACAATCCCGATTTTGCGGCAATGTGCCTTGCCGAAGAACTGGCCAAGTTGGATGCGCGGCGCGGGGTGGTGGCCGAAATCGAGGAAGCGGTGGAGGATTTGACCGGGCTCGTCGACGAGGGTTTGACCTGGCGCCTGTCGCAGGCGGTCGAGGCACGCCATCGGGCGGCGCGGTCGAAACTCGACGATGACAGCGACATGGGCGAGGATCGCGCGGCCCTTTCGGCCGAGTTGCAAAGGCTGATCGACACGGCGGCCTGGGAGAAGAAGAAACACTGAATACCCCGTGCGCAGAATCGCCGCCCCTGTGATTCGGCGCCATGATTCGCTACAAAGCCAGAACCGATTCGCCTGCTAAGCGAATCGCCCGTTACGCAAGGAGCCCCGATGGCCGCCAAAGATACTGACGAGCAGAAGCCCGACACTGACGACAACGAGCACACGCTTGATATGTCTCAGGCGGCCGTCAAGAAGATGATCGCCGACGCGCGCGAGCGCGGCTACATCACCTACGACCAGCTCAATCAGGTACTTCCGCCCGAACAGGTGTCCTCCGAGCAGATCGAGGACGTGATGTCGATGCTGTCGGAAATGGGCATCAATGTCATCGAGGATGACGAGGCCGAGGAAACCGAAAGCCCCGGCGGCGAAATCGTCGAGACTTCGTCCTCGCGCGAGGTGACCGTTTCGGCCTCTTCGACGGAAACGCTCGACCGCACCGACGATCCTGTCCGCATGTATCTGCGCGAAATGGGCAAGGTCGAACTGCTGAGCCGCGAGGGCGAGATTGCCATCGCGAAGCGGATCGAGGCCGGACGCAACACGATGATTGCGGGCCTGTGCGAAAGCCCGCTGA
>JAGRDO010000054.1:54536-55066 GCA_020447005.1 Paracoccaceae bacterium
CTGCTGCGCGACGTGATCGACCTTGAAACCACCTTCGGCCGCTCGCTGGATGAAGACGGCGAGCCGGACGAACCGGTCGCGAGCGGGGCTGAAACCACCGCGAATACCAGCGAAGAGAGCGAGCCCGAGCTTGACGCCGATGGCAATCCCATCGCCAAGGGCGACGATGAGGATGATGAGGACGACGCCTCGAACATGTCCTTGGCGGCGATGGAAGCGGCGTTGAAGCCCCGCGTTCTGGAAATGCTGGAAATCATCGCGCGCGATTATGTCCAGCTGTCCGGGATGCAGGACCAGCGCATGTCGGCCACGCTGAACGAGGATGGCACATTCTCGATCGCCGACGAGACCGCCTATCAGAAGCTGCGCTCCGAAATTGTCGAGCTGGTGAACGAACTGCACCTGCACAACAACCGGATCGAGGCGCTGATCGACCAGCTTTACGGCATCAACCGCAAGATCATGGCGATCGACAGCGGCATGGTGAAGCTGGCCGATGCCGCGCGGATCAACCGGCGCGAATTCATCGA
>JAGRDO010000055.1 GCA_020447005.1 Paracoccaceae bacterium
TGGCGGTGACGAGGAGCTTTTCGACGCCGTCGTCGCTGACGGCGCGCAGAATCCAGCCCCCGTGCCAGTTGGGGCCCTTCTTGTAGGCACTCTCCTTGCACACAACTTCGACGCGATATCCGCTCGTGGCCAGATCGCGGAATCTGGGTTCAGTGACGACATTCGGGGCTTCTTTATCTAGGTCCATCACCCGGATCACGTTCTCCGATAAGGCGAATGACCCAAGCTTCTGGTATTGAAGCCAAGCCATACGATAGTATATTGTTGCATCGCAAGATTTATTTTGCGCGTGACAAGCGGATTCTCGCTCAAACAACGGATAGACCGGCGCATGCGGCTGATCAAGAAAATTGGAGGGCTGCGGAGCCTCCGATCGGGGTGGGGCAGGGGGACGCTGTCTATACTATTGGCAGTGTTTATGGCGCGCAGCGCTGCTGCAGAAACCTGTAGCGCCCCTGTTCGGCCTTTCGTCCCGCGTGACCCGCAAGCCGCGCAAGACTACGCTGACATTATCCGAAGCGACTTCGAACTCTACATCCGTGATATCCAGCGTTAATTCCGCTGCCTTGACACGGAACGCGCACGCGCGTTCGCGGAGGCGCGCGAGGTTGGCGAAGACTACGGGCGATTCCTGGAGTTATCCGAGCAATAGGGCAGGGGCTGCCGCAACCCGGCCTGCCGCCCCGGCCGACGATGTGAACTTCGTGGATATGCTCGTGCGATGTGCCGCTTTTCCGCGTTGTGTGAGTCCGATCCCTTTGTCGATCTCGTCAAACCGGAACGGCCGCACGCACGGTTGGATGCCCGACCGATTGGCACCCGCTGCGGTCAGTTTCTTGAACATTCCCCCCCAGATGGTCACCGCCTTGCGACGGAGCGGTAAATATTTTTCATTAACTTTCAATAGTATATATGGTTTAATTTCGTTCTGTCTCGTTCCGTTTCGTGCCATTTCGTGATTTCTTGCCGCGTCGCGACCAATCCAGGGAACTTGAAGGCCATCGATCCGAAATCGTCGGATGCGTCTCCGCTCATCTGTTCGGAGAGGGAACCGAGCTTGGCGTTCGACAGACTGTCAGGAGCTTCCTGCCAAAGCTGAGGGCAGGGCATCTCCACTCCGCTTGGACACGCCGGGCCGTATGAGGGCACAGCGGCGAAGTCCGGGCCGCCGAAGAGGAGAAAGAAGACGGTGACGAAGGACTGGGAAGAAGCGTCAGCCATTGCCCGGCTGATCGGAGCGGATGGCGAGCGTACCGTCGGATGGGTCTATTTGTGGGATACAGCTGAATTGGCCGTTCTGTGGCTCGGCGCGCACGACGCGGCGACGTTCA
Organism: Paracoccaceae bacterium; assembly: GCA_020447005.1. Taxonomy (GTDB): domain Bacteria; phylum Pseudomonadota; class Alphaproteobacteria; order Rhodobacterales; family Rhodobacteraceae; genus Albidovulum. Next base: position 1,332 of record JAGRDO010000055.1, read on the forward strand.
TGGATCCGCCGCTGCAGCCAGAGGTTCTGGCACAGGCAAGATCGGCGGCCCCGGGTGCTTTGGTCGACCTCCTCGCGGCGCTTTCGACTGACACTGGCAAGAATCTGGCTTGACCCTGCGCACGGGCAGGCAGGGCTTCGTTTTGATATATGTATAGTGACAATAATATACTAACGTTCAATCGTTCATTGAAACCCGAATCCGCGTGGAGCTCTCATCATGCACAAGGCTGTCATCCGTTTCGCTTCGCTCACCCTTCTTGCGTCCGTGTTCCTTGTCGGGATGCCGGATCGCGCCCGGGCGCAGACCTATCCGATCGACTGTGCGATCCTGCTTTGTCTTTCTGGAGGATGGCCCGCCTCGGCGCCCTGTGCCCGTGCGCGCGTGGTTTTCATCCGCCGGATCACACCCTGGCCGGTCGAACCACCGCTGCAAATCTGGAACTGTCCGATGCATGCGAGCCTGCGGGACACAGAGGGGAAGGATTTTGCGGTCAGGCTCTATGACGTTGCGGAGAGTCGTGGCACTCTCGAAGAGCAGTCGGCGTTGTCAGATTCCTCCCTGTTGGACCGTCGACTGACAGGCGGACGAGGTGTAGAGGCCGAACCCGCCGTCCTGCGCCGGCCGGAGAGCACGCCAAATCCTGACAGGACCATGCTCCGGCTGGCGCAGGCAATCGCCTCCGGGAAGGCCGATATTGATATCGGCGGGCCGGAGTTCGATTTCGTGCGCTCAATCCAGGTCTGGCAGGTTGAGTATCGGCACCGTTACTCCGACCGACATGGCTGCACCGAATACGACAATGCGCGGCTTGGCACCTACGGCGTTCAAGGTGATTATCGCTGGTCCCGATCTTCCGCGCATGCTGCACCGGCCTGGATGGCAGTCGATCTCACCTGCCGACCTGCCGCCGCGCTCTACCGCGCTGTCGGCGTCTCATGGCGAGATCATCTCGGGAATCCCGGGCACGAGGTGGTGCGGTATTGAGCTGCTTTTACGTCGGTCCACTTGGGCATGACGTAACCTGATGGATGCTTCGTCGCCGTTTTGAACAGAGCACTGAGCAGGTCCTTGCCCCGCTTTTCCCTGTCATGCAGGGCGGGCAATGGCAGGCCCAAAGCGCGACCGGCGCTACAGCGTGATCGCGTAGACCGCGCCGTCTGAACGCCACACGTCGATCAACGGGTTTCGGGCCCGCGCATTGGGTCTAGATCGGCAACATGCCGCTCGGATATCGGAGAATCCGTGCGTTGGCGACGTTGTCCAAAGGAAATACCCTATAGATTGTTTTTATTCAGGCATTACTATCTGGGGATGAAATGGTACGATGCCTTGAGAAGGCGAGCGTAACAAAATGAAGCGGTGGTGTGTTGTGCGTTGATCAAGAACGGGAAATACTATGTAGCCCCGCCGAATGACGGCAGCAATTTCAAGGTGCTATTCAGTCATTTGGCCGCAACCGGCGCCGGTCGCCCGGTGGACGGGGATGGGGTCCCCGAGGGGCCGTGGACGCCCGAGCTTCTGGCCGAGGCCATCTCCTTGATTGATGCCGATGGCAACGGCGTCGATCTGCGGACGGTGCAATTCTGGTTTCAGGATAACGACAAGGGTATCCGGCCTGAAAGCATTCGGTGGCTTGCGAGGATCTTCGGCTGCGGCGACCCGGATGCAACGAGCGAGTGGCAGGCACATTTGAGTGCCGCGAAATCGCGGTTGCTGGCAGAAAGACGCGCACGACGTGGGGCCGATGGCGCTTCGTTGCAGACGGAGGACACGCCCATGGTCGAGGGCGACGACGCTGCGCACGCACGGGGTCGTCTCGGCTTGGCGCTTCGGACGGAGGGACTGTTCAGCCACGAATCTTCGCTGAACCTGCCGGTCCTTGTGCTGGCAGGTTCCGTCACGCTTGGGTTCATCGCTTATGTGATGGGCGTACACAGCGTGACCTACGCACCAAGGGAAGGCATGGAGAAGCAGGTCGGGTTCCTCTGGGCGCCGAACTGGACGATCCTGAATATGGTGCTGTTGCCGCTCTACCTGATACAGGTCATTGATCTGTTGACCTTCTGGAAGGGAACCGGGCGGTTGCGGCTTCTGCCTCAGCGCGAGCGCAAAGACTGGGAGCAACAGGCCGACAGTTTCTCCCAATCCTACTGGACCATTCAGTTCATCTGCGCAGCATTGGTCTTTCTGGCTCAATGGTCGGGGGTGTATCTGCGGGCGCTTCTACAGGGCGATGACGGCAGGCTGA
>JAGRDO010000056.1 GCA_020447005.1 Paracoccaceae bacterium
CGATGACGGTGAAGAAACACCTCCGTGCGCAGGAGATCGCCGGGCAAAATCATCTGCCCTGCCTCTACCTCGTCGATAGTGGCGGCGCCAACCTGCCCAATCAGGATGAGGTCTTCCCCGACCGCGACCATTTTGGCCGCATCTTCTTCAATCAGGCCCAGATGAGCGCGAAGGGCATTCCCCAGATCGCCGTCGTCATGGGCTCCTGCACCGCCGGGGGCGCTTACGTGCCCGCCATGTCCGATGTCTCGATCATCGTGAAGGAGCAGGGGACGATCTTCCTTGCCGGCCCGCCCCTCGTGAAGGCCGCGACGGGAGAGGTCGTCAGCGCCGAGGATCTTGGCGGCGGCGACGTGCACACCCGGCTTTCGGGCGTTGCCGATTACCTCGCCGAGGATGACGCCCATGCCCTCGCGCTCGCCCGCCGCGCGGTCAGCCATCTGAACCGCCGGAAACCGCAGAGCGTCACGTGGCAGACGCCCGAGGCGCCCGCCTATGACCCCGAGGAAATCCTCGGGCTGGTGCCGTCCGACCTGCGCACGCCCTATGACATCCGCGAGGTGATCGCCCGCATCGTCGATGGCAGCCGCTTTGACGAATTCAAGCCGCGCTTCGGCGAGACGCTGGTCACGGGCTTCGCCCATGTCGAGGGCTGCCCGGTGGGCATCGTCGCCAACAACGGTGTCCTCTTCTCCGAGTCCGCGATCAAGGGCGCGCATTTCGTCGAACTCTGCAGCCAGCGCAACATTCCGCTGGTCTTTCTGCAGAACATCACCGGCTTCATGGTCGGGCGCAAATACGAAAACGAAGGCATCGCCCGGCACGGGGCCAAGATGGTGACAGCCGTCGCCACGACCAATGTGCCAAAGATCACGATGCTCGTGGGCGGCTCATTCGGCGCGGGAAATTACGGCATGTCGGGGCGCGCCTACTCTCCCCGCTTCCTCTGGACCTGGCCGAATTCCCGCATCTCGGTCATGGGCGGCGAACAGGCGGCGGGCGTTCTGGCGACCGTCAAGCGCGACGGGATCGAACGGGCAGGGGGGACGTGGAGCCCCGAGGAAGAGGCCGAATTCAAGCGCCCCACGATCGAGATGTTCGACGAACAATCCCACCCCCTCTACGCCTCCGCCCGGCTCTGGGATGACGGCATCATCGACCCGCGCAAAAGCCGCGAGGTTCTGGCGCTGTCGCTCTCCGCCTCGCTCAACGCGCCGATCGAACCCACGCGGTTCGGCGTCTTCCGGATGTAAGCCATGGTGCGTCGCAGGACCAACGTGATGCGCCACGGCCGGGATTGCCGGCGGCGGCCGAAACGGAACAAGGGGTTGCCGCCCCGCCGGCATCGGTTTGCCGATCCGCGCTTCTATCTCAGGGCGGCCATCGGGCTCGCGGCGGTCGGCCTGGTCGTTCTTCCCGGCATCGCGGATGCGACGCTCTCCGTCCTGCGGCCTCTGGAAGGCAAGGATGAAAACTGCCGCATCTATCAGATTGTGGACGGTGACACGGTGCGGATGTGGTGCCCCGGCAGCGGCAATCTCTCCGCCCGGCTCACGGGTTTCGACACGCCCGAGCTCTTCTCGCCGCAATGCGTCGCGGAACTTGTCGCGGCGGTGAAGGCGAAATGGGCGCTCCGCGGCATGTTCTGGCGGGCGGATCAGGTCCGGATCACCCGCGAAGGGACCGACCGTTACGGCCGCACGCTGGTCGCGGCCCATATCGATGATATCCCGCTCGCCCGCCGCATGATCGCCGACGGCCATGCCCGTCGCTACGGTGGCGGCACCCGCCAGCCCTGGTGCGCCTGATGGCGGCGAAACCGAACACGATCCTGGCGCTGAACGCCGCCCGGGCCCGCTATCCGGGGGCAGAGACCTTCACCTTCGGCGACAGCCGGGCCCTTTGCGACCGGTTGTTGCAACTTGTCCGCTCCGGCGCCAAGACCGCGACCTGCGGCGCCCTGCGTGACTTCCACGCCGAGGGCGAGGCGCTGCCCATCGCCGGCCGCCGCGACATCGCGCTCGACTGGGATGGTGGCCCGGCGCTGGTGATCGAGACGCGTGAAGTGACCATCCGCCGCTTCTGCGATGTCGATGAGGACTTCGCGCTGGCCGAGGGCGAGGACATGTCGCTTGCCGGCTGGCAGGCGGGTCACCGCGCCTTCTTCGAACGCAACGGCGGGTTTGATCCAGAGATGAAGCTGGTCTGCGAACGCTTCCGCCTGATCGAGGACCTCGCCGCGTGACCCGGACTTGCGCTTCTTCATTGCCCAAATACTCCACGGGGGTCCGGGGGTGTGAAACCCCCGGCTTTGCCGAAAGGACGGACACATGTTCCAGAAGATCCTGATCGCCAACCGGGGCGAGATCGCCTGCCGGATCATCGACACCTGCCGCCGCCTCGGCGTGGCGACGGTCGCCGTCTATTCGGACACCGACGCCACCGCCCGCCATGTCGCGATGGCCGACGAGGCGGTGCATATCGGCGGGCCGGCACCGAAGGACAGCTACCTCAGGGGTGGCGCGATCCTTGCGGCCGCCCGCGAAACCGGGGCCGAGGCGATCCATCCGGGCTATGGCTTCCTTTCCGAAAACCCCGATTTCGTCGATGCGGTCGAGGCGGCGGGCCTGACCTTCATCGGCCCCTCGGCACGCGCGATCCGCGCCATGGGGCTCAAGGACGCCGCCAAGGCGCTGATGGAAAAGGCGGGCGTTCCCGTCGTGCCCGGCTATCACGGGGACAATCAGGACCCCGGGCATCTGGCAGGCGCCGCCGGCACGATCGGCTACCCCGTCCTGATCAAGGCCGTCGCGGGTGGCGGCGGCAAGGGGATGCGGCTGGTCGAACATGCAAGGGATTTCGCCGCTGCGCTTGAAAGCGCGCGGGGCGAGGCCGAGACCGCCTTCGGCAACCCCGCCGTTCTGATCGAGAAATACATTCAGAAGCCCCGCCATATCGAAGTGCAGGTTTTCGGTGACGGCACACGTGCCCTCCACCTTTATGAGCGCGACTGCTCGCTCCAGCGCCGNNACCAGAAGGTGATCGAGGAAGCGCCAGCGCCGGGCATGACGCCCCGGATGCGCGAAGCGATGGGGCAGGCGGCCGTCCGCGCCGCCGAGGCGATCGGCTATGCCGGCGCGGGCACCGTCGAATTCATCGTCGACGGCTCCGGGGGCCTGCGCCCCGACCGCTTCTGGTTCATGGAGATGAACACGCGCCTTCAGGTCGAACATCCCGTGACCGAGGCGGTGACCGGCATCGACCTTGTCGAATGGCAGCTCAGGGTCGCGTCCGGCGAAGCCCTGACCTCGCGGCAGGAAGATATTCGCCTCTCGGGCCACGCTTTCGAAGCGCGGCTTTACGCCGAGGATGTGCCCGCGGGCTTCCTTCCCGCAACCGGAACACTCACCCATCTGCGTTTTCCGCAGACTGCGCGCGCCGAGACGGGTGTGCGCCCCGGCGACACGATCAGCCCCTGGTACGATCCGATGATCGCCAAGATCATCGTTCACGGCGCCACCCGCGCCATCGCCCTGTCAAAGCTGCGCACAGCGCTTGAGGATACCGAGGTCGCCGGCTCGGTCACCAACCTCTCGTTCCTCGGCGCGCTCGCCCGGCATGAGGGCTTCGCGGCAGGCGATGTCGACACCGGCCTTATCGCCCGCGACCTCGCCGCGCTGAGCCGGGCGGCCGCGCCGGGGCTCGCCGTCCGGGCGCTCGCCGCGCTGGGCGCGGGCGGTCTGGCGGATGGCGGCCCGGCAGGCGCGGGGTTCACGCTCTGGGAACCGCTCAGGCGGACCGTCGCGCTGGGCGGCTTCGATGCGGTGATGGAGATGCGGGCGAGGGGCGTGGCGCGTATGACCATTGGCGGCGAGATCGCCGATTGCCATCTGCGCGGCAACATGTGGTGGGTGAACGGCCGCCCGTCGGGCGCGCGTATCGTCCTGACGCCGGGGCAGGTCAGCATCTTCGGGCCGGGCGCCCATCACTTCGACATCATCGACCCGCTCGCCCGGAAAGGCGATGCGGCGGGCGGCGGTCTGTCGCTCTCGCCCATGCCGGGCCTCGTCAAGGCGGTGTTCGTCAAGGCCGGGCAGAGGGTCACGGCCGGCGACCGGCTGGCGGTGCTTGAGGCGATGAAGATGGAACACACGCTGACGGCGGGCCGCGACGGAACCGTCGCCGAGGTGCTGGTCGCCGCCGGATCGCAGGTCGAGGCGGGCGCGGCGCTGGTCCGGCTTGAGGAAGAGGATCAGGCATGATCCGCCTGCACCATTGCCACCAGACGCGCTCCATGCGCTCGCTCTGGCTTCTGAACGAACTCGGGGTTCGCTTCGATCTGGTCCTCCACCCGTTCGACAAGTCGCTGCGCGCGCTCGAATACCTTGCGCTGAACCCCGCCGGCCGGGTGCCTGCGCTGGAAATCGACGGGCGTGTGATCTGGGAAAGCGGGGCGATCACGGAGTATCTCTGCGAACGCTTCCCCGAAA
>JAGRDO010000174.1 GCA_020447005.1 Paracoccaceae bacterium
CGCCTATGACAGCCAGAACCGGCTCATCGGCTATGCCAATGCCACGCTGACCGCGCGCTATGCCTACGACGCGCTCGACCGGCGGATCGCGAAGGTGGTGGACGGGGCGGAGACGGCCTATGTCTATGACCTGTCGGCGGAGGATCCGCTCGCCCATGACGACATCGTCATGGAGTACGAGGGTGGCATCCTCACCCGCCGCTGGATGCATTCCGACACGGTGGATGAGCCGGTGGGGTTCGAGGAGTATACGGCCTCGTCGGGCGTAGGCTCCGGCACCGAACACGCGCTCTACGCCGACCGTCAGGGCTCGGTGATCTGGGTGACGGAACCGGCGACCGGGCAGGTGGTGGCCGGGTATGAGTATGACGGCTATGGCCAGCTGACCCAGATCGCCGGGACCCTGAGCCAGCCCTACGGCTACACCGGGCGCGAATACGACGCCGAGAGCGGCCTCTACCACTACCGCGCCCGGGCCTACGATCCGGCAGCGGGCGTGTTCGTGCAGAGCGATCCACTTGACATGGTCGATGGCCCCAACCTCTACGCGTATGCGAGCAACTCGCCATTCAATTGGGGTGACCCGGAAGGCACGAACCAGACGGCGACAGCCTTGTTCGGAAGCAGCGTTACGGCGGCTGGCGCAGGCGCGCGGACCGAACAGATTTTCACCGGCGCGATCACGCTTGCAGGTCGGATAAGCTCTGCGCTGAGAACCATTACACTGGTAACCAATCCGGGTGCAGAAGCAAAAGTGGTCTCGGCGACAAACCCCTTTCCGCCGCCAGGCGATTGTGGCCCGGATGAGCATCGCAGGCTTCAGGACCAGATCAATGAACTCAAAGGATTGGGCCGGTGCACCGTATCCATGCCGTGGTGGCAGCTTGCTCAGCGCGAGCACTATTTCAGAAAGCTGGCGAGGTTGCGGGCGCAGATCAATGCCCAGTGCTTCCGTGGCGGAGATGAAGGCCACCAGATTGCGCAAAACAATGCGACTGAGGCCGCACAAAATTGTATTGAACAGATGGCGCGAAAGGCGCACCAATACTGATCTGGAGTGTCGGTTTCGAAATGAATTTGTTGGAACGTATAGATGAACTTGCTGCGCGCCATGCTAAACCACCGCGTATTCAAGACGTCTGGGATGCAACGCATCAAAGCGATTACGAGCCATATCGCGAGCTTCAGGCAAAGAACTGGGCAAACTTGTCCGTCGAGGACATTCGGTCTTTCAGGGCAGATGTCGCCATGCTCAACAGAGAAGCGTGGAAGGCCTTCCTGCCGGCCTTGATGAGGCAGTCGCTGGTCTATCCGTATCTGACCTATGAATATGAAGGCACGCTTGTGATTGAAGTCGTGGCTTTATTGTCATGCGAGCAAACCGGTCATGGAAGGAATCTCCGCGAAGCGATTCGCGCCTATTCGAAGGAAGAAAAGGACGTTGTCCGGGAATGGTTGCAATGGTTTGCCGAGCAGTCCCCGAACCTCTCCAAGCGGAGCGAGTGGGAGGCAAGGGTCTATCGTCAGGGCCGCGAAGACGAAGTCAGGCACGCAATAGAGGCGATTGAGGATTGAGAGGGAGGCTGCTTCCATGAGTGTGATAGTAATCCAGTTTCAATAGAGTCTACTGAGATGGCATTCGCCACCTTGTTCCATTGATCACGGTTCATTCTTAGTCGCCCCCTTCCTTACGGTGTTACGATTCTCGTTCAAACACCGGAGCAGTGGAGAGCTACACCTACGACAGCCAGAACCGGCTGGTGGGGTATGCGTCTCCGACGACCACGGCGCGTTACGCCTATGACGCGCTCGACCGGCGGATTGCGAAGAGCGTGGGCGGGGTCACCGAGGCTTATGTCTACGATGGCTCCGACCTTTCCGACCCGACCGCGCAGAATGTGACGCTTGTCCAGAAGGCGGGATCGCTGATCCGCCGCTGGCTCTTCGGGCCGCAAACCGACGAGCCGCTGGCGTTTGAGGAGTATTCCGGGGCAACCGCGGCGGGTTCGGGCTCAGTGACCGAGCTCTTCGTCAACCGGCTGGGGTCCATCGTCACGGCAGTGGCGGTGTACACCGGTGTGGTGGCGGTGGATTACGACTACGACGCCTATGGCACGCGGACCCAAGTTGGTACGCTGGAACAGCCCTATGGTTACACAGGCCGCGAGCACGACGCCGAGAGCGGCCTGATCCACCTGCGGGCGCGGGCTTACGACCCCAGGACAGGTGTGTTCCTGCAGGAAGACCCCATCGGCTTCGCGAGCCGGCAAGCCAACCTTTACAGCTACACAGCCGGCAACCCGATCAATGCCACAGACCCGGGCGGGCTGACGAGTTTCATGGAGAACCGCTACCTCAGCGATGCGAGCATGCAGGGGCTTGGGGCTGCCTCGACCGCAGCTTCAGAGGGGGTTCTTAGCCTTTCTGTAACCATCGCCGAAGCGCTAATGAACAGCTCCCATGCTGGACATTCACTTTCGCTGCAGTCGCTTCCCGGTCTTGCTCCACCTGATGGAACCGGGAGCAATCATTGTAATGCTAAGTCCAACCAGATCGGGAACCATGTTTACATGATCTACACACGTGCGGACGGTATTCCCCGCAAGGTGGGCATCGCCAACAATAAACGTCTGACGGACGATGGTTTCCATTCGAGGCGTGCGCTGGAGCAGATCGCGGCGCTCGGAAAAAATGCAACAAAATTCAACCACGTCGTGCTCCTGAAGACGCCAGACGGCTTTTACTCCCGCCTATTTGCGCTTGCTCTCGAACAGGCATTGACGAACTATGTCAAAGCGTTCTTTGGCGACGTGCTCGATCCTGATCTGCAAAAGAAACCCGAACCCAAGGACATTTGCCCGTAGTCATATGCCTACAAAGTACCTGAAAACGCTGCGATTAGACTATGATGCCAATGGGGTGCTAGAGGTTCCCTGTGGTCTGCCCGAAGAGCCTGGTGCGCGCCAGAAGCAGTTAGACCTGTCCTGGCGGCTTTCCAGAGTCATCGACCGTTTGAAGATTTCTTGGGTGGTCTTCGAATATGCGCTAAGGGCAGCCAAAATTGAGATGAAAGACCCACGCACAACAACGGTCTGGCTAACGCTATCTCGCTTCCCCAACCCTGATCTAATTTCTTCGAAGGGAAACCTGAATATCGACCGACCTTACGATCCGTTGAAGCTGCTCGATATTCCGCTTACGGCGGAGGCGTATGGGGAATTCGTGCTCGAATGTTGGGATTGGGCAATCGAACGTCTCGAGAACGAGACCGACTTTCCGGCGGATTTCATCCGGGAGCAGATGGCAAAGTTTCGCGCTCAGGGTTACGCGATGGGCAACACGCTGAAGCAGGTCAGCATTGTCGGATCGAAAGCCAAAGCGCGCATCCACGGTGAGATCAGTTGCGTCCGGACGGTTCTAAAGGTGGAGGTCTCTTATCGCGGCGAGATCCTCTTCGAACGGGTGATCTGGGATGTGCCGGATCAGGCGTTCAATACCGCCTACGAACAGCGTAAAGTTATCGTCGAAAACGGTCAGTTCAAGGTGCTTGGGGCGCGCTGGTTCAGAGACCATTTTATGCTGCCCGAGGCCGCCTTCCCCCTCGACAGCCTGCCCGAAGCGTTCCGGAAAACGCTCACGTCGTGACCTCGCACCCGCCGTGTTCGACGCGCACCTTTGCGGCAGGCGCCGAGGTCACGGCCTATGTCTATGACCTCTCGCCCGAGGATCCGCTCGCCCATGACGACATCTTCATGGAGTACGAGGGTGGCATCCTCACCCGCCGCTGAATGCATTCCGACGCGGTGGACGAGCCGGTTGGTTTCGAGGAATACACCGTGTCGTCGGGCGTGGGCTCCGGCACCGAACACGCGCTTTACGCTGACCGTCAGGGCTCGGTGATCTGGGTGACGGAACCGGCGACCGGGCAGGTGGTGGCCGGGTATGAGTATGACGGCTACGGCCAGCTGACCCAGACGGCGGGAACGCTGAGCCAGCCCTACGGCTACACCGGCCGCGAATACGACGCCGAGAGCGGACTCTACCACTACCGCGCAAGGGCCTATGACCCGGCGGCGGGGGTGTTCGTGCAGAGCGATCCGATTGGATTTGGCAGTGGTACGCGCAATCTTTATGAATATGTCGGAAACAACCCGTTTGCGGCCAACGACCCAACGGGTTTATTGCTCAACCAGCTTCAGTACCAGCAACTCTTCAATGCAGCCAGAGCGAACGCTGTACCAGTTGCGGCGGTGGCCGCGTCTACCACCTCACTCGCCACCCGAATTGCGCAAGTTCTTTCGATGGGAGCGACGCTTGTTCTAACGGAAGACTCTCAAAAAACTGAAGACAAAGATAATTGCGAGCCACTGTATGGGCAGATAAATTATGATGTGAATGTCCTTCGTACGCGGTACAATGAGTTTGTCACCGACCCACTTGGGCTGCCTGAGCTGGGAAAAAATAGTAAACAGGGCCATGTTGATGCATTTAAACAGCGGCAAAACCATCTGACGGGGCTATTGCGCAAAGCGCATGCAAAGGGATGTCTGTTGTACCATCCCTCAGCTCCATATTGGGCTCAAGTGATTCTGCCATGGTTCAGAGAGTAGAGAGAGCATGGACAGTTCAGATTCACTAGTCACGTCTTGGTGCAAAGAGTTTCAAGCGTTTCGTCTTGGGGGTGGAGAGGAGCTGAAGAGATCCGACGAAGAGCTAATGAACTTAACTCACCAAGATCTCAAATCTGCGTTGTCCGTTGTTTTAGAAATTGCAAATCGGATGACAAATCCGGACGCCTTGAAATACTTGGCCGCTCAACACTTCGAAGAGGTCTGCGCGCTGGGTTCGGAAGATTTACTCGCCGATTTATCAGAACAACAGTGTGTTGCGGTCAGGCGCCTTGCCCCACATATTTGGATAGGTCGACTTTCAGATGCCACGAAAGGGATATTGTTGAAGACTGTGGAAAGCAGAAACTGAAATACTGACGGCGATCCTCGACAATCTCGATCCGTCGAAGTCGCAGGCGATCTCCTATGACGCGCTGAACCGCCTCGTGCAGGTGGCCGAGGGGGTTCCGGCCTCGCAGGGCGGCGTGCCGGTTCCGGTCGAGGACTATGCCTATGACGGCGAGGGCAACCGGACGGCGTCGCACCTCTCGGCGATGTACAACTCGAACGGGCACAACCAGCTTCTGGAGGATGACAGCTACAGCTACGCCTATGACGCGAAGGGCAACCGGATCAGCCGGACCGCGATACGCCTATGACAGCCAGAACCGGC
>JAGRDO010000175.1:0-2517 GCA_020447005.1 Paracoccaceae bacterium
TGGCCGGCGATGACAAGTTGCGCCGGGCCGCCGAGGCGGAGCGGGAACTGCAGCGCAAGGCAGAAATGCTGGCGCAGCGAGAGCAGGAAATTCAGCGACAGGTCACGGCTTCAGCCGCGGCCAATTCTGACGAGCTCAAAGAGCGTATCAGAGAGCACACAGAATTGCTCCTGGATGGTGATGTGGACGCAGCCAACGAGAAAATGGCGGAAATCCTGAGCTTGGGACGACAATCGTCTACCCCGAACCTGGACGACCTGACCTCTCAAGTTGCCACCCGCGTTACCACCGAAGTGGAGCGTAGGGCGGCGCAAGCCGCAATGAAGAAGTCCGTGGACGATGGATGGTCGCATCTTCAAGAACACTATCGTGAGATAGTGTCTGACCGCGACGCCATTGCGTTTGCTGACATTCAAGTCAAGAGGGTGAAGGAAGAACACCCTGAATGGGCGCCGAAGGATGTGATTATCGAAGCAGCCAAACGCACCCGCGAGAAGTTGAAACTGTCAGGATCTGCTACCTCCGGCGCAGACAAGAGCAGGATTACAACTGACTTAACCGCCCAGCGCCAGCAGCGCAAGGCAAACATTAAACCTCTGCCAAACGCATCTTCCCAGCGCCATGAACGCAAGGCGCCGGAGCCGCTTGATATGTCGCCGGAGGCGAAGATCAGTCGTATGCGGGCGAGCAGGGCTCTGTGATTTAAAGGATTAAGTTATGAGTCAATTATGGGTAGATACAGGCCAGGGTTATATGGCATCCGATGTTCTGTCGGAAACATGGAGAACGTCGCTTCAGCCGATTACGCGATTCCGTCAGTTCTGTGATGTCCAGGCGGCGATCGGCACTGGTGCCGGTGAGAAATATGTGTGGCCGATTTTCGGTGACACTGTGGACAACGGGTCACGGCGACTCGATGAAACACAGAAAATGCCGGAAACCAGCTTCCCCATGTACCAGGGTGAAGTTGTGATGTCAGAGTACGGTATCTCTGTGCCCAGCACACTGAAGTACGAAACGATGTCGCAGTACAACATGCCTGCGGTGATCACCAAGACGCTGAAGAATGACGCGAACCGCTCTTTTGACCGGGAAGCCCATGCAGCGTTTGACAGCACGATCCTGCGGGCGGTTGGCAGTTCAACGGCGACCATTTCGCTGACGGACAACAGCACCCCCTCTGGTGCCAACAACGTCAACATGCTCAAGGGTCACGTCAAAACGCTCCGCGACATTATGGAAGAACGGAACATTCCGGTGTTCGACGGCGAGGACTATATGTGTGTCGCTCGCCCGACTACGTTCTCTCCTCTGGTGGATGACCTGGAGTCGGTGTTCCAGTACACGACTGAAGGCTATACCAGGATCGTGAATGGTGAGCGCGGCCGGTACTCAAGCATCCGTTTCGTTACGCAAACCAACGTGGAGTCTGAAGGCTGGTCCAACGGCAAGTCCGATGCTGCCTACTTCTTTGGTGCTGACACCGTGACAGAGGCGATAGCGGTTTCCGAGGAACTGCGCGGGAAGATCCCTGATGACTATGGCCGCGGCCGCGGGGTTGCCTGGTACTACATTGGTGCGTTTGCGATCACTCACGCAAACACCACGAATGAAGAATCCAAGCGCCAGGCTCGCATCATCAAGTGGGATTCCACCACCTGATTCGGCGCTTACATTAACCCGCCGGGGCAACTCGGCGGAAATTTTGGAGAAGGACTATGAGTTATTCAGATCCGGTTCGCGTGACCTACACGCAGAAGGGTGTTGATTTTACAGGCTCTGCGGCGACCGACCTGAAGGTGGCCGGCCCGTCCGGCATGGTTGGCCGGGTTGTGTCTGTGTCGGTCGGCATCACAACAGCCGTCACTGTCGCGGCATCAACTGTGCTGGTCGGCACCGTGGCTGACACCGATGCCTATGCCTCTTTGGCTGTGCCTGTCCAGGCAATCAACACCACCGCCAACAACCCAACAATTTACACTGATGATGACAACCTGATCCCGGCTGACAGCCTGGTGGTTATCGGCAACGGCGGCGGCTCAACGGCTGGCGTCGGTGATGTCAGTGTTGTCATCGACTGGTTCTAATAGAGCCGCGTAACGGGGGTTTACCCCAAGGAGATCACACATGAAAGATTCATGCATGAAAGAAGGCCTCATCACCAAGGAGCCCTTCAAACCTGCTGCGCAAAACCCGAAGGAAACTGCCCAGGGTCGCCCCAAGCATGACGGCGCTGTGAAGCGCAGCGTCAAAGGCTCTCGCAAGGAGTAATCCTGGTGAAGCAGTGAAACCAGCAAGGGGGGGCGTGTCCTCCCCTTGTTATGTGACAGGAGATAACGATGTCTGAAGAAAAGATGCCACAAAGGAAGCGCGGCCGTCCAAAGAAGGGCGCCGGCGCAACTGAATCCAGCGCTGCCGGCGACGAACAGCGCGACAATTCCGCGCTTGTAGGCGAGGATAACGCGCCCGACACCAGCGGGCAGGACAAAGCGCCCGAGCCACCCGCGCCGCCCGAGC
>JAGRDO010000175.1:2610-7050 GCA_020447005.1 Paracoccaceae bacterium
CGCAGATGCACGGCACGAACAATGGCGTCAAATTCTCTCAGGACGGCCGCTACTTTGATGGCGCCGGGCGGGAGATCGCAGCGCCTTGAACTATCTTGAGCTCACACGCGAAACCCACCGCGAATCAGCGTCAGGCGGCACCGCGCCGCTGTCGCTGACCGGCATTACCGGCGAGAACTTACGTCTTGCCAACTGGGTGAAGCAGGCCGACCTGATCATTCAGGAAATGTTCGTAGACTGGAATTTTCGCTGGGCGCAACAGACTGTGAACCTGGTCGCTGATACGCCGATTTATTCCCCGGCCAGCGAGGTGGCGGAGTTTGACCGCAGCACCTTCAGGGTGAACGGTATGCCGGTGAACTGCGTGAGCTACCTGTCAGTGAAGCGCGATACCCGGGAAGATGTCCCCGGGGCCCCCTACCAGGTTGTCATTATGCCCGATGGCACCCTGCGGCCAGACCCCACACCTTCCGAGGATGGGGAGCTGACATTTGACTACTGGATTCCGCCCGTTTCGCTGAGTGACGGCGAGGATGTTTCTATCATCCCCGAAAGGTTTCACCTGGCCATCGTCGGCAAGGCGCTCATGCTGTATGCCGAGTATGAGGGCGCAGAAGAAATATTGCGCAAAGGCGCCTCGATGTACGGCGAGTGGATCGACAAGCTGAAATCGAACCAGCTGCCTGGCGACAGGTATATGCATAACGTCGCTGAAGGCAATGAGCTGACGATTATAGTGGAGTAATGCGGTGGCAAGGCAAACGGCATACTGGGCTTTTGGCGGAGGCCTCGACCTTGTAACCCCGGCAGTACAGACCCCTGAAGGCCGCATGATTGCCGGTCGTAATTTCGAACCGTGGATCAATGGCGGCTATCGCCGCATATTCGGGTATGAGCGATTCGACGGCCGGCCGCGGCCATCTGATGCAGGCTGGGTGACGCTGACGCTGGCGGAGGCGCTGCCAGAAACCCCGCTGGTGGAGGTTGGCAACACCCTGTCCGGCCAAACATCCGGCGCCACTGGCGTCATTATCGAGATTTCCGACGACCGGATGACGGTACACCTGACAAAGGTGACGGGTGATTTTGAGGACGCCGAGGACCTGGACGACGACACCCTGGTCGAGGTGGGTGTAGCCACGATCGACGGCGACCCGGCCATAGACTTCGCCGAGAACGCCGCTGAGGAAGGGCCCCGGCGGCTGCTGGCCGAAAACGTATACCGCACTGACATCCAGCAGGTTCCCGGCATCGGGCCGGTGCGCGGCGTCTGGCAGATACTCGATCGCGTGTATTCGTTTCGGGACAATGTTTCCGAGACAGCGGGAGTTATCCACAAGGCGACAAATTCAGGCTGGAGCACTGCCCCGATAGAAATGGCCCATTACGTCTATTTCACGACCGGCACCGCGGCGCCTTCGGTTGGCGACACACTGACCGGTGCGACTTCCAGTGCCACCGGCACCATCCACAAGGTCATTGTCCATATTGGCTCCTGGGGCACTGGTGATGCTGCTGGGTATTTCGTCCTCACTGGCGTTACCGGCACCTTCTCCAGCGGGGAAAACCTGCAGGTGTCGGCGGCCACCAAGGCCGTGGCATCCGGTGACAGCGCGCAATTCACCCTTCCGCCTGGTGGGCGATACGACTTTCGGTCCGAGAATTTCTATGCCGGTTCCGACACCTACCGGGTGTACGGCGCCAACGGGGTCGGGCCAGCCTTTGAGATCGACGAGAACGATATTGTATCGCCGCTGCTGCTTGATCTTACGATGGGCGATGCCCCGGAGGAGAACAAGCCATTCCTGGTTGAGTCGTTCAACGGTCAGCTGTGGCTCGCTTTCCCGGGCGGCTCCGTCCAGCACAGCATCACCGGTGAGCCTTTGGTGTGGAACGGCTTCCTTGGTGCGGCTGATTACGGCCTGGGCAGCGAAGTGCAGTCACTGACCGCGACCGCCGGTGACGTGCTGGTTGTCAGGACGCGCCGGCAAACGCACGGCTTCTATATTGGCGAAACCGACTACATAAAAAAAATCATATCCGATCGCGCCGGCGGCATCATTTACTCGGACCAGGAGCTGGACACCTCCTACTCGATGGACGATTCAGGCCTCACCAGCCTGCAGCGGGTACAGGCATTCGGTGATTTTGCGAGCTCGACCATATCAGACCTGGTGCAGCCATTTCTTGAGTCTCGCCGCGGCCTTGTTGCCGGGTCAATGGTGATCCGGGCGTCCAACCAGTACCGATGCCTGTACACCAATGGCGAGGGTATCATCGCCAGAATGAGGCCAGACGGAATTGCGGAGTGGGGACTGATTGTCTACCCGACGACAATCCATTGCGCCTATTCCTGCGAGGACGAAAACGGCAGCCCGACCAACTGGTTCGCTGGCGACTCCGGGTATGTGTACCAGGCTGAAACCGGGCGAAACTTCGATGGCGAGGAGATCGAGGCGACCATCCGGCTGCCGTTTGCCCACCAGGGCGCTCCCAGCGTGAAGAAGCGATACCACCTGTTCAACCTTGAGATTGAAGGTGAGCGTGATGTTGAGCTGCTGGTGTCCGTGGACCTGAATTATGCCAACTCAGACATCACGGTATACCAGGATGTTGGCGAGTATATGTGGGGCGACTC
The DNA here is from genome assembly GCA_020447005.1 of Paracoccaceae bacterium. Taxonomy (GTDB): domain Bacteria; phylum Pseudomonadota; class Alphaproteobacteria; order Rhodobacterales; family Rhodobacteraceae; genus Albidovulum. Next base: position 5,249 of record JAGRDO010000175.1, read on the forward strand.
GGTGATTGGCGGGGGTGGATTTTGGGATATATCGCGCTGGGATCGCGTGTACTGGGACAGCCAGCAGTTCAGCACCGCCCGGTTTGAGCTGTCAGGATCGGCGCGGAATATCAGCCTGTTGTTCCATAACAGTTCCGCCACTACCTCGCCGTTTGTGCTTCAGGGCGGCCATATTCACTTTACACCAAGGGTGGTGCAACGATGACCAATCCATATTACAACCGGGTTTCTCAGTTCATCCCTGACCAGGTTGTCCGATCAAGCCAGGTTGAGGCCGAGCTGAACAGTATTGTTAACGGATTCCAACTGCTTGGCGACCCGGCTCTGCTGGGCAATGGCGGCCTGATGTGGGGCGCCGACACCGGCACCGCCGACAACTACGTCTACAACAACGGCGCCACCAGTGTTCTTGTGCCCGGGCAAATTGCGACATTCAAACCCGCGAACACCTCTACCGGGCCGGCAGTGATTTCTGTCAATGGCGGGGTTAACAGGTCAATCGTGCGCAATGACGGGACGCCGCTAAAGGCCGGCGACCTGATTGCCGGCATACCGATTGTTCTCATCTACGACAAGGACAATACCCGGTGGGCGATTGTCGGCATGACAGAGCGCCAGGCGTTTGGCGATGACCCGGTATCTGTAGCCAATTTGGTGGCAAGCGGCGATGTCGATGCGGTCGGTGCGCTGTCTGCAGGGCCGGATCTGTCCGGGGTCAGGCCTTTCAAAATGGGTTTTACCGAGTGGCCGTATGACTTCACCGGGCCGGCATATTCCTGGACCTACGAAAAAATCAACGCGAAGGGTGACATCGTCGCCCATCACCTTAAAGACGGGTTGCCTTGGGATGAGGCCTACGCCAACGATGCCACCTACCCGGCCTGGGTGGAAACCCATATCAATGACAGGGTGTCCGGCACCGGCGAGGGGAAAGACGTTTTCCTGACGATCGACTCGCTGGATCAAACCCGGCGGTATCTGATAGGGGAATTTGGCGATGAAGGGCAAGAGCCTCGATCGGCGCCCTGGGACACCCGGGACTTCGATGATCCAGAAGTCATTACGGCGTACTCAAACTACGCCATCAATATCATCAACCGCTTTGATAGCGTAACCCACTTTTGCTACGGGGCGGAGGTCAGCGAACTTTACAGCACCTGGGAGTGGCTGCAGGAAGGGCAATGGAACAAGTACCTGATCTTCGCTGCCGGCGTCTATACCAACCTGAAGGCGGCGTTCCCGGACCTGAAGGTCATGTGTACTATGGTGCTGAAAACACCCGGCACCGATGAGGCGAAGGCCTGGGCTGGGCAGTTTGCCCGTATCGCCAATTACACGGATGTCGCCGGCGTCAGCATCTATCCCTATGCGTTTTTCACGCCGCTCAGTGATATTCAGCCAGACGAGCTGCCGGCAAATTGGTTGACTCAGATCCAGGCCATTGCCCCGGGCAAACCAGTGGCGATCGCCGAGACAGGCTGGATTGCGGAAAACATATCCGTTCCCTCAAGGGGGCTCACCGCAACCAGTACGCCTGCGATACAGAATGAGTACCTGCAAAAGCTGCTGAACGAGCTGCTGTACCTCAATGCAGAGTTTGTTATTTGGTGGTGCATAGCTGACTTTGATGACGGATGGGACAGCACTATGTCATCTATCCCTGCCGCGGCCGACGCGCTGATCTGGAAAGACATAGGCCTCTATGACGGTGATCAGCAGGAGAGAACAGCCCTTACAACGTGGGAGACATGGCTCGCCAAAGAGCTGGCCACCCCGGAAAAAGGCGCGGTCAACGGCAGAAA
>JAGRDO010000175.1:7114-11155 GCA_020447005.1 Paracoccaceae bacterium
ACCGACACGGTGCAGGTAAATTCCAGTATCATAGGGAGATCATTTTTCGCGCTTGAGGATATAACAACCGCTCAATTGTTTACCGATCTGATCTACAACTACGGTCCTTCCACTTTCCTGGGAAATGTAACTGTGCTTGCGGCATTACAGGCAGAAAACCTGGCTGCGACTGAGCTCATAACCACCCCCAACCTGGTTGTACAGGACGGTGAAGGCACTGGCGTCGCCGCGATCGACAATATTGTGGCCGGCGCGATGACAGTAGCCAATGACGACGAGGACGCGCAGGCAAACGTCGATATTCTCAATGCCAGAACTGTTCAGGCGTACAACGTCACCTCCGCATCTATCAACGGGGTTGAGGTTAGTTTCGACTACATTCTTGGCGATATGTCTCTCAAAGCCGATGACGGCGAGGATAAAGAGAACGACATTCGCCTGTGGGCCTCCGCCTTCAGCACTGATGTTGTGTCGCCAGACGGCGCAGTGATCGTGTCAGCCACCACTGTTGATGAGCCTGATCCGGCGAATAACGGCGATGTCCCTGTGACAATCAACCTGGGCGACCTGATTGTCAATAATTCAGGCGAGATATTCTTCAATCTTAGTACGACACCTGGCACTACCGGGAGTTTTTACAAGGACGCGAGCGGCTTCGTAAAGGTGGCGACATAGCTGCCTTGCGGCGGCTAAACCAAGCGGGGCCGCTGCTACTATAGCCAGAATCGTTACGGTACATGGACGTACATTATGGCCACCAGCATCGTGGAGAGCCCTACCAGCACTCCTGAAAACCAAACCTTGATCAAGCCGACCGGCACCGGGACCACAAGCAGCGCTCCCGGGACAGCCAGCGATCCTTTCAGCGGCGACATTCAGAGCAACTGGTCGCGGTACTGGAACGAGGATCAAGGCACCGGAAATTTCCGCACCAACTCCTACAGCGCTGATGACCCTCTGTCGGGCTCGCAGAAGCAGACGAACGAGAGGAGCATATGGGGAAACGTGGTGGGAAACTATTCCGCGCCGGTCGGCAACTATTTCAACGCCTTCACTGAAACGGCTGACGCAATGGACCCGATGGAAGTGACGAGCGCGAACGCTGCCAACGCCACGAAAAATGACCGGTCAGTCACTGACAACGAGCTGTCGTCAGTGCAGCTGAACGACATTCTCTCCCAGGACAATCCGTTGATGATGCTGGCCAAGCAGGCAGGTATTGATTACTCGCAACGCCGCGGTGGCGCTAATAGTTCGCTGGCCGCCGGCGCATCTATGGCGGAAATGGCAAAACAGGCCACGCCTTTGGCGCTGCAGCAATCCGAGGCATACCGGGCGGCGATGGAGCAAAATCAGCAGCTGGAATCGGCCCGCCGCGACGCCAATGCCAACAGGCAGCAGCAGACCAACCTGTTCAACGCTGACTCGAGTAACTCGGCATCACAGCAGGAATTTATGACCGAGGCGCAGCGGCGCGCTCAAAACGCCGAAATGCAGACGAACACGAACCTGCAAAACGCCGCTATGTCGAACGACATGAGAGCCAAAGAGGCATCGAACTCATTGAGTTATGCGCTTCAGCAGCTTGCTGGCGACCAGGACTATGTGAAGCAGCACATGGCCTCAACGCTGTCAAAAGAGCTGGCCGACATTGAGGGCAAATACAAGGAGCTGATTTCGAACAATGACTCGGCTTCTCGGGTGATGACCAGCTATATGGACGCAATCAGCGGCATTCTTTCGAACAAGGATATGGCGAGGGATGAAGCGATCTCCCGGGTGAGCGACATCACCGCCGGGGTGAAGGACTCCCTGAATGTGATCTCGGCAATTTCCGGGCTTGATTTGAGCAAGGTGATGAAGTGATTCGGCGCCTTGTGCCTGGCGATTTTGATGCGCTCTGGCAGCTTGGGTTGCCGTTTATTGACCCGAGGCTAAAGCCAGACCGGGTGGCGGCAAGGGATCATTACCGCTTGCTGATTGCTTTGGCCGGGGTGTTTGCTGAAGGCGAGATTGAGGACGGGAGCCTGACCGGCGCTGTGATTGCGACTTCAAACGACAATTGCTACGCGAAAAAAGGTCACGCCAGAATGGAGCTATGGATTGGCGGCCTTCACCTTCTGGATCACGCAATTTCGTGGTGGGAAGGGAGGCCTCGGTTAAGGGCTTTGCACTTGCAGTTCCCGAACAATGTCAGGCCAGCGATGTACCGCGCGCTCAAGATGCGCGGGTTTGAGCGGAGCGGCGATATGAATTTACTGTGGAGGTGACGCATGGGTTGGGGCAGCAAAATCAAGAAGAAGGTGAAAAAGGCGTTCGACAAAGCGTCTGATGCGGTTGGCAAGATATTCAAGCCTATTGTGAAAGGGATCGACAAGCTGACCGGCGGCGCTTTCTCAAAAATAATGAGCAATAAGTGGGTGCAGGGCGCGCTGCTGGCTGTGTCCGTTGTTACCGGCGGCATCGCTATTGCGAATGGCGTCATGGCGGCGGGCGAGGCCGGCATTGGCGCTGCGGCCAAGGCCTTCGCTGAAAATATGTCGATGGAAACAGGGAAAAACCTGCTTTCAACGGTGGTGTCTGGCGGCAAGGAGTTTATTTCCGGCGTGGCGCAAGGACTTGCCGACCCGCTGGGCAGTGATGCCGGACAGGCAATGACCGGGATGTTTGATTCCGCTGTCGGCTCTATCGCTGGCACACCGGCTACCGGCGCAGACCAGCTGGCTGAAATTTCCAGCGCTGGATCGTCGCTGTCCGGCGAAACTGCCGCGGCCGCCCTGGATGCAGGATCTGTGGCGCCGCTGAATATACCCGGCGGGACTCCATCGTCTGCCGGCATGCTGTCGCCCTCCACCGGCGCTGCGAATACATTTGCCATGCCTGCCGGCGCTGCGCCTGCGGTGACGCCTGCGACGGGCATCCAGGTGCCCGGGATGCCGCAGTATTCGGCAATCTCTCCCGGCGGGGCCAGTGCAGGGATTGATGTCACTTCTTTCGCCGGCCCGAGCGGCAGCATGATTGACCCTGCTTCAGCGTCCCTGCCGGACGACCTGTTGTCGCGCTTGGCGAAAGGCGCGAAAGACATAGGAGGCAAGGTTGCCGACTATGTCACCTCGCCCGTCGGGATGTACCAGGCTGGCACAGCCCTCCAAGGGTGGGCCCAGGGCCAGGCGCTGCAGGAGCGATGGGACGAAATGAATAAGCGGGAGGATGACCGCTACAAGTCATGGACCAGCGGTGGCGCGCCCATGCCGCGACTGACATACGGACCGATAAACTGATCACTGGAGCATTGGTATGGATACCGAAATCCCGCCCAACATGGCGCAACTGGCACAGATGGAACAGGCCGCGACCGATCCCGGCGCAACCCAGCCGCCGGGCAACGAGCCGCAACCAAGCCAAACCGGCGATGACCTCGATGACGAAGGCATGATTGCCGAGGCGCAGCGCGGCCTGGATGGAATCAAGACCGCGCTTTACAAGGACAGGAACGTCAGCGATCAGTTCCTGTCCATGATTAAGCCGGACAAAAAAGAGGACAGCGTGACGCGCGCGGCAATCCTCCTTGTGACCGAGCTGGACAAAAAAATGGATCTTGATGAAACCGTCCTGGCGCCAATGACGGCAATGGCCGCCGGTGAGCTGATGGAGCTGTCCGAGGCGGGGCACGGTATCGTGTTTAGCGAGGACGAGCAGCGGCGCGTCGTGATGGCGGCTTTTGAGGGAATTTTGCAGGCCTATCAGGTGGACCCGCAAGAGGCTGCCAATTTTGTGGCAGCAGTGGGCCCGGAAGCGGAACAGCAGGGAGTAGAAAACTACAAGGCGGCTCTCAATGGCTAATATGGGATTGATCGGCGCGATCGGCGGGTTGGGTGCCGGGATGGCCGGCACCGCAGAAATGGAGCTTGAGGAGGCAAAGCAGGCGCGCCTCGAGGAACTGCGAGCCAAAAACAACCAGGCCACCAACAGCATGAATAATCGTGAGCGGCACAACTATGCTCTCACCGAGGCTGATGTCTCTCACGGCTATCGCATGGA
>JAGRDO010000175.1:11371-11807 GCA_020447005.1 Paracoccaceae bacterium
TGCGCAGCCTCGGCGCCGATGAGGGTACGGTAAGGGATTATGTGCTGGGCAAACTTTCCTCGGACCAATTGCGGCAAGAACTCGTTGTCAGCATGACCAAGGAAAGCCCGTATAGCTCTCCTGAAGAAATTCTGGAGAAGGCAAACCAGATTGTTTCTGGCCTTTCAAATGGCGCTGTATCACCAAACCCCGCTGCGCAATCCGGCTCTCAAAAAACGAACTCGGCCCGACAGTTCAGTTCTATGTCGGAAGCCCTTGAGGCAGCCAAGAAGCGCTATCCCGGCGTGGATGAGTCAGTGCTGCAGCAGCGCCTGCGGGCAAAATACCCTGATTTGAAGTAAGGGAACCAGAATGGAAGATGATTGGTTGGGCCTGGAAGGCGGTTCGCCTGTAACAGCGGAAGATGACTGGCTGGGCCTGGAATCCCCGGCAGAGC
>JAGRDO010000175.1:12021-14091 GCA_020447005.1 Paracoccaceae bacterium
ACGCAGACTCCCTGCATAAGGGCATGTCTGAATACATAAAAGCTGTCAACGAAAAGCCGTTCCTGAAAGATCGCAGTGACTGGCGCGACCCGGAATCCATGAAGCAGTTTATCTCCTGGGGCGACCTGACCCCGGGCGAGGCTCTGGATAAAATTCAGATGATGGTCTACGAATCAGTGCCAGGGACCGCCGCCGGCATGGGCGCGGGGGCAGGCATCGCCGGAGGCCTGAAAATGCTGCCCGGTGTCGGCAAAAAGCTGGCCGCCATGCTGGGCTATGGGTCTGGTGAGGCCTTGATAGCGGCCCCGATGTCAGGGGCGCAGGCCGAGAAAGAGGTGCTTGATATGCCAGAGGAGGATCTGGCCAAGCATGTTGAGTATCAGGCAATGATGATTGAAGGGGTGCCGCCGGAGGACGCGCGCAAAACGATGGCCAAGGCTGCCGGCGGCGATGCCGCAGCCATGACGGCCGCCTCGACATTTTTCCTGTCCTCGCCTTTCGGTGAGGCGCTGGACAAGGTTATGGGTGGCGAAAGTGCCTCAATGCTGATGGGCGCCGGCAAGGGCGCCCTGACGGAAGGCATACAGGAAACTCTGCAGTCAGGCGCAGAGCAGGCGTCAATCAACGCTGCAGTTCAAGCAAATGCCGACCCCGGCCGGTCGCTTGCTGAAGGCGTTCCCGAGGCAATGGTGGGTGGCCTTGGGGCTGGCGCGGCTATGGGCGCCGGCTTTGGTGCTGTTGCCGGTCGATCAGAGGGGTTGCGGCAGCGCGAACAGTTGGAGCGTGAGCGGGAGATAGACGCCAGGGCAGAGAGGGCAGCCCGGGAAGCAGAGGCTCGCGGTGGCGACACTCTGGACCAGCTGATTGCCAAGCAGCAGGTATATTGGTCTGAGGATGTGCCTCAAGACCCTGCAGGCATGCCCACAAATGCAGACGTTCCTCCCGGGCCGTCTGATGGCCCCGGGTCGCCAGTAACCTACAACCCGTATCAGGAGCAGATGCAGCCGCTGCACAGTGTTCCATATGAAACAACTGGCCCTGGCGGCCAAGAAATGCGGCCTTTGACGCCAGAGGACGCCATTCCCTACCAAAGGCCTGATATGCCAGAGGCCGGGGGTTTGTCCCTTGCTCCGATGGATGCCGCGTCACCACCGGGCAACGGAATAGATTTTTCGAATAATGAGTCCAGAATTCTGGATGAAAAGGCTGGCGCCATCGAGCGGGCTACCGAGGAATATGGCCGACAGAATGAGCTCAATTCGCTTCTCTCTATCGCCCCGGCAGACCGAGAGCCTGTCGTTGAGCCGAGTGATTACACTCCGTCGATTCCTGCGCTTCAAGAGGAGCACGACCGACAACGCGCAGAGATTCAGGCGCAAGTAAATCAGGCGGCCAAGGCGCTGGCCGATCAAAACCGGATCAAGAAAACCGAGATCCCCGAAATTGACCGGGAAATTCTACACGCCATCGCCGCTGCCGGCGGCCTCGATCGAGAGGAGGCTCGGGCCCAAGGGATAGACCCCGCGGAGTTTGGCCGCCGGGTGGGCGGGTTGTCGCCGGTATTCCGCGCAAGTGGCGGCAAATCGTTTGATGAAATGGCCGAGTACCTATCCCAGCTGGGGTTCTTTGGCGACCAGGAATATAGCGCCAATGCGCTTTTGGACAAAATATCAACCTCGTTGTCAGGTACGCCGGTATACTCCCCGTCATCCAACTTCGCAGTAGAGAGGGCGGCAAGGGAGGAGGAGCTTGACCAGCTGCAAGCCGCGCTTGACCAGTTTGAGCAGGACATCCTGGAGGATGCCGACGAGCCACCGAAAGGGAGGCTGTTCAATGAGGCCGCTGACTCTGAGCGCCGGCTGGCCTATGCTATGCTTGAGGCAGAGCTTGCTGGCGTTCCAGAGCCCGAAATTGATCGCATTGTATTCAACCATAGCGTCCCCGATGAAGAAGCCGAGCGGGCGTTACGAGAGGCCATTGACAATGAAAAACGGAAACGACGACCAGAAGGGCAAGGAGCGCCTGGCGCGGCTGCGCGGGATAACCAAGGAGATCAAGCAGCACCACGCG
>JAGRDO010000176.1:0-1379 GCA_020447005.1 Paracoccaceae bacterium
TCCGAACGTGCAAGGACGATGCGCGAATAAGGATTTGACAGCGGGTCAGCGGCAGAGATATTGTTCGTGTACTAACGATAAAGGGTCGGGAGGAAGCCGTTGCCACATATCGTTGCGGAAAGCATGGCCGAGGCCCTGACGCTGGCTGAAGACGGGTACCGCGTTGTCGCGGGCTGCACGGATTTCTTTCCTTCGTTGCGGCCCGGCCAGATGCCGGCCGGCATACTCGACATCGGCACGATTCCCGGCATGACGGGGATCGCGCGGACGGATGACGGCTGGCGTATCGGCGCGGCCACGACATGGACCCAGATTGCGGCCTATCCTTTTCCGTCGGCTTTCGACGGGCTGAGACAGGCGGCGCGGCAGGTCGGTTCGGTCCAGATCCAGAACCGCGGCACCGTCGCCGGGAACATCTGCAACGCCTCGCCCGCCGCGGATGGCGTGCCGCCGCTGCTGTCCCTTGATGCGCGGGTCGAGATCGCGTCGAAGGCGGGGACGCGGCAGGTCGCCCTTGCGGATTTCATCACCGGTGTGCGCCGGATCGCGCTTGCGCCGGGCGAGTTGGTGACAGCGGTCGTCATGCCTGCGCCATCCGAGGGCGCGCGGGGCAGTTTCGTGAAACTCGGAAGCCGCACGCATCTGGTGATCTCGATCGCGATGGTGGCTGCGGTGATCGACACCGAGGGCGACCGGATTGCGGCCGCCAGAATTGCCGTGGGCAGCTGTTCGCCCGTGGCGCAGCGCCTGCCGGCGCTGGAACACCGGCTGGCCGGCATGGCCTGCACGCGGATCGACGCGGCCGCCTTCGGGCATGCGGGCGACTACGCGCCGCTCAGCCCGATCTCGGATGTACGCGGCTCGGATGAATACAGGCGTGACGTGGTGCCCGAACTGTGCCGCCGGGCCGTGCTTCGCGCTTGCGGGGGGGAATAGGCCATGGACGGACAAATTGCGAACGACACTGTGAATTTCACGCTGAACGGCACGCCCTCATCGGTCGTTCCGGCGACGGGCGAGCGCCTTTCGGAAACGCTGCGCGAACGCCTTGATGCGCGCGACGTCAAGATCGGCTGCAACGCAGGCGATTGCGGGGCCTGTTCGGTGCTGATCGACGGCGAGGTGGCCTGCGCCTGCCTTGTTCCGACGCAGCAAGTGGCAGGATGCTCGGTCGAGACGGTGCGCGGCATCGTTGCCAGCGATCCCGTGGGCCAAAAGCTGGCCGAGACCTTTCAGGACCATGGCGCGGCGCAATGCGGCATCTGCACACCCGGCATGATTGTCGCGGCGACCGCGCTTTTGCGCGAAGATGCCACACCCGACGTGCCGGCGATTGAAGAGGCGCTTGGCGGCGTTCTGTGCCGTTGCACGGGATACCG
>JAGRDO010000176.1:1435-1698 GCA_020447005.1 Paracoccaceae bacterium
GCCGCGATCCGGCGGCTGGACGGAAAGGGCAAGGTCGAGGGGACCGAGGCCTATGGCGACGATGTCGGCCCCGCCGGCACGCTTGAGGTGCGGGTGATCCGCTCGCCCTACCCCCATGCCGGCTTCAGTTTCGGCGACCTCGACGGCTGGCTGGCCGGCGCCGAGGGGATCGAGGCGGTACTGACCGCCGCCGATATCCCGGGCGAGAACCGTTTCGGCGTGATCCCGGCCTTTGCCGATCAGCCTGTCTTTGCCGAAACGAC
>JAGRDO010000057.1:0-1066 GCA_020447005.1 Paracoccaceae bacterium
AGGTCGAATTCGACATCATGTATGGTGAAGGGATCTCGAAGACCGGCGAACTGGTCGATCTGGGCGTGAAGGCCGGGGTCGTCGAGAAATCCGGCGCCTGGTATTCCTATGGCGATGAGCGGATCGGACAGGGGCGCGAGAACGCCAAGCAGTTCCTGAAGGACAATCCCGACGTCGCCTACGCCATCGAAGACAAGATCCGCGCCAGCCACGGGCTTGATTTCGGGGCCTCGGACGATGGCCCGAGTGACGATGTGATGGAGGCCTGACGTCTTCAGGCGGGTCGCCCGCGGCGAGACGCGCGGACCTTCGGAAAGGGAAACCCGATACCGGCAGGAACCGGGCAGCACGCTGCCCGGTTCTTCGTTTCTGGACACCGCGCGTCTCATGTATATACAGCAGCGAAGACCTTGATTGCTTCCCGAGAGGCCCCGCCCAATGCCCAGCCTGAATGATATCCGTTCGACCTTTCTCGACTATTTCCGCCGCAACGATCACCGGATTGTCGAAAGCTCACCTCTCGTGCCACGGAACGACCCGACCCTGATGTTCGCGAATTCGGGGATGGTGCAGTTCAAGAACCTTTTCACCGGGGTCGAGACCCGCGACTACGTGCGCGCCTCGACCAGCCAGAAATGCGTGCGCGCGGGCGGAAAGCACAATGACCTTGACAATGTCGGCTACACGGCACGGCACCATACCTTCTTTGAAATGCTGGGGAACTTTTCGTTCGGCGACTATTTCAAGGAACAGGCGATTCCATATGCCTGGGAATTGCTGACGAAGGATTTCGGGCTGAACAAGGACAGGCTGCTGGTTACGGTCTACCACACCGATGACGAGGCGGCGTCGATCTGGAAGAAAGTGGCCGGCCTGCCCGACGACCGGATCATCCGCATCTCGACGGACGACAATTTCTGGCGCATGGGGCCAACCGGGCCCTGTGGCCCCTCGACCGAAATCTTTTATGATCACGGCGATCACATCTGGGGCGGTCCGCCGGGTTCGGCGGATCAGGATGGCGACCGGTTCATCGAGATATGGAACCTCGTCTTCATGCAGAACG